>NZ_OOGT01000024.1 GCF_900323515.1 Acinetobacter stercoris | reverse complement strand
ACCTCCACCAGGGAGGATATTAATACCAACGATACCAACCCCTAAACTTTTTTGATTAGCATTTGTAGAAGCTGAACCAGGTATATGCCATCCTGCTTCATATTCTTTTGCACATTGACCATATGGCATACAAAATAAAGTCGCAAAACTTTCTCCTTTTACGCCAGCTCCACACTCTCCTGACATTCCTGCTTTACTGGCATCAAATGTCGCAACATACATATCATAATTAATCACAGTAGGCCTAAACATAACTTTTTGGGTTTGAATTCTATTGCCCGCAAATAAATAATACCATCCTGATGTCACCAAATAACCTGCATGAATCTCAGTAGTACTAAATCTATTTTCATCAGTGATTGGATATAATTTTTTAATTGAAGATGCAGAAACACTTGATTCTGTTTGCAATGTGATATCTTGTGTAAGTAAACCAGTAGACGTTACTGAATATGCACTTTTTGCTTCATTTAAGGTAAATAAGTCAGAACGGGTTACATCTTTATCATAAATATTGTAAATGCCATCATTTGTATAACTAGAACCTGAGCTATACTCAGCCAAAGGTGTGCTTCTATTGCCACTACCAATTGAAACAACAGCAAATCTCTCCCCATCACCTATATAAGTAGAAAATGCTGGAGCCTCATAAAAACGGGGACTGGCAGCAGGATTTAATGAATTATGCAAATTTAAAATTCGAGTCGGAGTTCTTGCAAATAACTTTGTATTTTCCCCCACCTTATTATTCAAATCGATTCGCCAGACTTGCCCGCCTAAATCACCAAAATATAAATGATCAACCAAACCATCAGCATTTCGATCAAGAGCATTAATCTGACTAACAACACTATATTTTAAATCATCATTTCTTATACTATTGACTGAATCCGATGCATTTGCACTTGCCCACCAAAGTAGATCACCATTCTCAGCATCAAACATATATACGCCTGCACCGATTTTATTGGTTTGGTTATAATCATCATATTCATAACCTTTATATTTATCGGTTGAGTTGGCATCAGATCCACTACCTTCCGCATCATAGCCGCCGCCAACAAACATCACCCGTTTCTTATAACCTTTCCAATTCACCCAAGCAATTGTAGGTTTAGACCAACTTTGCCCCATACATCCAAGAGGATTTGAACTGGAACATATACCTTGTGGATTAATTTTAAAGAGTAGTTTAGGATTATCTATATCTGCCAAATCAAGTGCATAATAGCTTTTCCCTCCCATACGCAGACCACCATATACTACTTGCACCCCCTTATCACCACCTTTTCCAGTACCCACCGTATGTAAATCATTATTAGCAAGTACATATTCTGAATACACTGCCCAAGGTCCGTCAATTCCATAATACAGATGATCAATTCCATCCGAAGTTGTTTCTGGTCTTAAAAATGCTTGTTTTTGATTTTCAATCATTTCATTTGGCACAAAAGCAAATTTTTCTTTGCCATTTTCAGCATCAACAACATGCAATAATCCTTGTGTGGTACCAAATAAAACGTAATCCTTTCTATTTTCTGAACCAATTTTATTATCGGTATACGTGATTTTTCCTTGATTTGTAATTAATATCGGAGAAGAATGCATCACTGCACCGACCTGACGTAATTCAGCAGCTGTTTCTATATTCTTATTCAGTTGAGTTAAATTTGTTGGATCTATCGCATACCCAAGTAATGCTATTAAATAACCTCTGTCAGGATCATTTTTGGTAACTGTGTCAGTTAAATAATCTAATTTAATTTGATTTAAACTACCTGATTGTATATCAGTACTTCCATATTTCCGATCTGTAAGTAGTTTTCTATTGACAATTCCTTTAGCATCTGCTCTTAGACTCAGCTGTGATTTTACACCTCCGACAAGAGCAGCAGCAATCTCAACAGTTGTCGCAGTGCTGGATAAACTAGGAGACCATAAATCATAGTTATCGTTTATACGTCCTGTTTCATCAACAACCTCATTGTTATAGCGATCAACAATCTGTGCATTAACTATTGAATATTTTTTAAGATTTCCTACCCAAAGCTGATAATCTTGCTGAGGAGTTGGCTGAAATTGTGGATAATAAGCATTTTTTTGTAGAGCAATAGTATTTAACTGATCCACAGGAATTGTGACTGTCCCCGTAGTAACAGAAGGTATGTCAGTATTCAATTCACCCAAAAAGCTATTTACACTATCCACGATATCTTGTGAATTTGAGCCTGAATACCATCCACCTTCACCATATACTCCCCATAGCGCAGCATTTTTTACATTGGCACTTACATTTGAGTTATTTGTTATATTTGATGCATTAGCCTGAGGATTAAGATTTTTATTATAAGAATCTATCCCACTAAAGCTACTTCCAAAGCCAACAACAGCTGTTTTTATTGATAAACCCAAGGGGTTTGTTTGCCTATTTACTTTATTTGCCTCTTTATCCTTTCCCAAAAGAAATTGAGACATATCACTAACACATGACCAGCCCGTTGTTCCGTCAGTCTCTTTAAACAGGCTTCCAGAACAATCTAAAGCTGAAGCATATGAGCCTCCTCCTAATGCCTGCTGCATTAAATTTTGAGAAAAAACAGTACTTGAACTATTAGGCTCCCCATCTGTTAAGACATATATTCCCTGCCCATAACATTTTTTTTGGTCATCATCTATCCCTGAGAGAGGTGAATTATATGTTGTTAAACTGCTGTTTTTTGAATCATTCGTAGAAAGATTAAAGCCACTATAACCATTAGTAGAAAGTTGAGAATAAAATGTCCCACTATATCCAACATCAGGACTTGGCTGATTAGGCGCTCCAGAAATTAAGCCTTCAATCATTGAAGGGAGAAAACCACCATAATTTAATCCCCAATCAGCACAACCTGTGGCACTCCACTGCATACACATATGATAATTTTGATTGTTATTTTGCACAAAAATATAAGGATGACTTGTTTTATCCAATGAATCAATGGTAGTCGTTCCCAAAAGATAAGAAGCAACTTCGGCATAAGCATTCGCTGTAGGGGTTCCTCCCACTGCTGTCATTGCTGCAATTGAATTTAATAAAATTTGTCTTTGAGTTACACCATTTACTTCTGCATTTAAAGGTCTTGCTGGAACAACAATATGCCCGGTACGACCATTACCATTACTTGAGTAAACGGCTAAACCAATGACTTTATCATCTGAAATCGCTGTAATATTATTGGCTTGATTTCCTTGCAATAAATCATGCAAGCCATCTTTTAAGCGGGTTAAACGGTCATAATATCGATATGGTCCATTAGAATAATAATATCGAGGATTTGTCCCTGTTGTACTAAATGAAGCTAAATTCGCAGGTTCAGAATTTAAGCTTTCAGTACAATCACTAGTTGAAGTTGAACCATTCGCTCCACACCTAAAATAAGTATAGTTGGAACTCGACGTTCCACGCCTCATAAAGTAATTGACTCTTCCTGTAACATTACAATAATTACGTATATAAGGTCGGTTTGTGGTCGCTGATTCAGAAGTAGTATTCGAATTAATAGTTAATCCACTTGGTACATCACATGCACTATCACCCACGCTTGTTTGTGTCATACTCCCTGATAGATCAAGCATAAACATCAAAGTGATAACACCTTGTTTAGGAGATTGATAAATATCAATATCGCTAGCATATGATGGAACAGATAGACAAATTGCAGAAGTCATAATACTAGATATACAACTCGCTAAATATCTTCCTCTAAATTGAGTAAAATGCGATCTAAATTTAATATTCATTTCTGTTACCCATTACGATGTAAAGGTCGGACCAATAACGTACTCCGCCACAAAAGTTGTAAATGGAACATTCAAATCCGCTAAACAGCTAGTAATATTTGAAGTTTGACTATTATTTAAATGTTGAGATAAACAATCATTAATCTCCACGTTTGATGCTGTAGATAAAGTAGGCATAATCGAAACAGCATTTATGATAACTCTTTCGCGATTTGGCAAACCTAATGTTTCTATAGCAGTCCCGCCAATCATATTGCCAAATATATCATTAGACTCAGTATTTGGATAAGTAAGTGAAATCTGTGTCATTACTGCTTGTCGCCCACTAGTAAAGTAATTCTCAGGCTTTCCAACCTTACAGTAACCATCTGAACCTAAAGAAGAATTATTAAATTTTCCAGATGCGTCTAGTTTTGAAATACTTGCTTTATTTTGATCAAAAAAATCAGACTGATCGCCTCTAAAGCAAAATATCAGCTCATTTCCTTTATTATTATTACCTTGTATTAAGCCAAAAATGCCCCTTTTAGTCCATTGCAGTGCCAAATCTGATTCTGGTAAATTTTCAATTTGAAATAATGCTGCATCAGAATTTTGCAACATTAATTGAGTCGCTTGGCTATTTGTTGCTATATTTAAGGAAGTGAGACTTTCTCGTATTGCCAGTGTTCCTATCCCAGTAATAATAATCAGCAAAATCATTACAATAATTAGCGTTGCCCCCTTTTGCCTTTTCATTATTCTCTCTCCCCTAAAGCATTGCGTAGCGTGATATTTTGACTAATGGCCTGTCTTATAAATTTTGGAGAATTATTTTGATTTTTTGGACGAACGGTCTTGTCTAAAATAGTGAATGCTTTTGAATCATCTACCGCTTTACCTTGACCAACAGTCAATGGTGAGCGAGCTAACAATCCTAAGCTGATTGAAACAATTCGAGGGCGGTTTGCAGCAGGTAAAGCCATATAACTTGTGGCATCTAGGTATTTAAACTTATCTTTATTCACTTCATCATTTTTTACCCCCACTACTCCCAATAAAACCCTAAAATACTCCACACGCTTCATAATAATTTGACTATCTGTCCCCATTCCTTCTAAGGCTTCACCTGGTTTGTATCTCCCTGCATCACAGACTAAAGCTAAATTGCTTGGTTCAGTACCTAAAGAATTACTATCAGCCCTTAAAAAATACCTCTGAATCACCATTTGATTTATATTGTCTATTTCAGTACCTTCACAATCCATGCCACCTGTTTGTACTGGTAAATATTGAATAGTTAATACATCACTTTTTAATTCAGCACCAACAGTACCTCCAGAAACGTTATTAACATTTGTCAAACCAGTGCTGCTGCGCGTTTGATACTCTTCCTTCCACGCAGAATCAGGATCGATAGGTACATTATTCAGACTTAAAATCACACCTCCTTTTGGCAAAGTATCTGTGATTACTGCCGTTTCGGTATTTAAATTGGAAAGTCTTATATCTCGAGCAATATAGTTCAAACCAAAATTGGCATTATCTTGCAAGTCAGAATTTCCCTGTTGCATGAGTAAGCCTTTATGACCTGTAATAAGCAAAATGGACGCAGCAGCGATTACAATCAATCCCAAGGCAATAGCAATCATCAATTCCAGAAGCGTAAAACCACCTTGTTTCATTAGTACGCCTCCATCACTAAACAAGTTGAATCAGATTGATAGCTCGTTGCATTGGTACAATCCCCGGCATTAGTCCCATCGGTTGCACTGGTATCCCCCCAAGCGACATAGATACATTGCCTATTATTATTATTCCCTTGGCATTTCATGATATTCATCGTCATAGCAAAACGTTCTGCGTTTAACACAACCTGAGCAACATCAAATTCAGCAAATTGTGTTGCTGAACAAAAATTGGAAAAACAATTTGTACTATATTTTTTTTGACTTTCTGCTGATCCCATTCTTGTTTTATAGGTTGCAAATGCTGCTGGATTTGCTCGCATACGTTCTGTCAAATCTCGTGCGAGATTCACCGCAATAATTCGACTACCAGACTCACTATTTGCTTCTACCGCCTTATATTGCAGCGCGGCATATCCCAATACACCTAGTGCTAAAACAATAAGTGCAACCAAAACTTCAACAAGACCAATTCCTTTTTGCTTATATATTGTTTTCATCATGAGCAATCCCCCTGAACAACAGACTGGACAACACCTAACTTTGAAATCGTAAATTTTTTAGACAGTTTTCCTGAGATTTGTTCACACATTTCAATGTCTACATCACTTCCTTGAGAAATCGTTCCATCCATTCGATATTGAATAGAAATAACTGGTGATGGTTTTTTTAAAATAGTTTGTCCTTTAGGCATCCAGTTCAGCTGGGTTGCTGTATTAAAAGAATCTGAATTTAAAACGACAGAAATTGTTCTTCGCTCCAAAGCAGCTTTGGAACGAGCCAAATTCAATGTATTGGTTAAACTTCTGACACTCGCATCCAGGTTTTTTTTTAATATCAGCTGGTTATAAGATGGCACAGCAAATGTACTAATAATGGCAATAATTGCAATCGTGACCATCAGTTCAACTAAGGTGAACCCTTTTCCCCTAAACATAAACATAAATTCCCCAATTTATATTTCTATCTTATTTTTTATTCTTACAAAACCAATACAATGAAGATAAAAGGCATAAAAAAACAGATAACTGGTAACCAGCTATCTGTCTTATTTTTCTTAATATTTTTTATTAGACTTGTGTCACAAAAATACGAAGCTCTTTCGGTAAACTAAATGTGATATTTTCTTCTCGTCCTTCAAGTTCTTCAGGAGCATTTGCCCCCCAATCCTGTAAGCGCTGAATCACTTGCTTAATTAATATTTCAGGCGCTGATGCACCAGCTGTTACGCCAATCTTCTCGACATTTTCAAACCATGCTTGCTGAAGTTCATCAGCATTATCAACTAAATAAGCATGTTTCCCCATACGCTCGGCAAGTTCTCTTAGACGATTTGAATTTGAGGAGTTCGGTGATCCTACCACAAGCACCACATCACATTTCGAAGCAAGATCACGCACTGCGTCCTGACGATTTTGTGTTGCATAACAAATATCATCTTTACGCGGCCCCTGAATTTTAGGGAATTTTTCACGTAAAGCATCAATCACTTTTGCAGTATCATCTATTGAGAGTGTAGTCTGGGTTACAAAAGCTACTTTATCTGGATGACGGATATTGAGTGATGCTACATCTTCTTCATCCTCTACCAGATAAATATCGCCACCATTATTTTTGTCATATTGCCCCATAGTGCCTTCAACTTCTGGATGACCTTCATGACCAATCAAAATGGCTTCAGTACCTTCACGTGCATATTTAGTCACTTCAATATGCACTTTCGTGACCAAAGGACAAGTCGCATCAAAGACTTTTAAACCACGGCGTTCCGCTTCTTGCTGAACAGCTTTCGATACACCATGCGCGCTAAAGATAACAATATTGCCATCTGGAACTTCATCAAGTTCATCAACAAAAATAGCACCACGTTGACGTAAATCATCAACGACAAATTTATTGTGAACAACTTCATGACGCACATAGATCGGCGGATTAAAGCATTCCAAGGCACGATTGACGATCGCAATTGCACGGTCTACACCTGCACAAAAACCACGTGGATTGGCCAATACAATTTCCATAAGATCCTCAATAATGGCTAAATCTGGCTAACTTTTTTGAGAAAAATACCAACAAAACACTTCTAGCTATTTTGTTTGATTCTCGTCTGCTCTAAAATAGAGAAGATATTTTATCATATCAGGAAAAATATCATGTCGGGTCTATTGTTTGTCGTTTCAGCTGCTTCGGGAACAGGCAAAACATCTTTGGTGAAAGCCCTGCTTGAACGTGTTAGTAATTTACATGTTTCAGTTTCTCATACGACCCGTGGGCAACGCCCTGGTGAACTACATGGCGTACATTACCATTTTACAAGCAAAGAAGAGTTTTTAGCACAGGTTTCTGAAGGCGGATTTATCGAATATGCCGAAGTATTTGGTAATTATTATGGAACTTCACAAGCAACTGTAAGAGAGCAACTCGCCAAAGGGCATGATGTTTTACTTGAGATTGATTGGCAAGGTGCACAGCAGGTACGTAAACTTTTCCCAGAGTCCAAACAAATATTCATTCTCCCTCCAACACAATTTGACTTACGTCAACGATTATCAAATCGTGGAACAGATTCCGTTGAAGTCATCGAACATCGTTTGAGCTGTGCTGTTGAAGACATGCAGCAATATGTAAACTTTGATTTTATTATCATCAATGATGATTTTAACAAAGCCTTGCATGACCTTGAATCAGTGATTAATGCCAACCGTTTAACATTGGCTCAACAAGCACATCGTCATAAGGATCTGATTCAAAAATTAATCACGCCGCAATCACAAGATTAAGTGGATAAAACTTGAGTCTGTTGTCAAAGCATTTTATACTGTGAAGTCTATTTAAAAATTTTGTATTCAAACGAGAATTCTTATGGCACGCGTAACCGTTGAAGATTGTTTAGACCATGTAGACAACCGCTTTGAGCTTGTACTAGTGGCAAGCAAACGCGCGCGTCAACTCGCACGCCAAGGTATTGAACCAACTGTTGAATGGGATAATGACAAACCAACTGTTGTCGCTTTACGTGAAATTGCAGCAGGTCATGTAACTAAAGATATCTTAAAACAACGTGATCAAGACTATCAAACGTCTAGTCTTGATTTGGCTCTTTCTGCAAATAATCTCAATCTTGAAAGTTTCTCTTTCCAATAAGTTAAACTTTCATCAAAAAGCCTAGTTTTTCAACTAGGCTTTTTTATCTTGCAGTTTTTGTGAAAAGATCGACAAAATCCAAAATATTTGTTAAAAAAAATTATATTTTTTTCTTCCAAGAAATTGACAAGCGCTTCAATATGCTTTTCATTAAAGGATTGGAAAATATAGTCTCAAATTAGTGTTTTCGGAGTAGGTGTTATATGCCAGGCGAAGAGGTCAGCCAAGCCAAACGACAACTCAATATGATTATCGATGCATACTTAAAATCAAGTGACGTCGAACGAGTTCTTGCGGCCTGCGATTATGCCGATATCGCTCATTCTGGTGTAACCAGAAAGAGTGGCGAACCCTATATTTTACATCCGATCGCTGTAAGCTGTATTTTGGCACATATGCGTATGGATGCTGAAACACTCATGGCTGCTCTTTTACATGATGTCATTGAAGATACTGATTTTAGTAAAGATGATATTACTGAAAAGTTTGGTCGAGTCGTTGCAGAGTTAGTTGATGGTGTTACCAAACTAAGTCACTCAAGCGATAAAGAATATAATAAAGCAGCATCCTTCAGAAAAATTTTACAAGCAACCCTACAAGATCCTCGCGTCATTATTATCAAACTTGCTGACCGCTATCATAATATGACAACCCTCGGTGCATTACGCCCTGATAAACGAGCACGTATTGCCCAAGAAACATTTGATATTTTCGTTCCAATGGCTCGACTCGTTGGGATGAATGAAATGGCTGACAATCTTGAACATCTCTGTTATCAGAATCTCGATCTGGATATGTATAATAATGTTCAGGAAAACCTACTCATTACCAAACCTGAGCGCTGTAAATACCAAGCGATCTGGGAGCAAAACCTTGCTGATCTTTTAAATACATACAATATTCAGGGGCGTATTAAAAAGAAAAATAATAATATTGAACTACTCCGCCACTTTGTAAAAAATGAAATAGACCTTCAAGAACTTACTCATAGCCATGCTTTTGAGATTATTTTGCAAAGTATTGCCGACTGTGACCGCCTCGTTGAAGCACTCCGGGAAAATTTTCAGGTTTTACATTTTGAAGACCATATCCGTCGCCCCCTCCCTGGTGGCAACCAATCACTCATGATTCGTTTGAAGGGTGAAAAAACGACTTTATCTTTGACGATTCAGACAGAATTAATGCGTAAAGCAGCACGTTTTGGTGTGGTTTTAGGGGAAAATGCTCCTCAAGCCTGCCGTTCTGCCATTCAAGCCTCTATGAAAAATCTCAATATGCTCGTTGGTGGTGAATGTGCGAAAACAACTTTTAACGATTTACTGGATTACCTTCATCAAGAAAAAATCTGGGTTTATACTCCGCACGGGCAATTACATGAACTTCCTCAAGGTGCTACAGCAGTAGATTTTGCATACTCTGCCAGTTTATTTTTAGGTAATCATGCAGTAGGTGCAAAAATCAATGGTGATATTAAACCTCTATCAACACCTTTAACTAGTGGTCAAGTCATTGAAATTATAACAGATGTTTTAGCAACCCCGAATCCAGACTGGCTCAGCTTTATAAATACTCAAAAAGCCAGGCGTGCTATCCAGAACATTTTAAAAGAACAAGATATTGATGAACAACGTTTAGTGGGACAGCAGGCACTAAATCGTGCTTTAAAACTATTTAACCGCTCTGTTAAAGATCTATCAGATTCAGACTGGATAGATCTTTTAGAATGGCGGCATGTAGAAAATAAAGAAATATTGTTTGAACAAATTGCGGTTGGTGATTTACTGCCTCAGCTTGTTGCAAATCATTTATTTGCACAGGATCAAGTTGAAGATGACCATGCATCTGATCGACTTATACAGGGTACAGAAGGTGTAGATGTAAAATATGCACATTGCTGCAATCCAGTTTTAGGAGATCCGATACAGGGACATTTATCTCGTCGTGGCTTAATTGTCCACCGTGCACGTTGTCATAATTTACTACATGAACAGCATTTACATCCTGAAAACATCATGGCATTACACTGGACTTCAGAAGAAGAAGACGATGTAAACTTTACTGCCTATTTATGTATAGATATGCTTTTGAATGATGAGCAAATTTCCGAATTGATTTATCTATGCCGTAAATCAAAAACAGGGGTTGAAGCAGTCCGTGTCTACGAAGGCAAGACCTATGTAAATATTGTGGTCAATAATCGTAATCAAATCGCACAGATCATCCGTGAATTAAGAATGCATTTTGGTTTTCCACGTATTTCACGATTAGCCATGCCAGCGACCATCAATGAAATTTCTAAAGCCTGTTAATGAATTAACCGATAATGGCTTTTATGAAAACAGTTCATCCATTATGATGAACTGAAATCAAATAAAGGAGAAATCGATGTCCCGCCAAGTTATTCATACTGAAAATGCCCCAGCTGCGATTGGAACATATTCACAAGCGATTTTAGTTGATAATACACTTTATCTCTCTGGGCAAATCGGATTAGATCCTTATAGTATGGAACTGGTTGATGGCATTGAGGCTCAGATCCGTCGAGTATTTGATAACCTTAAGGCTGTATGTGAAGCTGCAGGTGGTTCACTCGCTGATTTTGCAAAATTGAATATTTTCCTGACTGACCTATCAAACTTTCAACTCGTTAATCAGATCATGGGGGAGTATTTTGCTCAGCCTTATCCAGCCAGAGCAGCTCTAGGTGTCGCAAGTTTACCAAAGGGTGCTCTAGTTGAGATGGATGGTGTTGTTATTATCAATCAATAACTTACTTTCTTTTAATAAATACCACCGATCAGGTGGTATTTTTTTATTCAAAAAGACAATGAATACAAATGATATTTCAAATGAATTTCATTGACAAACGATAATAATTATCAATAATATCAATTATCGCATTTAACTTTGTGGTTTATTCTCATGTACGTTTGCTTATGTCGTGGTATTACAGATCAAGATATTAAAGATGCTATGGCAAATGGCGCGGAAAGCTATCGTCAAATCAGAGAAGAACTTGACTTGGGTACATGCTGTGGACGTTGCGCCCCTGAGGCAAAAAGTATTATTAACGAAGAATTGGCGCAAATAGCAGCTCGTATTTCAGTTGCAGCCTGAATATTTAAACAATCCTATCTTTTCATGGTCGAATGACCACTCCTCCCCCGCTTCGACTCAAAGCGGGTTATTTTTTATATGTTTATCGTTTTTGATTGCGATTTTCATTTACCGTTCTATAAATTACTCGCAAGATACTCCCGAGTTGTTTAAGATATAACGATTGATTGCCTTAATTCATTTTAAGGCAGACATTTTGATGGAGCATATAGAATGAAAGGCAATCGTGACGTAATCAACCAGCTTAATCAGGTTTTATATCATCACTTAACAGCAATTAATCAGTATTTTTTACACTCTCGCATGTTCAATGATTGGGGAATTGAAAAGTTAGGTTCTGCAGAATACAAAGAATCAATTCGACAAATGAAACATGCAGATAAAATTATTGAGCGTATTTTATTCTTAGAAGGCTTACCTAATCTGCAACATCTTGGAAAATTATATATTGGTCAACACACTGTAGAAGTGTTGAACTGCGATGTTCGTAAGGTCAAAGAAAATATTGAAACATTAAAATCTGCTGTGAGTCTGGCTGAAGAAAAACTGGATTATGTAACACGTGATTTGGTTCAGGAAATCCTGGAAAAAGAAGAAGAGTATTGGGACTGGCTTACAACCCAACTTGATTTAACAGAAACTGTTGGTATTGAAAACTACATCCAGAGCCAAATTTCTCATGATGATTAAACAATGAACTTGAGCATGAAAAAATCCCTCATAATTTGAGGGATTTTTTTCCATCAGGATTTAACAAGCTTTCTATTGTTAAAGACTTTTTATAAAGATTTTGAATGATCCAGAGTTGCTGTTCTGCTTCTTTGATCTTGCCATTATATGCAAGTAGTTGGGCATAACGGGTTAAATCATATAAGGATGCATTGTTTTGTACCATCGGCTTAATACGAGCTAACTCTTCATCAGATACATGACTCAATGGATTTAGGGCAACCCATTGCACACGATGTTTAAACTGAGTCAATAAAAGAATAGGTTGATCCAAACTGCTTTCTTGATCCTGTCTTTTTTGGTCGGATAATCTATTTGCTTCAGCAATTTGTACCCGATACAAATCATAATCCCAGCAAATAACCGCTAAGATGATAATCCCACCCAACCAGCTGCCTCTAACAAGCCAAGGGGCTAACGTAAAACTTTCAAGATTTTTGTATTGCCCCTGAATAATCCCCAATAAAAAACCCATCGGCAAAAGGAAATACGCATAATGGATTGGGTATTCAAGCATGGCATGAATGAGAATCGCACAAACCATCAAAGTTGCTACGATGGACGTCGTTTCTTTTACTCCTCGATTTAACCAATAAATCCATAAAGTAAAATACAGAATAATAATGCCACCAAGAATCACACCATTCCATACCAATACATCTAAAATGACATTATGAGCACTCTTGATCCACTCATGGTTCGGATAAAATTCATAAACTGTCATTTGTGCAAGACTAGTCTGATTCCATCCATACCCAAACCAAGGATGATTTGCAATCGCATACAGCATTTGATTCCACATATCCAAACGTAAATAACCTGATGAAGCGCGCTCAACAACAGAAGCAGTCTGCACCAAATCCTGTTGTGATAATTGAGCAATATATGCGGTTAAATTTGGCAGGATACTAATACAAACAATAAAACATGCCACCCAGAAAAACATTTTAGGTAATGTTAATCGTTTATTTTGTTTAAACTGTTTGATTCCCCAATACAATATAGTAAATAAACACACCACCCAAGCTGTACGGGACTGTGTTAAAGCAATACTAAAAATAATCAATAATGAAGATGGAATAAGCAAAACCAATGAAGCTTTTCGCTTTTCATATAAATATAAAGCACTAAATAATCCTATGATTAAAAATGTAGCGAGATTATTCGGCTGTCCAAAATTTGCATAGGGTCTATTTCCCACAAAACGCATCAATATGTTCTGGATTGGAGCTAAATCCAACCACTGAAGAACAGCCATAACACTTGAAATAGCCGCGGTCGCCAACATCGCGGCAGAAAAAATAGTAAAGATCTTTTCTCGACTTTGCTCTGTTTTAGATAAGTTATATCCCACAATAATCATGAGAATAAAAGCCAGTAAATAAGCACTACATAATAATGCATTACCAAAATCCAAGACCTGTCCACATGCCCACTGAATCATTGGGATAAGCACAATGGTTAAACCCCAAATTTGTGCTTTTGGAATGTGAAAAGGTTGCTTTAGAAAAACACTCAGCAAAGCAAATGCTGATGCAAATGTCAGGACTTCACTATAAAACAATGGCCACGGCTTAAAATGGATTGGAAGCAGATAAGCAATGCAAAGCAGAACAAGTGAAAGAATAAGCATTAAAGCTTTCATAGAACCAAATATTGAGCAATTTTAGTTTGGAAATTATAAACTTTCTTGCATCTTAAAATAAAACTATTTCTTTGATCAACAAATAACTCCATAATTGCTTAAATGCACCCCTATTTAGGATGCATCCTTCAAATTTTAATTTCAAAATTATGGACAACCACCAGCACCTGGTTTAAAGCCACGTACAGCATCACATGTTGTTCCAGAATTGGTCCAAATCATATTAGCATTCCCTGCACCAAAAGTCGGCGTAAGTATATAAGTTAAATTAACTCCTGCAGTACTAGTTGCACCAGTTGTTGCCGTGATCACTCCATCTGTAATTGAAGTTAGTGCTGTTACATTCCTAGTCAATTGAAAATCTGTTAATGCTGGGACACCGTTAGCACCTGCACTACATCCTGTAGCAGTGCCAATATTTGCAATACATTCATTAATAGCAGTTTTTATCGAAGATAATTCTGCAGCTGCTGCTGAAGCTCGAGTCCGTGATGAATAGTTTCCATACTGCGGTATCGCTATCGCCGCCAAAATCCCGATGATCGCAACGACGATCATGAGTTCAATCAAGGTAAAACCCTTTTGAGTATTCATATATTTCCCCAATAAAATAAATAAAAATTTGCTTTTTTGCATATTTATTATTGCAGTATGCATGCCAACTATTTTTATTATTTAAATTCAAAAACTTATATTTTAAATGTTTTCAATAGATTCAAGATTTAAAGTAAAAAAGTGACAAAATTTGTCACTTTTTACCCATATAAATTTATTATGATTAATTTAAAATAATTGGGCTATTTTCGATTTCATTTTCCTGATCAGGTGTGTTTTGTTCATAATATTCAGAAAGTATTATCCCGATATCTAACACTCCCTGAACAACAGCTTCCCGATAATTTTTATTTTTTAACTCTGATGTGATCTGATCACAAATCCGGTTCCATTCAGCCTGATCTGTGGCTTTATTTATCCCCCGATCAATCACAATTTCTACTGCACGCTCACATAAGTTTAGATATAAAAGAATCCCGCTATTTTGCTCGGTATCCCATACCCCAAGCTCTGCAAAAAGTTGCTGTGCTCGTAAACGTGTATTTTGATGGTATGCTGCTGAGCAAGGAATGTGTCCCTCTATCACCACCTGTATTTCCCCCACATGTCCTAACTCGGCTTGCCTAACAGCTTCAGCAATCGCATATTGATCTTGTTTCGTAAAATAACGCTTTGAAGCGGGCATATAAAAAAAATGTTTAAGCCAACGTTTAAAGCTAGGTTGTACGTATTCATTCAGCTTTGGCTCAGTAATAATTTCTGTTGTATCTGTTTTTGTTACCATGATCCTGATGCTCCACCACCACCAAAGCTTCCACCGCCGCCACTATAGCCGCCTCCTCCACCAAAGCCACCACCGCTGCCTCCTCCACGACCTCCTCCACCAGAGAGAAATGCCTGAAAAATGAGCTGAGCAATTGAAGTAATGAGTAGGAAAAACACACCTATCCCCATAACCAAACTTAAAACAATTCCTGAACCATAAATCAAGCCTGCAGCTGTTGCTGCCACACCTGCTGTTGCTGCACTCAAACGATTGCCCACGATAAATGATGCAAATATTCCAACAATAAGAATAATTGCAACCGTAGTAAATGTTTTTTCTTTGGCTTGTTGCTCATGTAGCGCCTGGGCTTGACGCTCTTTTAGTTCTTGTGCAGCTTGCTGAGCAACTTCAGGATCTTGATTTAGGATATGGGTAATTTCATTAATCCCAGATTGTATGCCCTGTGCATACTGACCTTGCTTGAAATATGGTGTGATCTGATTACGAATAATTCGACTCAGTACAATATCTGGCAAAACCCCTTCTAAACCATAGCCTGATAAAATTTGAATCCTATGATCATTTACAGCAATTGCCATAAGTAGACCATTATCATGTTCTTTTGAACCAAGCTTCCAAGCTTGAGCTACTCGCATGGCATAATCAAAAATATCTTCCTGTCCCGTCGTAGGAACAATAATGACACCGATTTGTGCTTTGCCCTGATCATGTAATGTTTTGATTTGAATATCTAAACTTTGTTTATCTTGCGGGCTTAACAAGTTTGCCTGATCAACAATAGGTTCATTGAGTGTAGGCAAGGTTCTTGTAGTTTGCCCTTCAGCCATATCATTAGCAACAGGCTGAGATGCAACATTACTTTGCTGAGGTGCTGGCGCGGAGGAGGATGTATTTGAAGATTTTTGTTGCTGCTCTTTGATGATTTTATGCATCACTACAGCATCTTCTGTTTCATGCCCTGTATCAGTTGCCGTAGCTGTCTGGCTATAGGCAGTACTTTGGTACATCACTCCAAATATGATGAGCAAAATAATGCACATCATATACCGAAGATAAGTTACCAAAGTGTTGCTTTGTTTCCACATTCCAGCACCTATAAAGTATTAATTAGAAATTTACTGTTGGAGCTTTATTTGCACCTGATTCAGCACTGAAGTTCGGTTTTGCTTTCATTCCAATGACTTTAGCTGTTACAACCTGTGGAAATTGACGAACATAGGTGTTGTAGTCCTGAACTGTAGATATATAGCGATTACGTGCAACTGCTATACGGTTCTCTGTCCCTTCAAGCTGCGCCTGTAAGTCTTTAAACTGTTCATTGGCTTTAAGATCTGGATAATTTTCTGCCACAGCTAATAAACGTGATAATGCACCAGTCATTTGCGACTGTGCTTCCTGATATTTTTTAAATAACTCAGGGTCATTCAAAACTTCTTTATCAACTTTTAGACCCGCAACATTAGCACGTGCTTGTGTCACTTCTGTCAGAACTTTTTCCTCGTGTGTTGCATACCCTTTCACAACATTGACTAGATTCGGAACCAAATCAGCACGGCGCTGGTACTGGTTTTCAACTTCTGACCAAGATGCTGTTACCGCTTCATCTTTCGCTTGTAATGTGTTGTATCCGCATCCTGTAAATGTCAGCGTGCTTGCTAATGTCAGTGCAACCAAAGTTTTTTTGATCATAGAAATTAACCTCAGGTATTTATTTGTATTTGTTGACATAAAAACATTCTAAACAGAATTTTTCATTTAATTGTATATTTTCTTTACTCAGTTGAAATAACTGGGGATAAGTTGAAAGTTATCCACAAAAAAAGCCGCCCCAGGGCAGCTTTTTTACTATTGTCTAGTATTTAATCTTCTTTTTGCTCAGGCAAATCTTTGACTGCCTCAGCAATCAGACCAAACATATAGTTACCGTATGCATTGGTTTTATCATAATGGAAACGCAAACGAGGCGTTATACGTGTCTTGATACGGCGACCCAATTCCTGACGCAAGAAACCTGAAGCATTATTTAAAATTTCCAAAGTTTCTTTGTGTGCTGTTTCATTTTGGTCATCGTTTAATTCACGTCCCATGACGGTCACATAAACATCGGCATAACCTAAGTCTGGGCTGACTTTCACGCCAGAGATGGTCACTAGACCACCTAGACGTGGATCTTTAAGCTCCTGACGGATAAGCTCAGACAACTCCCGTTGCACACTATCCGCCATACGCTTAAGACGCTGACTACCCGCCATTAAAGACTCCGTTTAATTTCTTGAACATCATAAACTTCGATCTTATCAAGTTCTTTGATGTCATTATAGCCTTTCACCGCAAGACCACATTCCATACCAGCACGAACTTCATCAACAACATCTTTATAGCGACGTAGTGATTCAAGCTCACCTTGGAAGATAACAACATCATCACGAAGGACACGAATAGGTTTGTTACGATGGATAACACCTTCCATCACCATACAACCCGCAGCTGCACCAAACTTGCTAGAACGGAATACTTCACGAACCTGAGCCACACCCAAAATTGTTTCACGATGTTCAGGAGCTAGCTTACCGCTCATCGCAGATTTAACATCATCAATCAATTCATAGATTACGCTGTAGTAACGGATATCCATACCATCTTCATCCGCTTTTTGGCGCGCAGTATTGTCTGCACGTACGTTAAAGCCAAGAAGAACAGCTTCAGAAGACTCAGCAAGTGTTACATCAGATTCGGTAATTGCACCAACACCGGAACCAATCACGCGTACGCGAACTTCATCAGTAGATAAATCAGTCAATGCGACGATTAATGCCTCTAAAGTACCGCGTACATCTGTTTTAAGCACAACATTCACATAAGGAACGTCTTTTTTGCCCATAGATGCCATGATATTTTCAAGACGCATTGCACTTTGACGCTCAAGACGTTTTTGACGTTCACGATCCATACGCGCATCAGCAACTTCACGTGCCTTTTTCTCATCATTTACAACAAGAACTTCATCACCTGCCATTGGTGCATCAGGTAAACCTAAAATTTCTACAGGAATAGAAGGTCCTGCTGATTTAATACGCTGACCATTTTCATCTGTCATCGCACGAACGCGACCATAAGATGCACCGGCAAGAACCAGATCACCGACATTCAATGTACCGTTCTGTACCAGAATAGACGTAACCGCACCACGACCTTTATCTACACGAGCCTCAATAACTACACCCTGTGCTGCACCTTCTTCAGATGCCTTCAATTCCAACATTTCAGCCTGAATTGAAATAAGATCTAAAAGCTCATCAATACCTTGACCAGAATGAGCTGAAACCATTGCTACAGGTACATCACCGCCCCATTGTTCAGGAACGATTTCTTTAGTTGTCAATTCATTCAATACACGATCTGGATCAGCGCTTTCTTTATCCATTTTGTTGATCGCAACAATAATTGGAGTACCAGCGGCACGTGCATGGTCGATAGCTTCTGCTGTTTGTGGCATTACACCATCATCCGCAGCAACAACAAGAACCACGATATCAGTCGCTTTAGCGCCACGTGAACGCATCGCAGTAAATGCAGCATGTCCAGGTGTATCCAGGAATGTAATAATTCCTTTGTCAGTTTTCACATGGTATGCACCAATGTGCTGAGTGATACCACCCGCTTCACCCGCCGCAACTTTAGAACGACGAATACGGTCAAGCAATGAAGTTTTACCATGGTCAACGTGACCCATGATTGTAACAACCGGTGGACGAGTTGTTTGTGCACCACGTGCTTCTTCAGCCGCTTCAAGCAAGTTATCCTCTGCTGCCGTTTCAGAAACGAGTACAGGATTGTGTCCCATTTCCTCTACAACCAATGCAGCTGTATCTTGGTCAATTGCTTGATTTTGTGTAACCAACTCACCCATTTTCATCAGTGTTTTAATTACTTCACGGACTTTAACTGCCATTTTCTGAGCAAGGTCAGCAACAACAATTGTGGCACCAATTTCAACATCATAAATTTGTTTTTTAACTGGTTTTTCAAAGCCATGCTTGTTTGCCTGACTTGTTTTTAAGCCACGTTTGTGCGGGTTATGACTAAAAGATTGCTCTTCTTGTCCACGGCGACCGCCTTTCTTCTGACCACGTGAATCTTTGGCATTTCCACCACGTTTGATTTCACGGTCTTCTTGATTAAATGAATCTTCATATGCCTGACCAACCAGACCAGCAGCGAGAGGAGAATCATCAATCACGCGAATTGTGGCAGTTGAATCGTCACTCGAATATTTAGAAGCCATTTTACGCATTTGTTCAAGTGTGCGTTGTTGAGCTTCTTCAGCAGCCTTACGACGAGCTGCTTCCTCAGTTGCTTTCAGCTGTGCAGCCTGAGCCTCACGTGCTTTTTTCTGTTCTGGTGTTTCAACAGTTTTAGTCACAACTTTGGTAATTGGCTTATTGGTTGATTTTCTTTTCACAACCACTTCAGCTTTAGGCGCAACTGCAGCAACTTCTTTTTTATGTTGTGCAGCACGCATTGCATCTAATGTTGCTTTCGCTTTACTTTCTGTTTCCTCACGCTGTTTGCGTTCAGATTCTTCACGTGCTTTAGCTTCTGCACGTGCTTTGGCTTCTGCCTCTGCTTTTGCAAGAGCTTCTGCCTTGATTTGCTCAGGATCCGGCTTGGTAAAAGTATGTTTCTTACGTACTTCTACATTGATGGTTTTCGCCTTTCCTGATGTACTTGCCACTTTGGCAGTACTCGTTGTTTTACGTTTCAACGTGATTTTTCCTGCATGACCAGCGTCTTGACCATGTGCTTTTTTCAAATGGTTGACGAGGGTATCTTGCTGTTGAGTCGTGATTTTGTCATCGGCTTTTTTTTGCGGCAAACCTGCTTCACGCACTTGTTCTAGAAGCTTTTCAACTGAAAGTCCTACGCTGACTGCTAACTCTTGAATTGACTTATCCGTCATGTATTTCCTCCTAGTTAAACCATGATTCACGCGCTTTCATAATGAGCTGACCTGCTTTTTCAGCACCTAAACCTTCGATATCTGAAATATCGTCAGTCGCTTGGTCTGCCAAATCATCGACAGTGACCACACCACGAGCGGCTAATGAATGAGCGATCTCTTGTGTCATACCTTCCATTGCTAGAAGTTCTGCACTTGGATCTTGTATATTTTCTTGCTGTTTCAACGCATCCGCCAAAGCAGCTTCTTTTGCACGACTTTGCAATAATTCTACCAACTCTGCATCCAATTCGATTTCATCAAATGTTTCAGCAGGTACATAAGCAATTTCTTCTAATGAAGTAAAGCCCATTTCCACAAGAGCCATTGCTAAGTCTTCTTCAATATCAAGACGCGTTACAAACATGTCTAGATATTGTTGTGCTTCGTTTTGCTGACGAGCACGATATTCATCTTCAAGCATCATGTCTAGTTTATAACCAGTTAATTCAGATGCGAGACGAACATTTTGTCCTTGTGAACCGATTGCACGAGCAAGCTGATCACTTGTAGCGAAAATAATATCTGCTGTATGTGCATCTTCATCAATGACAATACCTGACACATCAGCAGGTTCTAATGCACTTGCGATATATTGTGCAGGATCATCTGACCAAACCACAACATCAATACGCTCACCATTCAATTCAGATTGTACTGCCTGAATACGTGTACCACGCATACCAATACAAGCACCAACTGGATCGATACGATGATCATTTGTTTTCACTGCAATTTTAGCACGAACACCTGGTTGACGTGCAGCAGCTTTAATCTCAATGATTTCTTCAGAAATTTCTGGAATTTCTTTTTTCATTAAAGCGATTAACATTTCAGGTTTCGCACGAGACAATAATAATTGTGCACCACGACCTTCTTTGTTTACGCTATATAAAATTGCATTTACACGTTGTTTCGGGCGAAGAATCTCTTTAGGAATCATTTCTTCACGTGCCAGATATGCTTCTGCATTGTCCCCAAGATCAATAATAAAACCATCTTTGGTTTGTTTTTTTACTTCACCATAGATAAGTTCGCCAACTTTAGACTCGTAAGCCTCGGCAACAAGTGCACGTTCTGCTTCACGAATCTTTTGTACGATTACCTGTTTTGCGATTTGTGCAGCAATACGACCAAACTCAATTGAAGGTACTTCCAGCTCACGCACATCACCAATTGACCATTTTGCTGGATCAACATCTGAAATAGCATCCTGACAGGCAGGCATTTCATGATCTTCATCCGCAACAACAGTCCATTGGCGGAAAGTACGATACTCGCCAGTTTTACGATCGATTTCCACACGAAGCTGAGCTTCTTCAGAATTTGTGCCTTCGTAGAATTTTTTCTTCGTTGCAGCTACAAGTGCTTGCTCAAGCGCCTCGAAGATCGCTTCACGACTAACACCTTTTTCATTACTAACCGTCTCTACAACGGTAAGAATTTCACGGCCCATAAGTCACCTACTTTCCAAATTCTTATTACTTAAATTTAATTTAGTCCTGATAGATCAAATTTGCTTTATCAATATTGTTGCTATCGATATCTAGCACTTGTTGCTTTTCAACTTCAACCTGAATCATTTCATTTTCAAGATCAACTGCAACCAGTTTCGCTTGAAACTTACGGCGGTTTTCTACTGCTGCAATCAAACGTAATGCAACTTGCTGCCCAATATAGCCCTGCATTTGCTTAAGTTCAAAAAATGGACGATCCCATCCAGGTGATGAAACTTCCAGAGCATACTCACCAGAGATTGGATCATGTACATCTAAAATTGCACCAACCTGTTGAGTCACACGTACACAGTCTTGTACGCCAATACCGCGACCCAGTTCAAGTTCACCATCCTCATTAATGACAGGTTCAGCATTTTCCTCGACCTGTTTATCAATATAGATTCGTAGTAGCGAACGTTTACCTTGTGGCAGAAATTCGATCCCCCACAAATCTACATCGCAGGCTTGCACTGCTGGTGTAATTAAATCCTGGAGTGCTTGTGTTTTATTTGATAACTTCATTTACTCTCGTCATTCTCGTGCGATTCAATCGGTCTAAAAACCGACACAAACTTACTATAGTGAAGCATGACTATTTGACCAATTGATGTCGACACTACACGATAGCCAATAAAAAAGGGCGTAAATCGCCCCTATCTGCACAGAAAACCTTAGCCCACTGTGCAAAAAGGCCCACCTATATGTGAGCCTCTTTAGAAACTTGGTAGCGGGAGCTGGATTTGAACCAACGACCTTCGGGTTATGAGCCCGACGAGCTACCAGACTGCTCCATCCCGCATTAACGTTGCAAAATTATATACGAACTTTTTAAAATTTTCAATCAAACTTTTTAAATTTCGCTTTGATCAAGTTGCAATCTCAATCAAAATTGGTAGCGGGAGCTGGATTTGAACCAACGACCTTCGGGTTATGAGCCCGACGAGCTACCAGACTGCTCCATCCCGCATCAACATATTTACAGCATACACCAAACTATCTGGTTCATAGCTTGGTGCGGAAGGGGGGACTTGAACCCCCACGCCCGAAAGCACTACCACCTCAAGGTAGCGTGTCTACCAATTCCACCACCACCGCAGCTGTGTGACGCATTCTAGTAGCTTAAGTGACAAATTGAAAGTATTAATTTCAATTATTGTCCTGTTTTTGGTGCAGTTGGTGAAGAATCAGGCGAATTCTGCTGAATAGGTGTTGTGGTTTGTTGTAATGGTGCCTGATTTTGCTGCAATGGAGCACCATTATTTGCTGGAACCGCTGGCGCAGTCTGCGTTTGTACAGACTTCAGGCTATACGCACCTGAGGTTTGTTTCTTGGCAAATATCGCTAAAGTGATACTGGTAACAAAAAACAAAGCTGTTAAAACAGCTGTTACACGTGTCAAGAAACTTGCTGAACCAGAAGCACCAAACACAGTTGCAGCACCGCCACCACCAAATGATGCACCTGCATCTGCACCTTTACCATGTTGTACAAGAATCAGTGCAATCATTAAAATTGCCAAAATGATATGCACTACCAGCACAAAAGTATGCATGCTGAACTCCTAATTATTTTGTATTTGCAAATGCTTGAGCAATTTTATAAAACGACTCTGCATTTAAAGATGCGCCACCAACCAGTGCACCGTTAATATCTGGACAGTTTGCCAACTCTACTGCATTCTCAGGTTTTACACTACCACCATAAAGGATAGCCATATGCTCACCTTCTGCGGTAATTTGGCACAATCCTTCACGGATTTTTGCATGCATCGCCTGAGCATCTTCAGGTGAAGCTGTTTTGCCTGTACCAATTGCCCATATCGGCTCATAGGCTATCACTATATGATGCCACTGTTCTGGTTTTACAACTGAAGTAATATCACAAATTTGTTGCAAAACGACTTGCTCAGCCTGACCTGCTTCACGTTGCTCGAGACTTTCTCCGACACAATAAATGATCGTTAGCCCAGCATTTAAAGCATTTTCAACTTTTGCCCTGACAATTTCTACATTATCACCAAAAATTTCACGACGTTCAGAGTGACCGATTAAAACATGTTCAATATGACTATCTTTTAATAGTTCTGCACTTACTTCACCTGTATAAGCTCCAGTTCCAGCCATACGAGATAAATCCTGTGCAACAGTATAAATCACACGATTTGTATCTAAAAATTGTTGCTGTACATTTTGTAAAGCAACTGAAATAGGCGCAACACCAATATGACAAGCACCCTCTAAAATCGGATGTTGTTGTAAAAGTTGTTTAAATTCTTCGATCAATTGTTTGGCATTAGATTGCATTGGGTTCATTTTCCAATTGCCGACAACCCAAGGCGTTATAGTCGAACCCGACATAGTCTAAATAACCTTTTTTCAAAAATGCGCACATTCTACACGGAATTTAGATTTCGATATAGAGCTTGTTGCATATTCATCAACACAACACTATTGGGCAACTATCATTTATTTTAATGACTCAATATCCAAAACATTTTCTCTGTTTATTGCATATTATTTTATTCAAGGTGTAAAACATCAAGAAAAAAGTTATTCAAAACTCAAACTTAATCACTGTTTCGGATTTTAAATGACAATCACCCAGAACATATGTAGCTGGAATTTTATTTTCATAACCGTATAATTTTATTATTCAAATTATAAACTTAATATTTTATTTTTCTTATTTGGGGATTTTTGTGCAAACAGGAACAATCAAACTTTCTGGTTTCACGCAGCGATTAGTGGAACATGGGCACCTATCTGCTTCACAAATGCAAGAAGCCATTGCCCAATCCCAAAAAACAAAAGTAGATATCGTCAGCTATCTAATTGATCATGTACGCATAAAATCCTTATTTATTGCTGAGGCAATCGCACAAGATTTTGGAATGCCTCTTTTTGATCTTGATGCATTTGATCCAGAACAATTTCCTACAAATATTGTTGATCCGAAACTTTTTTTACAACATAGAGTACTCCCGCTAGTTCAACGTGGTCAGACACTTTATCTGGCTATCGGTGATCCTACCAATATCGAAGCGATTGATGCTATTCGTTTCAATAGTAAACTCAATATTCAGCCCATTATATGTGAGCAGCATAAAGTTCTACGGCTCTTAGAACAGTATTTCAATCAAAGTGAAACTTTAAACTTTATTGAGGAAGAACTCGACATTGATATCGTCAATACTGACGAAGAGCACGAACAGGAAGAACCGACAGAAGAAGAAGCCCCGATCGTCAAATATGTAAATAAGCTACTGATTGATGCAATACGTATGGGCGCATCAGATTTACATTTTGAACCCTATGAAAAAAGCTATAGGGTCCGCTATCGAATTGATGGTGTTTTAAGACAAATTTCCACCCCACCGTTACAGCTTGCCAAACGTTTAGCTGCACGCTTAAAAGTCATGTCACAGATGGATATTTCAGAAAAACGCCTTCCCCAAGATGGCCGAATCAAGATGAAACTATCCAAAACCAAATCTATTGACTTTCGTGTTAACTCACTCCCTACCTCTCATGGCGAAAAAATTGTACTGCGTATTCTTGATGCTTCCAGTGCAAAACTTGGAATAGATGCGTTAGGTTTTGAGGAAGATCAAAAAGAATTATTCCTCAATGCTCTTAAAAAGCCTCAAGGAATGTTACTCATTACAGGTCCGACAGGTTCAGGCAAAACAGTATCTTTATATACTGGATTAAATATTCTCAATACAGAAAATACCAATATCTCAACAGTTGAAGACCCAGTAGAAATTAATCTGGAAGGAATCAATCAGGTCAACGTTAATCAAAAGTCTGGTCTGGACTTTTCTACAGCATTACGGGCTTTTTTACGACAAGATCCCGACGTTATCATGGTTGGTGAAATTCGTGATCTGGAAACAGCAGAAATTGCGATCAAGGCAGCACAAACAGGCCATATGGTGCTATCCACACTACATACTAACAGTGCACCAGAGACCCTTACCCGTCTAAGGAATATGGGGATTTCCTCATTTAATCTGGCCACTTCTGTCAATTTGATTATTGCCCAACGTCTGGTTAGGCGTTTATGTATCCAGTGTAAAAGCCCTATTGAAATTCCCAAGCCAAGCTTGCTGGAAATGGGATTTACTGAAGCAGACCTGGCAACAAAAGATTTTAAAATTTTTAAACCAGTTGGATGTGCTGAATGTCGTGAGGGCTATAAAGGGCGAATTGGTATTTATGAAGTCATGCGAATCACGCCAGAAATTTCCAGATTAATCATGGAAGATGGCAATGCAATCCAGCTTGCAGAAATGTCAAGGAAATTAGGTTTTGAAAACCTAAGACGATCTGGTTTAAAGAAAGTCATGAAAGGTGAAACTTCACTGCAAGAAGTAAATCGCGTAACAAATAATTAAAAGCAAATATTTTTAGGGGTTTAAACATGGCAGAGAAAAAATCTCAAGCAACACCCATTTTTGTTTACCAGGGGCTTGACCGTAAGGGTATAAAAATAAAAGGAGAAATTCCTGCTCGCAACCTTGCTTTAGCTAAAGTAATGTTACGTAAGCAAGGAATTAATGTTCAAAATCTGCGAGAAAAACGCAAAAACATTTTAAAAAATATTATGCGAAAAGGCGTTTCCAGCCTTGATATCACCATCTTCGTTCGCCAACTTGCAACAATGATGAAAGCTGGTGTACCTCTCGTTCAGGGGTTTGAAATTGTTGCAGAAAGCCTGGAAAACGAAGCCATGCGTAAAGTGGTGTATGGCATAAAAACAGAAGTAGAAGGTGGAAACACCTTTGCTGGTGCACTGAGAAAATACCCGCAACATTTTGATAATTTGTTTTGTTCTCTGGTAGAGTCTGGTGAACAATCTGGTTCATTAGAAACCATGCTGGATCGGGTAGCAGTTTATAAAGAAAAAAGTGAGCTACTAAAACAAAAAATTAAGAAAGCAATTAAATATCCAATCGCGGTTATTCTGGTTGCCATAGGCGTTACAATTTTTTTAATGGTTAAAGTTATCCCTGTATTCCAGGAAATATTCACCTCCTTTGGCTCCGAATTACCTGCTTTCACCAAGCTCGTCATTAATATGTCCAAATGGATGCAAAGCTACTGGGTTATTTTAATTATATTTATGGTCTGTGTGTTTTTCGCTTTTTCAGAAGCCAAGAAACGTAGTAAAAAATTTCGTGACCGTATAGATCAACTCAGTTTAAAACTCCCTATTTTCGGGACATTGATTTATAAAGCGATTATTGCTCGTTATTGTAGAACACTAGCAACAACATTTGCAGCAGGTGTTCCATTGATTGATGCTCTGGAATCTACTGCAGGAGCAACAAATAATGTTATCTTTGAAGAAGCTGTCATGAAAATAAGGGAAAATGTCTCTACTGGACAGCAGCTTAATTTCGCCATGCGTCAAACAGAACGATTTCCAGCTATGGCGATACAAATGGTTGCTATCGGTGAAGAATCAGGTGCTCTGGATCATATGCTGGATAAAGTTGCTACACATTTTGAAAATGAAGTTGACCACGCTGTAGATGGTTTAACCTCACTCATGGAACCCATGATCATGGTGATTTTAGGTATATTAGTTGGCGGTCTGGTCGTGGCAATGTATTTACCAATTTTCCAACTTGGCTCAGTGGTTGGATAAACTCTAAAAAGATTAATCGTATAATATGCAAGAACTTATTCAATATTTTATAGCGACGCCGACTGCACTTTATATTTTTATTGCTGTGCTTGGTTTGTGTATCGGTAGTTTCCTGAACGTTGTAATCTACCGTACACCACTGATGCTTGAACAGGAATGGACTGAAGAATGTCAGCTTCTGCTAAATTCTCATCCAGACAAAGTTGATCAGGCAATCATTGATTACGACAAACTTTCACTTAGTTCTCCCGCATCTTCATGTCCAAATTGCCATCATCGTATTCGCTGGTATGAAAATATCCCTGTTATTAGCTGGCTTATGCTCCGAGGCAAGTGTTCCTCGTGTAAACATCCTATCAGCATTCGATATCCATTGATTGAGATACTGACAGCACTTTGTTCACTGCTTGTAGTTTATGTTTTTGGTGCAACCTTGCAAATGCTTGGTGGTCTGCTATTGACATGGACACTGATTGTACTGACCTTTATTGATTTTGATAGCCAACTGTTACCTGATCGTTTTACCCTCCCTCTAGCAGCTCTAGGTTTATTGATTAATACTTACGCCATTTATACTACTGCATCGCAAGCGATACTCGGTTATGTCATCGGTTTTTTATGTCTGTGGATTGTGTATTATTTATTTAAAATATTCACAGGCAAAGAAGGCATGGGGTATGGAGACTTCAAGCTATTAGCTGCTCTAGGTGCATGGATGGGACCTTTGATGCTCCCTTTAATTGTGCTACTTTCTTCATTTCTTGGTGCAATCGTTGGTATAGTTCTGCTAAAGATCAGAAAGGAAAATCAACCTTTTGCCTTCGGTCCTTATATTGCAATCGCAGGATGGATTGCCTTTTTATGGGGCGATCAAATTATGAAAATATATCTTGGGTCTTAATAACTGATTAAAGGATTGAGTATGTCATTTATTCTAGGATTAACTGGTGGTATCGGTAGTGGCAAATCAGCTGCAAGCCAATGGTTTGAAACACAAGGAATTCAAGTCGTTGATGCCGACATTGTCGCACGTGAAATCGTAGAAAAAGGTTGTCCTGCACTTGACCAGATTCAATCTGTTTTTGGCGATTGGGTTCTGCTTGAAAATGGCGAACTTGATCGGCGTGCTCTACGTGAACATATTTTCAAAGATCCAGAAGCTAAAAAGATATTAGAAAGTATTACTCACCCTGCAATCCGTCAATCTATTATCCAGCAACTCGATTCAGCAACAAGCCCTTATTCAATTTTGGTTTCTCCATTATTATTTGAAACCAATCAGCATCAGCTCACACATCATAATTTACTGATTGATGCCTCTGAAGACTTACAAATTATTCGTGCTGCCGAGAGAGATGGGCAAAGTGTAGAGCAGATTCAGAAAATTATTGCAGCACAAATGCCGAGATCCGAAAAACACAAGTTTGCAGACGACATCGTGATGAATGATGGTCAACTGGTACATCTGTACGATAAATTAGCTCCATTACATCAACAGTATTTAGTAAAAGCAAAACAATATCTTCATTTGTAAGTATGATAAAATTGACTCGTCTTCTTCACCTGAAGATAAGCTACATAATAAACAATAAAATCAGATAGATGTAAAAGTTAATAAGGGGGCTTCATTTTGATCAGTTTAGAATATATTCTCACCTCATTGGTGATCATTCTAATTCCTGGAACTGGTGTTCTATATACCGTGACTGTAGGGTTAACTCAGGGTAAAAAAGCGAGTATATATGCTGCATTAGGATGTACAGCTGGGATCATTCCACATCTGCTGGCAACTATTTTAGGACTGGCAGCCATTATGCATACAAGTGCTTTGGCATTTCAAACTCTAAAATGGTTAGGTGTTATTTACCTTTTCTACATTGCAATTATGACATGGAAAGATAAGTCACTGCTTGTACTAGACACTCAAAACAATATTAATAACTCAAATAAAACATTAATTTTAAAATCTTTTTTAATGAATATTCTAAATCCAAAATTGACCATCTTCTTTTTGGCATTTCTCCCCCAATATGTGCCTGCCAATACGGTATACCCATTATTT
>NZ_OOGT01000080.1 GCF_900323515.1 Acinetobacter stercoris | reverse complement strand
ACACAGTATTTACTTAAATTAATAAATTGAACATTTTTAAAACAAAAAAAAGCTTTTGATTAGCAAAAAATATTTTTATATTTTAAGTCAGATTTATAAAAACACATGGAGAAAATAATTATGTTTCGCTGGGCTATTATTTTTGCTGTTATCGCACTCATCGCAAGTTTATTAGGTTTTGGTGGTGTGGCAGGTCTTTCTAAAGACTTTGCAGTCATCCTTCTGGTTGTTGCCGTAATTTTAGCAATCGTAGGGTTTATATCACGCGGTCGAGCCTAAAACTCTAGTATTTTACTCAACAAAAAGAAGGATTTATTCCTTCTTTTTTTATGTCATCACAACATATTTTCTCACATTTCTATTGTGATAATTCATCACAAAGTCATTTTAAAACGTTGTTTTTATGATTTAATCAAACTCTTATCGCTTATATACAAGGATTTTAACATGACAGTTGCAATAAAAACTCGCGAAATAGAATATCAAGCTAAAGACGGCACTCGCCTTATCGGATATTTTGCTACACCAGAGACAGCAGAGCCTGTCGCGGGAGTTATTGTTGCACCTGAATGGTGGGGACGTACAGAATACACCGAACAACGTGCCCGTGAACTTGCAGAACAGGGATATGCAGCTCTGGCAATCGACATGTACGGTGATAAAAAAGTAACAGAACAGGCTTCTCAGGCCAATGAGTGGATGACCCAAACATTTCAAAATGCAGACACTATTGTAGATCGTGCAACAGCAGGTTTAGACACTTTGGCAGCCCAAGTTGAAGTTGACAGCAATAAACTGGCAGCTATTGGTTTTTGTTATGGGGGAAAAGTCGTTTTAGATTTAGCCCGTTCTGGTGCTCCGGTTAAAGCTGTTGCATCATTTCATGGCACCCTGGCACCAAAAGCACCTGCTGAAAAAGGCAAAGTACAAGCTGAACTTCTTGTTTTGCATGGTGAACTGGACAGCATGGTTACTTTAGAAAATGTCGAGAGCTTTAAAAATGAAATGAATCAAGCTGCTGCCAATTATGAAGTAATTATTCTGAAAGATGCCAAACATGGATTTAGTAATCCGCTTGCTGATGAGCGAGCAAAAACCAATGGTATAGATCTGGGCTATAACCCAGATGCAGAAAAAAAGGGACTCGATGCAATGTATGCCTTATTTAAAAGGACTTTAGATTAATTTAGCGACTCGATCAAAGTAGCTTTACTGATTTTAAAAGCTCAAATCAAGAGTCTGATACAACTTAGAGGACAATATAATGACTGAAAAAAAATGCCCATATTGTGAGTTTGATGAGTTTAATATCATCGATAAAAATGACTTTGGCGCGATTTTGCCTGAACCCAATCCCTTAACTGAAGGTCATTCAGTCATTATTCCATTACGTCATGTGTCATCTTTTTTTGATGTTACAGATAAAGAGCGTAAGAGCCTTTCGTCATTACTAGAACTGGCTAGAAATGAGTTAAAAATCAGACATCAACCCGAAGGTTTTCATATTGCATTCAACGACGGCAACGTTTTTGAAACACAAGAAACAGACCACTTCCATATTCATATCATTCCTCGTTATAAAGACCAACCATTAAAGCTGGATAGACGCTGGGGTATTATTAATGAAGAATAATCTTCGCTAAATCGAAACAGGCGCTACTGCGCCTTTTTTGATGTGTTTCAATTCATACTGATTTATCACACTAGAAACAACCGAGTTTGGTTATACTTAAGCGCTATTTTTATACTTGAGTCCACATGTCAGATTTCTCCTTTTCAGATGCACTTTTAACTTGGTTCGATCAGCATGGAAGACATGACTTACCTTGGCAAGTTGCAGATGATCCATACAAAGTATGGGTATCGGAAATTATGCTACAGCAGACTCAGGTGAAAACAGTCCTACAATATTTTGACCGTTTTATTGAGCGTTTTCCTACTGTAGATGACTTGGGCAAAGCTTGTTGGGATGATGTTGCTCCTTACTGGGCGGGACTGGGTTACTATGCACGTGCCAGAAATTTACATAAAGCAGCAGCTATTGTCAGTCATAATGGTGAGTTCCCCAGAGATCTGGAAGGATGGATTGAACTGCCAGGCATAGGTCGCTCTACCGCAGGTGCACTTATGTCATTGGGCTTACGTCAATATGGCGTGATCATGGATGGCAATGTCAAACGTGTGCTCTCCCGTTTTTTTGCTATAGAAGATGACCTGTCTAAACCCGTACATGAAAAAGCGATGTGGGAGCTGGCAGATCGTCTCTGTCCAACAACGCGAAACCATGATTATACTCAGGCCATCATGGATTTGGGGGCAACAGTTTGCACACCTAAAAAGCCTCTGTGCCTGTATTGTCCAATGCAGGCACATTGTCAGGCACATCAACAAGGTCTGGAAACCGAACTTCCCTACAAAAAACCCAAAAAACCAGTTCCAGTAAAATCAGCAAAAGTTATTTTAATCAAAAACAATAAACAGTGGCTCTGGCAACAGCGTCCCAATACTGGACTCTGGGGCGGATTATGGTGCTTGCCTATTGTAGAAGACGAGTCTAAATTTCAACAACTATGTCAAAGCTTCAAACTGATATCCAAAACTGAACCTGTGCAGATTTCACATAGCTTTACCCATTTTACATGGCTGTTAAATACTCATATTTTCGAAGTTGATCAGGATCAGCAAGAATATATTCAGACTGAGCTTGGCGGAGAATGGCTAGAACCACAAAAAGCTACACAAATGGGGATTCCAACAGCCATGAAAAAATTGATCACAGCCCTAAAAATGTGACATAGTCAGACACGAGTCATCAACTTTATAAATTTTAAATAGGATCTCTCGTGTCTGGTTTACTTCGATATTGCCTGATTGGTTTTTTAGCTGTTCTGATCACCGCATGTACAACAACTCCTAAAAAAACAACACCACTCCCGCAAGCTCAAATCTCAAAATTAAAAGCCATGTCTATGCCTGACCGATTACCTATACCTGTACAAGGTGTCCGTGCCAGTCAGCTTACCGATACATGGGGTGCTGCCCGCAGCCAGGGACGCTCACATGAAGGAATTGATATTCTGGCTCCACGTGGAACCAAAGTTTATAGTACAACTGAAGGAGTTGTTGCTAGCTTAAAGGGAAATAATCTAGGTGGCAAAGTTATCTGGATTATTGGTCCTGGTGGTGCATGGCATTACTATGCACATTTAAGTGGGCATAAACATGGTCTGCGTGAAGGTGACTATGTGAAACGTGGCGCTCTTATTGGCTATGTTGGCAATACTGGTAATGCCAGACATACTGCCCCTCACCTGCACTATGGATTATACTTGGCAGGTAAAGGTCGCGGTGCCGTGAACCCTTATCCATATTTACGCTAACTTTAGGAAAACTTCATGTCGGAAGCATTGATTGGTCGTTTGGTTGAATTTGCAGAATCAGGCAATCAACAAAAAATTGTTTTGAATGGGCAAACCTTTCAAGGCTGGATCATGGAAATAACTGAAGAAGCTCTTTTGATTAGTACAGGATTCTCGGATAAATCAGGTAAAGATTTCTGGATTAAATTTGATGACTTAACCCAAGCTGAACTTTCTTTCTGGGACAATAAAACAGATCAGTGGATCAATTTTAAAATATAAAAAATTTAAGGAGTATCAATTCATGACCATAAAACGCTGCGGCTGGTGCTCCGATGATCCAATCTATATCGAATACCATGATCATGAATGGGGTAAACCCAATCATGATGAACAGCATTTATTTGAAATGCTTTGCCTAGAAGGGCAACAAGCTGGTCTTTCATGGATCACTGTTTTGAAAAAACGTGAAGCTTATCGAGATCATTTCTTCAAGCATCCCATTCAGACCGTAGCTGAAATGAGTGATGATGTATTGCAGCAGAAATGTCAGGATGCGAGATTAATCCGGCATATTGGTAAATTAACAGCCATCCGGGACAATGCCATTGCATGGCAGAATATGAAACAACAAAATATCAATATGGTAGATTGGCTCTGGGGTTTTGTAGAACATACCGTTCAAAATAATGATGTAGCAAACTACAAAGATGCACCTGCCCAGACAGAAACAAGTCAGAAACTGTCAAAGGCATTGAAAAAGAATGGTTTCAAGTTTGTTGGCCCTACTACGATATATGCATTTATGCAGGCAGTCGGCATGGTCAATGACCATGAAAATGACTGCTGCGCTCGCTAGCATATTTACATTCAAATACGGGAAAAAATCATGGCAGAAAATAAAATTCATGCCTATGCAGCAATGCAGGCAGGTGAAAAACTGATCCCTTACCAATTCGATGCCGGAGAACTTCTCCCTCATCAAGTTGAAGTCAAAGTCGAATATTGTGGGCTTTGCCATTCCGACCTTTCAGTCATCAACAATGAGTGGAAGAACTCGATTTTTCCTGCCATCGGTGGTCATGAAATTATCGGTACGATTAGCAAACTAGGTTCTGAAGCTAAGGGCTTACATATTGGACAACGTGTAGGCATCGGCTGGACTGCTGAAAGCTGCCAGCACTGTGACCCCTGCGTAAGTGGACAAGCTGTATTATGTGGTGAATCCAAAGCAACGATCATTGGACATGCCGGGGGATTCGCGGATAAAGTTCGTGCAGGCTGGCAATGGATCATTCCTTTTCCTGAAAATCTGGATCCTAAAAGTGCAGATCCTTTATTATGTGGGGGGATTACTGTTTTTGACCCACTTTTAAAACATCAGATTCAAGCTGTACACCATGTAGCTGTTATTGGTATTGGCGGACTTGGTCATATGGCAATCAAACTGCTCAAAGCTTGGGGTTGTGAGATTACCGCTTTTACCTCTAATCTGGACAAGACAGAATAGCTTAAAACGATGGGAGCAGATCATGTTATCAATAGTCGGGATGATGCTGCAATCAAAAGCCAATATGGCAAATTTGACTTACTTTTAAGTACAGTTAATGTAAGTTTAAACTGGAAAGCCTACCTGAATACACTTGCACCCAATGGTACAATACACATGCTAGGTATGGTTTTAGAACCTATACAAATATCTGCTGGGACACTCATTGGTGGTGCAAAATCTATTACAGGTTCACCAACGGGTTCACCCTTTGCTTTACGCCAATTACTTGAATTTGCTGCTCGCAAAAATATTGCACCACAAATTGAAGTTTATCCTATGTCAAAAATTAATGATGCAATTGAACGTTTACACTCAGGTAAAGCACGCTATCGGATCGTATTAGAAGCTGACTTTTAAGAATATTTTACAACCGTATACATTGAGTGGAGTTATCTATAAGTCCACTCATTCAAAAACACATAAAAGCATTAAAAAAAGACCATACCTTGATAAGGCTGATTTCGGCATGCATTTAGTCGACTCGCCAGATCACCACAGTGTACCTCCAGCTTATGACCATCTGGATCCAGAAAATAAACTGATCTATCTTCACTACGGTTTTCTTTCCATTCAATTATGCCATTACGCTTCAATCTGCTTTTAAATACATCAATTTCAGCCTCAGAAATTGTAAAGGCATAATGTGTATAATCCTGCTTTTGACTAGCATTATCAACAGATAGACATAACCATAACTGTCCTATAGATAAATATGCACCAGTATCCCATTTGGCCTTTGGCTGAAAACCCAATATATTTTGATAAAAATTAAAACTGCGTTTAATTTCACTCACCGCAAGAGTGAGGTGATTTAGTCCAGTTAACATCGCTACAATGTCCCTTATAAACTAGCTAATCCGGGATACCCAGTTTAGATCTTGTCCAGTTCGCCAAAACCATAATTGCCTGTTGAATTTCATCTGACAACTCATGTCCTGCATTTAAACGGATGCAATTTCTATAACGGTCATCCTCGCCAAAAACCTTACCAGGTACAATGTTGATACCTTGCGCCTGAGCAAAATAATACATCTCCAGACCATCTATACTTTCTGGGAACTGAAGCCACAATGAATATCCCCCCTGCGGCTGGTTTAAACGGACATCCACACCATAAAATGCCTGAATAATAAACTGACGATATTGTTCAACCTGATTCATTAAAATTGGATGCAAGGCATTGAGATGCTGCCGATAGGCTCGACTATAAATCAGATCAGCCAGTCCCAATTGTAATGGTGTATTCACAGCCACATTTTGAACAAAAATTTTGCTACGTAAATGCTTTAAACGTGGGCTGATACACAACCATCCAACCCGATAAGATGGTGAAAGTGATTTTGAAATAGAACTGCATAAAACAACAAAACCATCCTGATCCCAATACTTGATCGGCAATGGGCGATTTGCACTAAAACTACACTCAGAATAAATATCATCTTCAATCACATAGCATTGATACTTTGCAGCGAGCTTAGCGATATGTTCTTTTTCAGTATTGCTGAGGCAAAAGCCCAAAGGATTTTGAAAATTGGCTGTCAGCAAGCACACTTTTGCACCCGAGTTTTGCATTGCCTGTTCCAGGCGTTCCAAATCAAAACCGTTGGTATTCGCTGGAATTTCTATAATCCTGCGTTTCAGTGCTGCTAACAGCTGTAGTTGCCCATTAAAATTAGGGGTTGGAATAATGACACTATCACCAACTTGAGTCAGACTTTGTAAGATTACTGAGAGTGCTGGCATACAGCCATTGGTGATATAAATATCTTCGCTCGAAATAAAAAAACCATCCTCTGCCCAATGTGTACTCAATGCTTCACGTAAATGCTGATGTCCCTGACGCTCACTATATAAAAAATCTTCTGGTTTACTATGTTTTAAGGCCCGTTGGATCGAACGGCGTAATGCATCAACAGGAATCAGATTTGGTGACAGTTGAATTGAACCCAAATGAACCACATCACTCGCTATTGCTGCTTCCAAAATCTCGATCTGCAAATCCAGATGAGAAACTTCACGTGGTCTGGAAATAAAATCTGGATGGCTTGGAACTGCGACTGTCTGCTTTTTCACAGCTTGAACAAAATAGCCCGATTTATTTTTGACAAAAATATGTCCTTGAGCCTCAAGTAGTTCATAACAGTTTTTTGCTGTATTCAGACTAATACTTTGCTGCTGTGCAAACTGTCTGAGAGAACTTAAACGTTGCCCTGTTTCCAGCTCACCACTATAAATTTTTTGAACGATCTGTTGGGCAAGTATCTGATATTGGAAACTCATTCCGCTGTATCCATTTTTTAGTAATTATTGTATCTGTAACTATAAAAATAACAGATTTATTCTCCTCATGTCACCCACAACAGTCGATAAAAAAGGAAAAAAATATGAAAATCATCATATTTATAATATTGGCTTTTGCCTTGCTGGCATGTCATAACAAACCAGAAAATAAACTGGCACAACAACAGCACCAAATCTGCAAATCGCTTATTCAAAGCTATCTTAAAGCAAATCATCTGGGGGATTATTACTTATATCGGTTACAACCGACATTACTAACCCAAAGTAATCAGCGAGAATATACATATAAAAATGCAAGCGATGCTGCCGCCAAATTAAATAATATTTCGCCCAAAAAGTTTACCTTTGAATGCCATCAAACAGCACAGCAGCAATATGTACTTTCATTAAAGATACCAAATAAGCTATCTCAAACATTAATACATACTGATACAGATCCGACAATTCAAGCTACTGCAGCGTCCACGCTAGCTTTTCTGCCAAAAACTCAATAAACAGACGAACCCGTTTTGGCAGATGCTCTTGCTGATAATACACAGCATGAATATGTTGATAATAACGTTCTATTTGATCTTCAAACAAGGCAATTAAATTGCCTTGTTTCAGATCCTCTTCAATCAGAAAACGGGATAAGCAAGTAATACCTAAGCCTTGTAATGCCAACTGCCGGACAGTTTCACCATTCGATGATTTTATTTTTGGAAATACCTTGAGATGTTCACCATTGACCGGAATCGGCCAGATATTTAAATGATTCAGTTTACTGAACCCCAAGATTGAATGATCCAATAGCTCCTTTGGCGTTTGAGGTAAACCATTTTTTTCCAAATATTCGGGGCTTGCTACGATATACAATCGATATTTACATATCAGTTTGGCATGTAAACTGGAGTCGTTTAACTCGCCAAAACGAATTGCAACATCAGTTTTATGTTCCAATAAATCTATCACTTGATCATTACTATTGAGTTCAATTTGTATATTTGGATAACGCTCTACAAACTCATTGATCAAAGGTGCAATTACATGTAAAACAAAAGGTGTTGCTGAATCAACTCTTATCAGCCCCGAAGATTCACTATCAGACCTGAGCAAAGCATCTTCTGCTTCATTTAAATCATTCACAATTTTCTTGGCTTTTTCTAAAAATAACTGCCCTTCCTGTGTCAGCTTGAGTTTACGTGTAGTTCGCTCTAAAAGTGTAACATTCAATTTACTTTCCAGACGCTGTAATGCTCGACTTACACCTGAGGTCGTTTGTGATAAATGTTCTGCTGCCCGGGCAATTGACCCCGTATCTACAATACTAATAAAAGCCTGTAATTCATCTAAAGTTGATTTCATCGCAATTTCTGATATGTATTTATTGATTTTTAGTCAATAATATTTTGCAAATTTCTCTATTTTTTTGCAAATAAAAAATCCGCAAAATAAGTGCAATTTCACAGAATATAATTCGAGATTTTTATGATTGTTCCCAAATTTGGTGTAGGTACATTTCGTTTATCTGGTCAGGCTGTTGTCGACTCGGTAAAAAATGCACTTGAAACCGGTTATAGAGCAGTAGATACCGCACAAATCTATGGCAATGAAACTGAAGTTGGTCAAGCGATCCGTGAAAGTGCCGTCAATCGTCAAGATCTGTTCATTACGACCAAAATCTGGACAGAGCATTATTCACATGAAAAATTGATCCCTAGTTTAAAAGAGAGTTTACATAAACTTGGTACAGACGTCGTAGATTTAACATTAATCCATTGGCCTGCGCCCAAACTGGGAATTTCCATAACTGAAATGATGCAAAATTTACTGGAAGCAAAACATCAAGGTTTAACAAAACATATTGGTATTTCCAATTTCAACATTGAGCTGACTCAACAGGCGATTGATGCTGTAGGTATAGAAAATATTACAACTAATCAGATTGAGCTTAGCCCCTATTTGCAAAATCAAAAATTAGCCAGTTTTTTGCAGTCTCAAAATATTGATGTGACATCTTATATGACACTCGCTTACGGCAAAGTCCTCAACGATCCTGTTTTAGGTAAAATTGCAAAAACCTATCAAACCTCAACTGCACAAATTGCTCTGGCTTGGGCATTACAAAATGGTTATGCCGTGATTCCCTCTTCGACTAAACGCGAACACTTGCTCGCCAATCTGAAAGCACAGGATATCCAGTTAAATACAGAAGAAATGTTGCAGATCTCCTCTCTTGAACGAAATGGACGTGAAGTCAATCCTGAGAACTTAGCACCAGAATGGGATTAGGAAATGATATGAAAATTAATTTTCCTCTACTCGCATTAGCCGTAGGTGCGTTTGCAATTGGGACTACAGAGTTCTCACCAATGGGTTTTCTACCGCAGATCGCTGAAAATCTGCATATTTCCATTCCTACAGCAGGTATGCTCATCACAGCATATGCCCTCGGCGTGATGATTGGTGCACCGGTCATGACGCTATGGTTTGGACATTTTTCCAGGCGTAAGGCTCTGATCTTGCTGATGAGTATTTTTACGCTTGGCAATATTTTGGCAGCAATTGCTCCTAACTATCTAGGTTTGATGGGTGCTCGTATCATTACCAGTTTAAATCATGGAGCATTTTTTGGAATAGGATCGATTGTTGCGACCAGTGTTGTCCCCAAAGATAAGCAAGCCAGTGCAGTTGCTACCATGTTTATGGGATTAACTATTGCCAATATAGGAGGAGTTCCTCTTGCAACATGGGTTGGGCAAAACATCGGCTGGAGGATGTCTTTTGCTGCCATTGCAGTGCTAGGTTTAATCACGATGTTGGCATTGTGGAAAGCCTTGCCCGAGAGTTCAAGAGGACAACGTCCAAATGTTAAAGCCGAACTTCGAGTCTTAACACGTTTACCTGTCGTACTGGCACTTTTAACAACCGTAATGAGTGCAGGTGCAATGTTTACGCTATATACATATATTGCACCAAGCCTCATTCATATCACACACGCCAGTCCTGGCTTTATTACCTTGATGTTAGTTTTAATCGGAATCGGATTTTCGATTGGAAACCACTTGGGTGGAAAGTTTGCAGATTTGTCTTTAACCAAAACCCTTACTGGCTTTTTATTGTTGCTTATGGTCATGATGTTGCTCTTCCCCATATTGGCACAAACACATATAGGCGCTGCGATTGCATTGGTGATCTGGGGAGCTGCCGCATTTGCCGTCGTCCCACCACTACAAATGCGTGTAATGTCTGTTGCTCATGAAGCCCCGGGACTCGCATCATCAGTCAATATAGGTGCTTTTAATCTTGGAAATGCACTTGGTGCAGCGGCAGGTGGTGCCGTACTCGGCATGGGCATGAGTTATGCTGCAGTTTCGATTACTGGCGCTGTACTGACAGCTTTAGGTTTATGTTTAGTATTTATACAAATGAAAATGAATGGCCAAGAAATCCAACAGACTTGTTAGTTTTTTCAATTTCATCATCATGCGCTATTAAGAAAAAGCGGGATGCTATGTTGGGATGGGTATATGGATATACCCATCAGTCCAATCAGGTGTTTTCCTGCAGAATATATTCATAGCCTCTTTGAAAAAGAGAAACAATCTTCAGAGTAACTCGGTTTATAAAATAGTTCTCCCCTTCTTCTACTATGAAGAAGGTAACACTACATCCTGATCACTTACTTCAGCATTTCAGGCAAGGGTGGAAGCTTTGGGTTTTTAGCGAGTTCAAGTTTCATTTTTTGCAGCATTTGATAAGGCATTTGCTCTACAAACATATTTGCGACACTTGATGGAATAGCCCCTTCGGGATCCGCAAAACCTGCATTGGAGACTTTTACTTTATTCGGACCCAACTTCTGGAAAGTCCAATCCCCCTCATAATTTGTCATACGAACATAGTTCGCATTTTTAGCTTTCCCCCCAATAATCGCTTTATTTTTTATACTGATATTTCCATTGGCATCTTTAGTGATTTTACCACGAGCTACCATATCTCTATTTTTAAGTGGGAATGGGAAATGTAAAATCATATAGATGGTAAATTCACCTTTTTTGTCATCGCGTGAAAGTAATTCAACCTTGGCAATATTGGGTGCCCAACGAGGTGCATGTTCAAGATCCAGAACCAGTGCTACTGCTTTTTCAATAGGTACATCAAACATGGTTTCCGACTTATAGGACAATACCGAATTATTGGAGTCCTTATATGTCCACACCTTTACATTATTTTTATCTAAACTGAGTTTAGCATTGCTGGGTAAGGCTGCCTGTGTTGCCAAACTCAAACTACTGACAACACAAGCTATAAACATCACTGTCTTTTTCATTTTATTATTCAAATCTTCTTTCAGGTTTTTTATTTTATATATTTTAAAGTTAGGCTTAAATATCATTTAAGCCTAAAACATCTTTCATATCGTACTTTTTCGCGTCTTTGCCGACAACCCAAGCCGCTGCACGTACAGCACCCGCTGCAAAGTTCATGCGGTTAGTTGCTTTATGAGTGATTTCAACCCGCTCACCCTCACCGATAAACATCACGGTATGTTCACCAACGATATCACCACCACGAATGGTTTCGAAACCAATTGTTTGACGATCACGTGGTCCCGTATGACCTTCACGCCCATAGACTGCAACTTCTTTCAGGTTACGACCAAGAGTATCTGCCACCGCTTCTCCCATCATCAGGGCTGTACCAGATGGAGCATCGACTTTATGACGATGATGCGCTTCGATGATTTCAATATCCACAGTATCGCCAAATACTTTTGCAGCAAGTTCTAAAAGTTTGATCGAAACATTTACACCCACTGAGTAGTTTGCAGCATACACTACTGGTGTTTTTGTCGCAGTTTGATTCAGCAGGTCTTTTTGTTCATCATTCATACCTGTTGTACCAATCACCATCGCCACACCAGCTTCGCTACATAGCTTCAGGTTCGCAGCGGTTGCAACAGGTGCAGTAAAGTCGATAACTACATCACAGTCTTTTAGAACTTCTTCTAAATGTCCGACCACTTTCACTCCAATAGCGCCGATTCCTGCAAGTTCACCTGCATCTGAACCAACAAGTGTGCTTTCTGGGCGTTCTACTGCCGCTGCAAGTTGATATCCTGCCTGCTGAACAGCTTGGATCAACGTACGGCCCATACGACCGCCAGCACCGACAATACCTATGCGTGGAGCTTGTGACATAAGATCTTCCTAAATCTAAACTTTTAAATTGTGTCTACTATAACAAAAGATAAGGTTTTGGAAAAAAGATATGGTGAGAAAATGTCGATAAAATACATGCTGTATTTTTTCTTATTATTACAATACCCCACAATGATAATATCAATATAAAACTTTTATTTGATCAAAAAGATAACTCATAAAAGCATACCGAATAGATTCATTCAAAATAGCAAATCTAGTCATTCCATATATGTTGTATTATTNTTAGTAAAATTTAAGAATCTTTATCAACGTGCTTGTTCAATATTTTTAACTTCCTGCTTTTTTTAACCAGATACCATCTGACCTATTGTTCATCAATTCCTCTGACAGGTCTGAATACATGATTGATCAGTGGCATAACCAGCTTCTATGCAACATACCTATAACGTAACTCTTTCTTAATGTGATAGAAATACTAGACATGAATTTTATTCATTTTTTAATGAGGCAAAATCATTTTTATTCATGTTTTGATTCAGGTATAAATTACACCATGCTCTTAACGATAGCCCATATTATTGTTAATTCTGAAGAGAACCATTAGGTAAAAATCAGAAAAACCAGGGACTCTATTGTCTGGAATGATCCAAACAAAAACTGGAAAGTCCATGAAGAGCATGAAAAAAATTCAGGTTTTATCGCAGAAATTAGGGTACCAGATCACCATGAGTAACGAGTTCATATTTACGATTAAAAGCATTAGCTTTGATGAAAACTATCATCCCTCAGACAAGACGCGCCTCACTACCAACTTTGCTAATTTAGCTAGAGGAGAAAGCCGTCAACAGAACTTGCGTAACACGTTAAGGATGATTAACAATCGTTTCAATGACTTGGCACATTGGGATAACCCTAATGGCGATCGTTACTCTGTTGAAATTGAAATCATTTCAGGAAATATGGATATTGAAGGTAATGGTGAAGCCTTCCCTATGATTGAAATATTGAAAACGAATATTATCGATCACAAAAATAATGAACGCATTGATGGCATGGTCGGAAACAGTTTTTCTTCTTATGTGCGGGATTATGATTTTAGCGTATTACTACCAGAATTTAATAAAGACAAATCTCAATTTAGCCTGCCAGATCATTTTGGTAACTTGCACGGAAAACTTTTTCAGCATTTTGTAAATTCAGATGCTTACAAAGAGAGGTTCGATAAACAACCTGTAATTTGCCTTAGCGTATCAAGCAGTAAGATCTACCATCGTACTGAAAATCAGCATCCAATATTAGGTGTTGAGTACCAGCAAAATGAATATTCTTCTACTGATGAATATTTCAAAAAAATGGGCTTAGAGGTTCGCTATTTTATGCCTGCCAATAGCGTTGCACCTTTTGCATTTTATTTTAGCGGTGATTTGCTAAGTGACTATACAAATCTTGAGCTGATTAGTGCCATTAGCACAATGGAAACATTCCAAAAAATTTATCGACCTGAGATTTACAATGCCAATTCTGCTGCAGGGAAATGCTATCAACCAAGTTTGAAGCATCAGGACTATTCATCGACACAAATTGTTTATGACCGTGAAGAGCGTAGTCAATTAGCTGTAAAACAAGGCAAATACACTGAACAGCATTTCATCAAGCCATATAAAAATACGCTTGAGCAATGGGCTGCTGATTACGCTGTTTAATTAAACCAAAAGATAAGACTATTGATTATGAAAAGATTATTACCTACTTCGACAGCTGGCAGCTTACCTAAACCTTCCTGGCTTGCAGAACCTGAAAAACTCTGGTCACCCTGGAAATTACAAGACGATCAACTGATTGATGGCAAACTCGATGCCTTACGTTTGTCATTGCAAGAACAGCAACTTGCAGGTATTGATATTGTCAGTGATGGTGAGCAAACTCGCCAACACTTTGTTACCACCTTTATTGAACACCTCAGTGGCGTAGATTTTGAGAAACGTGAGACCGTTAGAATTCGTAATCGCTATGATGCAAGTGTGCCGACAGTTATTGGTGCTGTAGCTCGCGAAAAACCTGTTTTTGTTGAAGATGCAAAATTCTTGCGTCAGCTTACCAGTCAACCGATTAAATGGGCTTTGCCTGGCCCCATGACCATGATTGATACGCTGTATGATAACCATTATAAAAGCCGTGAAAAACTTGCATGGGAATTTGCCAAAATTCTCAATCAGGAAGCGAGAGAATTAGAGGCTGCTGGTGTTGATATTATTCAATTTGATGAGCCTGCATTTAACGTCTTCTTTGACGAAGTAAATGACTGGGGAGTTGCTACATTAGAAAGAGCACTTGAAGGTCTCAAATGTGAAACTGCAGTACATATTTGTTATGGCTACGGTATCAAAGCCAATACAGATTGGAAAAAGACACTAGGCTCAGAATGGCGTCAGTATGAAGAAGCGTTTCCGAAGTTACAAAAATCCAAGATCGATATTGTTTCTTTAGAGTGCCACAATTCTCGTGTTCCAATGGATCTAATTGAACTTATTCGCGGTAAAAAAGTGATGGTAGGAGCCATAGATGTGGCGACCAATACTATTGAAACACCAGAGGAAGTTGCCGATACTCTACGCAAAGCACTACAATTCGTAGATGCCGACAAGCTCTACCCTTGCACCAATTGTGGTATGGCACCTTTGTCACGCCAAGTCGCAAGAGGTAAATTAAATGCTTTAAGTGCCGGTGCAGAAATCATTCGCAAAGAACTCGCTTAGTATTGACGACTAGCGATATATAAAGCTGAACAGTTTTACTTCCTGTAAAGCTGTTCACTTTCCTCAAAACAAAGGGAAAGCGTCCTTTCTAGTTAAAACTCAATTAGCTAATATATGCTTTCGCGTCAAAGTCACGTGGCATATAAACATATACAAAAGGATAGTTCCATTTAGGAGCTTAGGAACAAGTGATGATCGAAGCAACAGACTTTAAAAATGCAATGTCTTTGTTAACAAGTGCAGTCAATGTCGTGACTACAGTAGGGAAATCTGGTTGCCACGGATTTACCGCATCTGCTGTATGCAGTGTTACTGATACCCCTCCGACATTATTGGTCTGCATGAATAAAGCTTCCAGATCACATGGTCATTTTGTAGAAAATAAAATCTTAAGCGTTAATGTTTTGGGTGCTCAGCATCAACATATTTCCAATGTATTTGCTTCTAAAATGAGCTCAGAAGAACGATTTAAACATGGCGACTGGACAGAATTGGAAACTGGTGCGCCAGTTCTGGAAGATGCTTTAGTGAGTTTTGATTGTCAGATTGAACAGATTCAAGAAGTTGGAACGCATACTATTTTCATTTGTCCGATTGTTGCCATCCAGAAAAACCAGCAGGATCAAGGTCTGGTTTACTTTAACCGTACTTATCATCAAGTAGGACAACCAGAAACTGTTTAAATTCTATATTACAGGATTACAATTCATTCCTGATATAACAAAAGCAGTTTTCTAAACAACAATTATTTTATTAAATAAAAAACAAAATTTTATACGCTACTTAAAGG
>NZ_OOGT01000298.1 GCF_900323515.1 Acinetobacter stercoris | reverse complement strand
ATATTAATCACCATAATTGCAGAGAATATATTTTTATAAGCCCTAAAGTTAAAACTAATCTCTCATTATTAGAAGAAGGGCGAAAAGGCGATTATTTAAGAGCCGGGCATATAGTAAAAGAGGGTGAAAGTATACAATCAATAGCAAATAAATATTCGGCTAGTACCAATGCAATAATCTCATTAAATTCAGGAATGGAAAATATTGATATAAATGCCAAGTTGGCTAAAGGAGCTTATGTTAAATTACCGAGTTATATAAAAAGAGAGGAGTGGTAAAGTGTCTGAAAATAAACACGAAAATAGTAAAAAAGGTACACCTGTTTATCTTTTGAAACCAGATAATGATTTTCGAAAGGTAGCAGATAAAATTATCAAGGAAACAATTCAAAATCCTAAAAAAAATCCTTTATATGTGATTGCTCCAGTCCAAATAAGCTTAGAGGAAAAAAAGAATATTAAAGAAGAGATTGTGAATAAATATAAAACTGCAGCAAATAAAGCTACAGTGAGTGTAACTAATTATAAAAAGAACCAGAGTAAACAAAAAGAAGAGGATTATGAAAATAAAGGAATGTGGTTAACAGAAATGCAATCTGGTCAGAAGGCTGCTGATTTGTTAATGAACTCCTTAGCAGTGATTGAAGATTCAAATGTAAGAGTCTTTGATTATGAAATTTTTAAGCGAGATTTTGCTAAAGGTAAAGCAGAGTTTGACAAAAAATATAATCGAAGTAAGCCAGCGATTGATCCTAATAATTTGGTTAGTATGCAAATTCAGAAAGCAAAGCAAAGTGTTGCAAGTACTGGGGCTGGATTAAAAAAGGCAACAGCTAATCAGGCAAGAATGTATCATCCACCAGCAGCAGGTAAAGGAGGAGGTCAATTCCAAGGTGGTACTTCAGCTAATATTAAAGTTGAACGGGTGGGTAAAGCAGTACACTCAATTGGTAAAGGAGTTGGTGCAGCTGGTACTTTTTTAGATTCCTATGAAGCTGCAACTTACTTTGCTAAAAGAAAGCCAGCAGAAGGTACTGCAAAAGTTGCAAGTATCGGAGGTTCAATGTATGGGAGTGGTGTCGCTGTTGGTATAGCAGGAAAAGTTTGTCCTAAAATGGTGAAAGGAGCTAAAAAACCAGTTGGTTTAGCTGTCGCAGGGTTAAGTTGTTTTGGTGTCTTATGGTATGCCGGAGATAAAGCTGGAGGTGATATTGCGGAAGGATTGATAATGGATATGGTCAGTATGACACCTGAAGAAAAAAAAGAATATCATAAAAGATTGGAGGAAGAGTATGGCGTTGGAATGTATGAAGAACATACACTTTCAAGTGATTAACCTTTGAATTTATGGATTGATGTAATGAAATTACGTATCTTATTAATATTATCTATTATTTTTACTTCGGCATGTAGTGAGGGAAGTAATAGTAGGATTTCAGATTTACAGTCAAAGGATTCAGCTTTTAAATCAGAAGAAGATGTTAAAATATCCGCAGGAAAGAATGATCCACAAGCTTTATATTTACTTGCATCAAATTATGCAACTAATAGTGATGCCTTTGAAGACCAAAAAAAGGCATTTGAGTTATTTGAAAAGTCTGCAAATCTTGGAAATGATGAAGCAATGTTGCAGCTTGGTTTAATATATCAGGATGGATCAAGTTATATTAAAATTAATAATGAAAAAGCATTATATTGGTACAAGAAAGCAGCAGAAAAAAATAATCCTACTGCTTTACATAATGTTGGTGTAGCTTATTATGAAGGTATTGGTGCTATTCAAAATAAGAAAATAGCTTATGAATATTTTTACAAAGCAGCAAGATTAGGTTTTTTGCAATCGCAAAAAATTATAGCATATCAATTATATACTGGTGACGGAGTAAAGAAAGATTTAAAAGAGTCCTTTTTTTGGTCTCAGAAAGCAGCTGAACAAGGTGATATTAAAGCTCAAAATAATGTAGCTCTTAATTATGAAAAGGGAGAAGGTGTTCAAAGAGATCCAGTACAATCATTAAACTGGTTTGTAAAATCTGCAAATAATGGTAATCCTGAAGCACAATATAATGCTGCTTTAAAATATTATATCGGGAATGGAACTCCTCAAAATTTTAGTAAATCCATTGAATATGCTGAAAAATCAGCAAATTCTGGAAATAAACCTGCGATACAATTACTTGTTAATATTTATTCTGATGAAAAGAATCCAAAATACAATACAGCAAAGGCAAATTATTGGAAATCTAAACTTTAAAGCATACAAGGCAGAGTGGTGAATCTTAATATTAAAAACTCCACCTTAAATTTATTGGGAAAACATGGAGATAAGCAAGTTATTGCCTCATCCCTTTTTAGCGCAATTTCTGGTAGTCTATCTCTAGCATCTCAAAGTATTTTTTTAGCTTCTCGAAGCAAGCTGAATGTACATGCATTTAATATGCGTGTGGGTGATAAGGTGTGTATAGGTCAGTTTCATAGAGTTTTATTTGAGGAAACCGAATATGTAATCTGTGTTGCCAGAAAGCTTGATAATGGTTTTTATGAACCCTATACGGTATTAAGTCCCGTGTCTGGCTTACTGCATATGCAGGTCGAAATGGGAACAGCCGTAAAACCTCATGATTTGACTATAGTTGCTCTAGCTAAGTTTTTATTTATTATTGTATTTTGTGTGGCTTTGTTTTTTACATACATGGCAAAGGAATCTTTTTGGGAAAGTCTATTTGAAAATTTAATTATTTTTTAGGAGCTTATGTTGTCATCATAAGTGTTTTCTGGATTGTTTTGAGAACAGGAAGGCATTTTGCACTTAAATCTGAAAAAGTATTTGAAATGTATGGATTTGATGATTATCAAGATATTCGATTAGCTCCTGCAAGATACCTGAGCGATACCGATAAATTATTATTAGAATCAGTCTATGATTATCGAAAAGTCATTGAAAAAGATCCATATCCTGAAAGTTATATTAATCAGGATCAAGAAGAAAGATAACTTCTAGTTCAGGGGTAATATAATTTAAAAAGTTTAACTATCCAAAATCAAATGATCTGGATAGTTACAGCTAGTATTAATAAC
>NZ_OOGT01000268.1 GCF_900323515.1 Acinetobacter stercoris | reverse complement strand
CAATATCTGAATTAAAGAAAAACTCAGGCATATTTAAATGGTAAATTTTAAGCAAACAGTTTTTTGCATTTAATACGTTCCTCTTTACAAATGCAAATCCATCAAAGTATTTATCTCTCTTGATCTTTCAGCATATATCGATGTTTTATTTATATTTAACGTTTAGTATTCAGATAGCATGGCGATACAACTTACATCCCATATTTCTGAGAAGCCACGTATCCTGTCTTTTATCGCTTTTTATAATATTGATCTATCGGATAATATTTTGTTTTTTCTTTCCATTTACCGTTGACCAAGTTACGATCAGTCACCTCAACTTTATCTCCTGCTGTTACAACAGCTTCTATAAACTCGCGAACAAGTAATAAACCTTTTTGAGGTATCACTTGATATTCTGAACGGATGTGATAACAGCAGCCACTTTTATTAAAAGTAATGATCCGCTTCCGCTTAGAATCAATGTCAAACATACCCAGATTTTCTTGGGTTAAAGTTGATAATTCATCGCTTAACACAAATTTTTTCTTGTTTTGATGAAACACGTAAACATCATAAACAGGACCACCATAAGAACCGTAATTGCCATTTCGTATCGCTAAATCTTCTGTACCATCAAAATTAAAATCATCAAAAATCAATGGGCTCTGTTCACCATATAGCTGTATTACATTGACACTCGGTTTGAAATTTTCATCAAGATACATGGTTAGTTCATCTGAATGAAATGTCTGAAAGATTTGCCTGCTTCCCTTTTTAAATATAGTAATTTTAGCGTCACCATCACAGTTCATTTTTTCACAAGAAAGCTCAATTCGGACATCAAAATCTTTTGAACCATCATTAATTTGAAAGATCTGGGCATATAGGGGTTGGCTTAAAAACAAAAAAATTGATACGAATAATAGCCAATTATTTATAAATGATTTATGCATGGTATTTCTAATTTATAAAAATAATCATTCTGATCATAGCAAATATTTTGAATAATAAAAAACCACCCGAAGGTGGTTAGTTTTCATCTTTATAAAAGGAGGACGTTGACATTAATCATTAAAGATTAATGTCCCCCACCATTGATTGCTTTGGTCATGTCTTCTACAACTTTCTTGGCATCACCAAAAATCATCATGGTTTTTTCGTTATAGAACAAGTCATTATCAAGACCTGCATAACCGGTTGCCATAGAACGCTTGATCACCATGATTGTACGTGCTTTATGGGCTTCAAGAATCGGCATACCATAAATCGGTGAACCTGGATCATCTTTTGCTGCAGGGTTTACAACGTCATTCGCACCGATTACAAGAACGACATCTGTTGCAGGAAAGTCAGAGTTAATCTCATCCATTTCCAAAATGTCTTCATATGCCACATCTGCTTCAGCCAAAAGTACATTCATATGCCCTGGCATACGTCCCGCAACTGGGTGGATTGCAAATCGAACAGTTACACCCTGCTCTTTTAATATCTCACAGAGTTCTTTGACTGCATTTTGTGCACGACCTTGTGCCATACCATAACCTGGTACGATCACAACGCTATCTGCATTTGACATCAGGAAGCCTGCATCATCTGCTGAACCTGAACGATAGTTACGTTGAACCTGTTCACCCTTCTCACCGGATGCAGCTACTGCGCTGCCCCCCATAGCACCACCAAACAATACGTTGATGATTGAACGGTTCATTGCTTTACACATGATGTAAGATAGAATCGCACCAGATGAACCAACAAGTGAACCAGCTACAATCAACATGTTGTTTTCAAGTGTGAAACCAATACCTGCTGCTGCCCAACCAGAGAATGAGTTTAATAATGATACGACAACAGGCATATCACCACCACCCACTGGCGCAATCCAGACCCAACCAAATGCAAGAGCAAGTACAGTCATTGCCCAGAATGCCTGCATATTATGCGTTGTAAAGAATATGATACCACACGCTAACATTGCAATAAAAAGCAATGCCTGAACTGGTTTTACCCAACCACCTGAAATGGTTTTTGCCCATTTTTTTGCAGCCAGTTTACCATAAGCAAATACTGACGCAGTAAAGGTAATCGCACCAACAAAGCAGCCTACAAACAATTCAAATAAATGCACTTTTGACATGTGTGCCTGTTCAATACCTGCTGCTAAAAGTGCTTGAGGGTTTTGTTTGAACAAATCTTCAATCTGATTGTTATGCAAGATTGCAGCAATAGCGATGAGTACCGCAGCCAAACCGACCAATGAGTGCATCAGGGCTACAGTTTCCGGCATTTGAGTCATCGGCACTGTACGGGCTCGAGCAATACCGACAATTGCACCAAGTACCATCGCTCCAACGATCATCCAGATGACAGGATTATTTGCAACAAAGAATGTTGTCACAACAGCAATTGCCATTGCGATCATACCGTAACGGTTGCCCTGAATTGCAGTTTTAGGACCTGACAAGCCTCGAAGAGTTAAAATAAACAGGATTGCACCGATCAAATATAACCAGTTTGCATTTTCACGAATAAATTCCATTTAAATGCTCCCTTATTTCTTTTGCTTAGGTTTAAACATTTCCAGCATGCGCGCAGTCACTGCGAAGCCACCAAAAATGTTAATACTTGCCAAGAACACAGCGATTGCACCCAGTACACTCACCACGTTTACACTTTGGAATGCAACTTCACTGCCTTCACCTAAAACAGGCATACCAATAGTCTGTAACATCGCACCTACGATAATGATCGAAGAAAGTGCATTGGTTACAGCCATCAATGGCGTATGCAATGCAGGTGTTACACCCCAAACTACGTAGTAACCAACAAAGATGGCTAAGACGAAAATAGTAATAGTTTCAACCATGATGACTCTCCTTAACCACGCTTAAGCAGTACTTGACCGCCATGAGTCACTAAAAGGGCTTTTTGAATTTCATCTTCCTGATTGATTGCAATTTTTTTATCGGCATCAAAAAGTGTTTCAACGAAATTAAAAACGTTACGTGCATACAGTGCCGAAGCTTCTGTCGATACTGTAGATGGAATATTTGGAATACCTAAAATCTTGACACCATTTTCAGTGACAACATTTTCACCGCATTTAGAGCCTTCGACATTTCCACCTGTTTCAACCGCCATATCCAGAATGATTGAACCAGGCTTCATTTTGGCAACAGTTTCGGCTTTGATTAAACGTGGTGCATCACGACCTGGTAAAAGTGCCGTAGTAATCACAATGTCAGCATTTGAGACTGCTTTATCCACAATAATTGCCTGATCTTTGATATATTGCTCACCTGGCATCCATCCATAACCATTTTTTGCAGCATCAGCAGCTTTTTGTTTTTCTTCATCAGACATAGGAACGTCCAGCCATTTGCCACCTAGCGACTCAACCTGATCCCGAGCAGTAGGGCGCAAATCAGTAGCTTCTACTACAGCACCTAACCGTTTAGCGGTGGCAATTGCCTGAAGACCTGCTACACCAACACCCATGATCACAACTCGTGCTGGTTTCACCGTACCCGCTGCTGTCATCAACATTGGAAACATGCGCTGGTACTCGGCTGCAGCTAAAAGTACAGACTTATAACCCGCCAAATTCGCTTGAGATGACAATACATCCATATTCTGAGCACGGGAAAGTGTACGAGGTAAAAGCTCAAGTGCAAATGCAGATACACCTTGCGCTGCAAACTGATCCAGCTCTGGATTACGATATGGGTCAAACATCGCAATTATCGTTGTGTCTGGAGTAAGCTTTTGAATTTCAGCTCCAAAAGGTGCACGAACTTTCAAAATGATGTGACTGCCTGTATAAGCGTCATCAGTAATACTTGCGCCAACCTGTTCATAAGCACTGTCGATATAAGCAGCTTTTAAACCTGCTCCACGTTCAATGACTACGCTATGACCAGCACCAATTAACTTTTTTACTGTCTCAGGTGTCGCAGCTACACGGTTTTCACCGTTGATAGTTTCTGCTGGGATTCCAATCTGCATGAGCGTTCCTCAAGCTAATTTTTATTAAGCAAACATCGAGATTAACGATGTTTCCCCCACAATCTTTTGTTCTGAATTTCTGGATTCTAATTGAACTTTTTTAAAATACTACCCAATATTTATTTAATAAATGGCTATATTTCTGACTGATGATTCACAAATCATAAAAAATAAACATGTTCAATAT
>NZ_OOGT01000324.1 GCF_900323515.1 Acinetobacter stercoris | reverse complement strand
GCCTAAAAAGCCAAGATTAATGATGTCAGTATTTAGATGTAACTTTATATATTATTGAAATAAAATAAAAAGTAGAAACAGGGGGAGATAAGTTAAGTCGTAAAAGTAAGGTGATATTTTCTTTGTTAAAAACTTATATCAATATCCTTGAATTGGTTTTTTTATATTTTGTCTTTAAGAAATGATATGGATCATTCAATAAAAAAGCCTACTTATTAGAAGTAGGCTTTTTTGAATCTGGCTCTCCAACCTGGGCTCGAACCAGGGACCTGCGGATTAACAGTCCGTCGCTCTACCGACTGAGCTATTGGAGAATCTGCAAGCGATTATAAGGAGATTTTACGAGGGGTCAAGCCATATTTGTCATGTTCTCTTCATTTAATGTCTGTATGTTGCTTAATTGAGCAAAATGACTTTTATCTTGAAAAAAACTTGCATAGCTCACGTTGGCTTGTTAGATTAAAGTTCATAACAGTCGTTTAGATATTTTCTAAACAGTGTGGATTTAAACCAACTTGCCAGCACTAAAATGGCTAAATCGGAGAAAGCGAATGCCAAAGCTTAGTATTTTAGATATTTTTTCTAATTTTGATTATTACAAAGAACATTATCTCTCAATCCTCTCTGACGCCAATTTATATTTTTCTGAAGTTGAAAACGCGCATTTCAAGTTACAGTTTTTAAATGATAAAAAAATATATTTAGGTGATTTATTACAATTATGGTTTTCTGAAAAGTGGTTGTTCCAACGGCAGCTTGCACTGAAGTTTTTTAGTTTTCCTTGGGGAAATACATCTCAGCCTGAACAGGATTTATATTTATTTGCTGTTGAAGGGAATATTTTAACAGGGAATAATATCTGTAAAGCTTGGTGTGCTTCTGAAAATAAAGTGATTACAACGACTTTGGATGCTGTACTCCCATATTATTGTTATTTTAAAGCTCTTACACGTCCTGGTGCGCGTAATGAGACAAAAGTTAAACTGGTGCGTCCTGCAGTTTAAAATGAGCTAAGTTGTATACAGTTAAAACTTTATACAACTTAGCTTTTCAAATTTTTATTTGGTAGAAGTATGAAACTTGGATTTAAACTCCTCCCACTTTTGTTTGCGTTTTTCTTTATTCTCTGACTTTTTCTGCTGTTTTAATGCAAGATTTGCTTGACGGTTTACTTCTTCCCAAGTTTCTACCGATGCTTCAATTTCAGCTTCAACTTCGTCATAGTCCCAACGATATAATGTTGCATTGCTATTTTTGAAGAAATCATCTGCCAATTTATCATTCTGTTCGTCAATATCAATAAACAAACCAACAGAGCCAATAGGAAGGGCTTGGCTAATTTTAGATAATACAGCGAGGTCATCACTATTTTGATCAGCATCAAAAAATGAACCAAAAAGAGCACCTGTGCTGAAACCTAAAAGAATTCCCAGAGGTCCACCCAAAATACCAAAAAGAGATCCTAATAATCCGCCTGTCCATGTATTTGCATCTAAGGCTTTTCCATCTTGATCCTGAACTTTGACGCTACCATCTGCAAGGCGTTCAATTATGGTTGTTTGATTGATACTCCCAATGTCAGCATTTTTTAATTGTGTAAAGCTTTCATAGGCTTTTGAAGATTCTGACCAGGTTGCTAATAGAATATGGTGAGTCATTGTTTTTCCCATTCGTTATAATGAAAGATCAGTTTATATGATAATTATGTGAAAGGTGTGTGAATCTTTAGTGTTTTTATTTAGAATAATTTAATAAAATGAAATAAGTAAATAAATAGTAAGTTTTTATCATCCATCAGTTTGAGCATGGAGATTCTTGTAATATGAGCTGTTGATTTATTTTTTTAATTTTAACATATTGTTTTATTTTAATTTTTTTGTGTAAAGAGCAGGCAATTTTCTCTGCTCTTATTAATATATTTGCTTAGATTTGTTATAAAAATAAAATATTTCTACATAATAAAAAGTAAGTAAAACTATATTTTTCCTTTTTATGGCGGATAGATCAGGATGAAATAATCATACACGTCGCTGTTGCATGTGCGTATAGCTTACTATTTTCATCTATGATTTTACCTTCAGCGATCCCAGGATTTTTACTGATGTTTATCAAATTATCATAAACTGTTAATTGTTTATTTTTAGCAATTGTTCTGATTTAGTTAAATTAATCTTTACGAGTTTTAAAATAGAACTTGTAAAATGTAAAAGAACACTGGCTTCAGTCAGTGAAGTGGCAGTTAGTGTTCTATTTCGTAAATATTTTCTAGACGATCAAAATGACTCAGAATATTCAGGTCAATCTGTTCGCCTGTCGCCCATGTAGCACATTGAGAAACAGGATCGACATCAATGATATCCAGCTCTCTGCATAAGGTTCTGGAGCTTTCGATAATGATAAATTGAGGTGACTGTTGTTTTAAACATTTTGCAATATATCTTTTAATGTTTGCTAATTTATATACATC
>NZ_OOGT01000445.1 GCF_900323515.1 Acinetobacter stercoris | reverse complement strand
TTTTTATTTAATATAAACAAAATATGCATGTTTTTTGTAGCATAGAATATTCTTCTAAAAATTAAGTTTTAATTAATAAATAAAAAGCTGCCTGTGCGCATTAAATTGGCACAGGCAGCTTTAGACTAAGTCTTATTTATAGGTTTCCAGAAGACGCAACGCTAAAACTGCTAGCTCTTTTCTAAAATAAATTGGATTATATTTAACCCTCCCCAAAAGCCATGCCCGACAATAATGTTCTGTTATTCCCAAAATAAGTGAGGGAATCAGCTCAACAGGTATGTGTTCTAAATGTGAAATATTTTGCGGCATTGAAAGCCAGTTTATCAGCTTAGTTTTATAAACGAGTTCTTTTTGCTCTAATTTTGCTCCGTATCCACTATGATAAACATCAAACTTTCCTGCCAGAATAATTTCTGCAAAATTAGGATGGTCATTTACCCAGTCGACGTAACTTAATACTATGGCAATAATGCTTTCTTCAAAGTTTTTAGCCTGTATTAAATATTTTTCTCGATAACAGTTTAAATCATCAACAGCAGCAAAAACCAATGCAACCAATATCCCCTCTTTATTTTGGAAATGGTGGTAGATAGAACCAATACTTATATTTGATTTTTTTTTAATCATTTCGATTGTTGTTGCTTCTATACCATATTGTGTAAAACAGAGTAATGCTTCATACAATATTATCCTTTTTACTTGTGTAAAACAGAGTAATGCTTCATACAATATTATCCTTTTTAC
>NZ_OOGT01000027.1 GCF_900323515.1 Acinetobacter stercoris | reverse complement strand
AAATATAAATGTTCCTTTATTTTTCTACATCTTTGTTGAATGCATGTTGAACAGATGTAGTGGTTTAATTTCTTTTTCACTATTTGCTTCAAACAACATTTAAGCTAGCGAACATTGATCCTCCTGATCTATATGTTTAACTTAGGAACTGAACAAAAATGAAAATGATGAAAACCGCTCTTGTTACAGCAAGCATTCTTGCTTCATCAGCTCTTTTTGCTGAAACTTCTGTAAATGCTGGTGCAAATGTCTCTGCAAATGCAAACGCTGATACAGGTTTACTTGATAATATCGGCCAACGAGTAAACAATACTGCTGACAAAGTAGGTCACGGTATCGAAAATGGTGTAGATAAAACCAAAACATCTACACAAAATGCATGGTCTAAAGCTAAAACTTTCGCTTCTGACAAATCCAAGTTGGCTCAAGACAAAACTGCTGATCTAAAAGATTCAGCATCAGAAAAAACTCAGGATGCAAAAGACTATACATCTGAAAAAGCTCAAAAAAGCAAAGACTATTTGAGCGATAAATCAAGCAAAGCTAAACACTATACACAAGAAAAAACAGCAAAAGGTAAAAGTTTTGCATCTGAAAAATGGCAAAAGACCAAAAAAGCACTTGGTGTAAATGAAGAGTCTTCAGCGACTCAATCAGCACCAAAAGCAAATGTAGGTGTTTCTACAGATGCATCAATTGGTAAGCATGGCGTAAAAACCAATGCGGAAGCAAGTGTTAACTAAGTTTCACTTATGATAAAAGCCCGCACAAATGCGGGCTTTTTAGCAGCAACAACCACCCCATTTAATTGACTTGCCGAATGGGCTGTCCTGCAAGGAATGCCTGAGTATTTTCAACCATTTGATTAACAATCCTTTGCCGGGCATCAACACTGCCCCATGCACTATGTGGCGTAATAATCAAATTTGGAATCGTTTCGTCAAGCAAAATATTGCCATCTTTGGGAGGTTCTACACTCAAAACATCTGTAGCCGCCCCCGCAATTTTCTTTTCAATCAAAGCATCTTTTAATGCCGATTCATTGACAATTCCGCCACGCGCACAATTGATCAGAAAAGCAGTGGATTTCATAGCCTCTAACTCTTTCTGTCCAATCAAGTCTCGGGTCTCATCTGTTAATGGGCAATGTAAACTTAAAAAATCCACTTGGGGTAAAAGTTCTACCAAAGGAACTCTTGAATTATTCGATGGACGATTTGGCAGAGAGCCAATCAATACTTGCATACCAAATGCTTGTGCGAGTCTGGCAACTGCTTGCCCCAGTTCACCATAACCAATAATGCCTAAAGTCTTACCTTCAAGCTCTATAATCGGATAATCCAACAAACAAAAAATCGGTGATTTGTTCCATTTACCTTGTTTCACTGCTTGGTCATATTTGATCAGTGATGTTGCCAAGGTCAACATAAGTGTCAAAGTATGCTGTGCCACAGCAGATGTACCATAGCCCTGACAATTACAGACCACTACACCTTTCTCTTTTGCTTTAAACAGATCTACATTATTCGTCCCTGTGGCAGAAATCAAAATCAGCTTTAAGTTTTCACATTGTTCAATTGTTTTTGCATCAACAATCACTTTATTGGTGATAATTACATCAGCATGTTTAACTCGTGTTGCCACCTCATCCTGCGATGTTGTTGGGTAGAGTATCAACTCATCAAAAGTAGACTCCAATTGGCTAAAATCAAGGTCATTTTGATCCAAAGATTGATAATCCAGATAAACGGCCTGCATAATATTTCCCTAAATTTAAGTCTGTTCAAAGTCAATGTAGATCTAAAAGGATATACACCAGAAGCTGCTATATAAGCAAATCACAAGATATTCTCTTTGAATTATTCAAAATATCATATAGTATTGTTTTAATTAAATTTAATACAAAATATCATGCAAAAAAATATAACTTTTAATTTTATCTTTCTATTTTCCTGTCTATCTGGTTTTCTCATACAGCAACCCCATGCCAGTTCATCAATTCTGCTACAGTCCATATCTAATGCAGAACAATTTGAATCAACCGAAGGTAATTTGATTGAACTGATCAAAAGCAGTGCTGGCTGCATGATTAAGGCAACTTTTTATGGAGAAACAGGGCAAAATACTGAGATTTATCATTTTAAAGATAGTCATTTTATTCAGGGACTAAAATACGAATACTCCTATACTCTCGGCGGTCTCTCAAATCTGTCAGACAATCATGGAAACTTTGAAATCTATCTTAATAAAAGCACTAATCTGGATAAAAATGATCTAGAGGTCATAGAGGACTTTAAAACTGTAAAATCCCTATTTCCCAGCAAATATCTTAATCAATGCAATTAAGCCAGAATGAACTTTACATTATCTTCAAAGCTATCGTAATCAAATTTACATGTCCCAGATAAATCCGAACCCAAGTTCATATTTTTATAGGATAATACATAAAACTCTGGATATTTTTTAATAATAATTGGACTCATATCCAAAGAAAGTGCATCACCTTGCTTGAATAACTTAATAATCTGACGGTCATTCATTGCTAAAAAGTAATCTTCTTTATTCAAATCGATGAAAGTCAATCCTGTATCTTTAACTTGCAATGAACATAGATATTTACTATTAATATCAATGACCTGCTGGCTATAACTTTCAATTTTCTGGGTAATAACATTAAACACCAGAAAATTGCCAAAATAGTCCTGTAATTGTACTTTCTTTTCAATCGGGAAATTCACCGAAATCCCGAGCTTAAGTAAATCCTGCTCATCTACACGCTTATTGGTCAGCAAGATTCGAGTAATCATTTGCTTTAAATTATTATCAAAAAAGCTATTATCCAGCTGTAAGTCCGTGCTTTTCAGAATCTTGCCTAATGCTTCATTGTGCGTTCCCAGCAAACGGGCAATCACATTACGATAATAAAATTTATTGTTCTTTTTTACTTCTCGCATTTGTTTATAAAAATAAGTTTTATCAAATGGATGGGTAATAAAGTCATTTAACAGTGCTGAACTCGCTAATACAGAAATCGCATCATGTCCTGAATATGGCAGGTTCAATGTATGTAAATGTGGAATAAGAGGCTTTATTTTTAAATAATTTTCACGGTCATTTTCAAAATATGGATCATAAACAATAATATATTCACAATCACTTGATATATCACTGCTTTTAATCTGCATATCATGATTTAAGGAAGCATCATAAAAATCTGAATAGCGGCGATCTTCGACCTGTTCAGGGTCAATAGAATATTGTGGAACAAATGCGACTGCACGTGTCATTTTAAAATATTTGGAATATTTTATTACGGCGTATCCACCCATCGAGCCACCATAGCCGACAATATTCTGATATTGCTGCAAATAAGGTTTTAGCACCTCAAATAATGCCTGCATGCTACTTTCAGGAAACCATGACTTTTGCTTAGGCATGATACCAATGACATTAAAATCATACTTACTTAATGATTTTTCAGCATTGATTGACAACCCCTTGGCACGTGTTATCAAATCACCAAAAGAAAGCACTAATGTGTCAGATGTTCCTTGTAAATAAATAGCTCTGATTTGTTCATCTTCAAAAATTATTTGTTTTTCCATCGACACACCGAAGAGAGATTAAGTCCATCTGACTATGGATAAAACATCTTACCCAAAAGTTAAGATGTATATTTTATCCATGCTACACAGATTAAAAAGCACATAATCTTCCACAATTACATAATTTGTTACTTAAACCTTTCTTTTTTACAAAAAACCATCTTTGTTCAGTCTTGATGTAAGCACTTCAGTAGGATTTCTTTAAATGCATCGAACTATCCTAGAACTTTCCCCCAACGCCAATACCCCATACAATTCAAATGTTCTTTTTGGATGCCACATTCCTGAGCGAGATAGCGACGAATATTCAGTACAGCTTTAGACTCCGCTGCTATCCACGCGTAAAATTTTTGTTGTTCCAACTTTTCTCCTGTAAACCACAAAATTTCTTCATCAACATTGATATTTTCCAGTTCAACTGCTGATTTTTTTTGTTGTTGTGATGGGTAGAGCTTTTGCACATATTCATATAATTTTTCTCCAGGTTGACTCTGGTTTTCACGAGCCAACCAATGCACATGAATATTTTGATGCTCTGGTAATTCTATCCGGTCTTCGTGCTTTGGCATCTCAATTAGGACATGGACATCGGCTTGTACGTTATCTAAATGTAACTCTTCAATGATCCCGGCAACAGCAGGTAAAGCCGTTTCATCAGCCATCAGTAAAATCTGTTCAGCGATTGCTGGTGGATGCCATTCAAAACCACGTTTTTCACCATCCCAATCAACATTAGGTGCAGCCATCTGAATCCGATCACCTATCATGGCAGATTCAGCCCAAGTTGATGCTGGCCCTGTTGCACCATGCATTGCAAAATCAATATCTACCCTGTTTTTTTCTGGATATAAGTTTCGAATCGTATATGTCCGCATAGGTGGACGTGTAGCTTCTGGCATTTGCCGATAGGCTTGATACCAGTCTTCTTTTTCTACAATCCATTGTGTTTCCTGAGGATTTTTTAACTGCGGGAAAAACAGCTTAACCCGTTGATCTGGTGCAAATGTCTGTATCGCGGACATTTCAGAACTTTCAAAACTAAAACGTCGCATAGTGGGAGAAAGTGATTGCATCATTACCAGTTGTAAATTGATAACACGATAAGCTTGTTTTGACATTTTAAGAGCATCAACAGTCTTTAAAGAATTAATGATAATGATTATTATTTAATAAATCCATGTTCAATTTGTTTCTATTTTTAAGTTTTATGTCATATCTGACCTGACTTATAAAATTCACTATTTTAAAGCGATAAAATCAGATAGTTTTAAAGTAATCTAATTAAAGAAATCGAAATCATGGCTCAACACGTCCATCCTGCTGCACAAAAGGGCTTTTCATCCGCCGCAGAACTTTATCAACAAGTTCGCCCAAGTTATCCACAAGAGATCGTTGAATGGCTTAAAAATGATCTAAAACTAAATCACGAATCTACTGTCGTTGACTTAGGTGCAGGGACTGGCAAATTCTTGCCTTATTTAAAAGCAGTCACATCTCAAGTTATTGCAGTAGAACCAGTCCAAGAAATGCTGGCTGAACTTCAAAAAGCATATCCTGATGTACAAAGCATAAAGGCCACAGGAGACAACATTCCCCTTAGCTCTGAAAGCATTGATGCTGTCCTTTGTGCACAATCTTTCCATTGGTTTGCAAATATTGAAACATTAAATGAAATACACCATATCCTCAAACCTAATGCTTCTCTGGGATTAGTCTGGAACCAGAGAGATATTGAAGTCGATTGGGTCAAAGCACTGGCAGACTACATAGAACCTTTTGAAAACAATACCCCCCGTTATCATAGTGGTCAATGGAAAGAGGTTTTTGAAAATCAGTTTTTATTTCAGCTCACTAATGTCAAAGTCTTTTCCCAAGTGCAAAAAGGTACAGTTGAAAATGTAGTAAGTAAACGTTTACTCTCGACCAGTTTTATCGCCGCAATGCCTGAACATAAACAACAGGAAATGAAAGCCCATTTTGAAAAAATAGTCCTGGATTTCACAGGAAAAAATCCTCAGGATGAAATAGAATTTCCTTATGTTACCTATGCATACCATTTCAAAAAATAGATCCCTAATTTGTGTTAAAGGAAAGCTTGATGATCTTGCGATTAAAACCAGCTGTAATTTTTTTATTGATCTGTTCAAGTGGATTAATACTCAGTGCATGTGAACAACAGTCTGAACGTGCCACACCCAAGCAGCAACATCAGGCTGACGCAGGTGCAGATGTCATGAAACAGCTCAAAGAGCAACCGATCCGTGAATTTCCGAACACACCTTTAGATGCCGAAGATATTGCAACACTTGTTGATTTTGATGAAAGATTTGCACAAATGAGTGATGAAATGGAGGCTGAGCTCATGAAAATGCAAAAAGATGGTACGCTCACTGCTGAATTCGATTTCAATCGCAAAAGAGATAATATCCAGTCTGCTTTAACAATGTTAAAACAGCTTGAGCTTAAAACCGAACAAGGACGTTACATTCAGGGGTTGCTCTATCAATATTGGGAAAAACAGGCAGTTGCCCTAGATAGTCAAGACTCACAGAATCAACAAAGTACCCTTAACAGTCTTGCAGAATATGTACAGGCTCATAAACAATTGCAACACTGGAAACTCAATCAGGTTAAAAAATAAAACCTTTACATTAAAAAAGAGATCAGCCGATCTCTTTTTTAATAAATTACTTTATGAAATCCGAATATGGCACTGCCATCTTTGTTCAGGTCGGTTACTCTTTTCCCATGCACGGACATAAGCCAAATCAATCACTTCATAGCCTGGTTTAAGCGCAGTAAAACGAAAAACCCGTTCTCCACCAGCACCAACAATTTGCTCATCAGCATCTGTTATTTGAGTATTATATGTTTCTTCCGATTTAAACAGTTTTACAGGTTGCATTAGCTGCCATTGATAACCTGTCGAAGGATTCTCAGGTGCCTTGAAAATTATGTTTTCTCCGACTTTCATAACTAATGTATTTGGGCATTTACGTTTTAGATTAAATTCATGTGACTTTAAAAGTGAAGTCGAACTAGAATTATGACACCCTGCAAACCCTGCCCCTAAAATCAAAGCCGAAACCCAGATCATTTTTTTCATTAATTACTTGCTCTTACATCATCAGCTTAATTTATGGACAATATAGCATTGATTTTTTCCAGACAAAATATGCTGTCAGATATTTTGTTTTTCCACCCATTGAATCGAATCAACGCGTATCAATTTGCATGCACCATCTCCGTAACCATCCCAATTCAAAGCAGATTTCCAGACCAGATTTTTATCTTTAACCTCAACCAGATCACCTTTAATCCGAACCAGATCACCTCGTTGTACTTTTTTGATTTCTTTTGCAATTTGTGGGTTTGCAGGAATGATATGCATATTAGAAACAAATTGCATTGCAAGTTTTGGCGGCAATGGAGGACGGGCCATTTGCCAATTCAAATAGCGATCATATTGATTAAACTTAATTTGGCTGGCAATCTCAGGTGCAGTGAACAAGCCACGGGTAACAGCATAATCAATCGGAGAAAATTTAGCTTGCTCATCATTTGTATAGACTTTCGAGCCAAGAATACGAAAATCACCAACAAATGGCTGCAACACCGAAATGCTTTGCTCCTTGGCAACAGGTGCCAGACCATTGGCAATATTATATTCTGTAGACTGTGAAGCTTGAACCTGAAAGGCACTCAAAGCAAATAACATACTGAGGATAAAACGTTTTGTCATTTGATCGCCCCTTACTGCAAAAACACATATTTCAACTCTCAACTTATAACTTATAATAGTCTACAAAACTTAAAGCAAAATCGGGTTTTCGTAACAATATAGAGAAATTTCGTCACTATTTTGTCTTGGAACTATGTTAAGAAGTGAATGGAGAATATAGAATTAAATTAAACTGATAAATCATCGAAATCGATTCTAATCGTTTCAAAACGTACTCTCCCCTGCCGAATAGCATCCTGAATTGCGACCTGCCCTTTGGTTAAACGTGCTCCGCCACTTTTAATATCAATTAAAACAACTTCAATATCATCTGCTGATCCATCTCCATCACGATAATCTGTATAACCATCAAATATCACATAGTCGACAGGATCCCCCAAAAATTTGGCATCACTTGGTAAGTAATGAAACTCTGGCATGATTGGAGCCAATTGTTCTGCCATTTTCCCCTTAAGCACGGCACGACTAGTATTTACACTGCGTTTTTGTGCATGTGCCAAAGCTTGCTGATGTTCCAGTTCCAGCTCAGCAATATACTGTTCATACTCCGCTTTAATTTTTCCATTACGTGTATTCGATAATACGATCGTCGTTAAAATCATGCCTATACAGGCACCAATTAACATTGCCATCCAAATGGACATGCACTTTTCCTAAGATTTGAATAACTAACAATTTAAACAAGCTTTAGACTTTTTGTCATCTCTCACACAGAAGTCAAAAAATAATGCTAATCTAGGGTAACTCTGTTGCCTATTCATAAGCTGGAATTGATGAAAACGATATTGATTGCAAATCAAAAAGGTGGATGTGGAAAAACAATAACTGCGATTACGCTCGCTTCTGCACTCGCTGTTAAGGGTTATAAAGTTGCATTGGCTGATGCAGATAATCAAAAATCAGCTTTGCAATGGTTAAAACAGCGTCCAGAATCGGCAGCAACAATTCAGAGTTTAGACTGGCGTCATGAAAAATCCATTGGTGAAGCACCCAAAAATCTAGATTATCTTATCATTGATGCACCTGGTGCACTCACAGGTGAACATGCAGAACAACTCATTAGCGAATGCCATGCCATAGTCACACCACTTCAGCCTTCTTTTTTTGATATTGATAGTACCAGACGCTTTTTAAAACACATTCAGGATATTAAACGTATCCGCAAAGGTAAAGTTGAGGTATTACTATTGGCCAATCGTGTTAAGGCAAATAGTTCCAGTTCAAAAGATATCCAGCAATTTTTTGATAAAGTTGAACAAAAACCAGTTGCATGGATTGCTGAACGTAGTGCTTATGGACAGCTGGCTATGCAGGGGTTGAGTATATTTGATAAATCCCAAAAGAATTTTTTAATACTTCAACAACAATGGCAGCCGCTTCTGGATGCTTTAATAGACGATCCAGCGGAATGGTTCTAGTACGTACATATGATATTTTCTATGCAACAGAAAATAATTGCTAAAGGAAAAGCTCAGATCATTGCCTGAGCTTTTTTTTCGGTTAATATGGATTTAGATATTAATTTGACTATTTTTTGAGTATTTTGTGCAAGATTTTAATTCGACTATTCAGCGTATTTTACTATTTGGGCTATTGCTCATTTTAGTCTATTTAGGTTTTGATGTACTCAAGTATTTTATTGTGCCTGTTCTTTGGGCATGTATCATCGCCTATATGACATGGCCATTATATAAACGTGTGAAAGCATTTTGTGGGGAAAACAGACCTACACTTAGTGCTACATTGATGATCACATTGGTCTTTTTAGTGGTTGGGATTCCCTTAACTTTTGCTATATTTCTACTGCAACAAGAAGGCCGCCATTTATTTTTAGACTTACAACGCCAACTCCTTTCCGGTCATTTAAATATTCCAGATTTCATTAAAAACCTCCCTATTATCGGTAAAGAAGTTGTACGGATAGTCCAGGACATTAATGCAGATCCCAAGAATCTCACCCAGACCGTATCTATGTGGATTCAAGGGCATCTAAACTACGGTAAATTTGTCCTCAATGAAATCAGTAAAAATCTGGTGAAATTGTGTTTTGCCCTGATGTCGTTATTTTTCTTTTATCGCGATGGTAAAGTCATTTTACATCAGGTAAGCATGGCATTAGAGAAAGTGGTTGGACCACGTATTCATCATTATATGGATACTATTTCCGAGACAACACGTGCTGTGGTTTATGGTATCGGTTTAACAGCAGTAGCACAGGCTATTTTAGCTGGACTCAGTTATTTTGTTGCAGGTGTTCCAAATCCGATGGTGCTCACTATCGTCACCTTCCTGCTAGCCCTTATTCCATTTGGTACACCTGTTGCATATACAGCAGTGGCAATCTGGCTGGTTTCCCAGGGTCAGATGGTCGAGGCAATAGGCGTATTTGTCTGGGGCGTCTGTATTGTCAGTACCTCTGATAATGTGATCCGTCCATTAGTCATCTCTGGTTCCACCCAAATCCCGTTCTTATTAATCATGTTTGGTGTCCTGGGAGGTTTGGCTAGTTTCGGTTTTGTTGGTCTATTCATTGGTCCTGTTATTCTTGCTATTTTATTAGCCATATGGAGAGAATGGCTTCATGTCACGGTCGAACCAGAGCAAGTCCCGAAAGGCACGCTTGCTTATGATCTTGATGACCCAGATGACCCTCCAAAAGATCTTAATTAATCTATAAGGGGCTTAAATCAGCCCCTTATGTTAATAAACATATACAATCAAACACTTAATATTGATTGCGTGAATTATCTAGCTTTGTTTGAATAACATAACAAAAACATATTCTCAGGATGCGAGGTAATGTCATCTTTTCTTAATTTTTTTACTCTTTGCATATGCATTATGGCTTTTGCTACGGGTTGCACATCAAATTCAGTTAAAAAAAATGCTCCAGAGCAGGCAGTCACTGTAAATAGAGTTTCGCCTCAAGGTGTTCATGAACCAATTGGCACTATTGGTTTTAAAGACTCGCCACAGGGGTTGATGATCATCACAAATTTATCTTCATTACCATCAGGTTTTCATGGCTTCCACATCCATGAAAAAGGTTCATGTGCTCCAGCTGAAAAGGATGGAAAAATGCAAGCTGCTTTAGCTGCCGGTGAACATTTCAATCCCCTCAAGGTCCCTCATCATGGTACCCCTAACGACGGTCATTTAGGTGATCTGCCTGTACTTAATGTTGACTCAAACGGAAATGCCAATACCACTGTCATTGCACCTCGCCTAAAACTGGCAGACATACAAGGCTTAGCAATTATTATTGATGAAGGTGGAGACAACTATTCGGACTATCCAAAACCAAATGGTGGTGGTGGAGCACACATTGCCTGTGGCTTGATCTGAAAGATTAAATAAATGAACAAGATAGTCCAAACCATACTTTCATCACAATTATTTTGGAATATTAATAATCCCGAATAGAAATTGACAGCTTAAATAAAAAAGCTCAGGCTATCTTTAAACCAATCCCACTTTATAAATAAAATCGTGAACCAACAAAAGTCGCTACTACAACAACTAAAATCTGATTCAATATTTATTTATTGTTTACAGATTTTTATTGTCCTGAGTGGAACAACGCTTGGGCTATATTTTCTTGGTTTTGAAAAACTCATTGTTCCTGTGACATTAGGTGCGATTGCAACAGCATTAACAGATTTTGATGATCGTTTAAGTATTCGTCTCAGAAACCTGTTCTTTGTATGTATTTTATTTTTTACAGTCAGTTCTATTCTAGAATTCTTATATCCTTATAAACTCTTATTTATTATTTACTTATCTCTATCCAGTGCCATGCTTATGCTCATGGGAGCACTTGGGCAACGCTATGCAACGATTTCATTTGGGACAGTGTTGCTTTCAATCTACACCATGTTCGGTTTAGGTGAGCACCAGCTTTGGTATTATCAACCCTGCTATTTTGTATTAGGTACAATATGGTATGGTTTGACATCTATTCTGTTTTATTTGCTCAAACCAACCCAAGCTGTGCAGGATAACTTGGCACAGAGTTTTAATCAGATTTCAGCCTTGCTTTTCACCAAAGCCCGCCTTTTTGATCCCGACAATAAAGATAATGTTGAGTCTCTTCTATACGATTTATCAATTCAAAATAGTGCTGTCGTACAAAGTCTTAACTATACAAAAGCCTCTTTATTAACCCGTTTAAAAGCTTCCTGTGCCAATAAAAATACCATCTATGGACTTAATCTGTATTTTTTAGCTCAAGACATTCATGAGCAAGCAACCTCTAACTATTTGCATTATGAAAAAATTCAACAAAATTTTAGCCGGACAGATTTAATTTTTCGTATTCAAAAAAATATCCGACTACAAGCATTGGCTTGTCAGACTCTGGCTGATGCTATTTTACATCGAGATCCTTTTCAGATTGATTCCAATGCACAAACGGCTTTAGATCATTTAGAAACATCCATGAATGAATGGATCTGTAAAAACCCGCACAATCTTGAAGTTAAAAACCTGCTATTGGTCCTGAGAAATTTGAAAAATATTCAGGAACAATTTAATAACCTCAACATTGAGCAAAATGATTATCGCCAAAATTATCAACAACATCAGGATAATTTGAATTTACTCGATGACGATATTCATGGTCTTCAGGATTTCTGGCTTAAGATTAAACAGCACTTAACACCTAAATCAGCCCTGTTTAGACATGCTGTCCGGATTGCTTTTGTCTTCGCAGTTGGTTATGGGATATCGCTACTACCATTTGCCAAAAATGGCTACTGGATTTTATTAACCAGTTTATTTGTTTGCCAGATTAGTTATTTTGCAACCAAAAGTCGTTTAAAACTACGTACCTTAGGAACAATACTCGGTGTTGTTTTAGGAATTCCCATTTTATATTTTGTGCCTAGTGTAGTTGGACAATTGGTTCTGACTATTATTTCTGGAGTTTGTTTCTTTTATCTGCGCTCCAAAAAATATGCAATGGCAACACTCATGGCAACCTTGATGGTCTTGCTCATTTTTAACCTAAAAGGCGCAGGTTATGCCGTTATATTACCTAGAATCATTGATACGATTTTAGGCTGTCTGATTGCATGGTTTGCCGTGAGTTTTATATGGCCAGACTGGGACTTTCGAAATATTTCCAATAACATCAAAAAAAGCAGTAAAGCAACACTCGATTATTTTGATGCAGTGGTTGAACAATATCTGCATGGTAAAAATAATAGTATTGAATATCGCAAAGCCAGGCGTGCAGCACATAATGCTCAAACTGAACTCGCCAGCATGATTTCCAGCCTGAGTACTGAACCGAATCCCAATGCAACTTTAATCCATCATGCCTTTCGTTATCTGGTCTATAGCCATAGCCAGCTTAGCTATGTTTCGGCTTTGGGCAGCCATAGAGAACAGGTTCAAGACCCTCAAGTAATTGAACTTATGCTATGGTGTAAAGAGACACTTAACGATGTTCTACTTAGACAAGAAATACTTAATGAAAATTCAATACAGGAAAAACTCGCCGAGATCCAGCAACTCAATGATCAAGACAGCTTATCTGACAATCTGTTACTGGCATTAAAGCAAATTAGCCTCTTGCTAGAAACTTTACCCGAACTGCTTAAACTAAGATCAACCTTACTAGAATTAGAAATCAAATAATGAACTGGAGAAAGCATGAATAAAATTCTACAAATGGCAGTACTCCCTTTATGTAGCCTGTTTTCATTTACAGCACATGCAGCATTAACAGCAGAAAAGTTGCAGAATTTGATCGAGTGTAAAGCTTTACATAAAGATTATGTTAGCTTTAGTGATGAGTATATGCAGGGATTAAAAGATCTGGGATGGAAACATGTTGATGCTCCAGAGCATCCATTTATTTATCTTTATAAAAATGAAAAACCTGTGACTTTCTTTGGTCTGCCTACTCAAGAAATTGCCTTGGCAAGTTCAGCAATAACAGCAGTCTACAGAAATGTAGATGTACAAAAGCTGTCAAAACAATTTGATATTCCAAGACATCCTGACTTTGAGAACAGTCCCGTTTTTCGTGGTGAAAAAATAGTAAGAACCGAGCCTGCAACCGCAGAAACCTTTACCTATCATGACAAACTTATCCTCTCTGAAATGAAAGGACAAAATCCAATTGTTCTACTAGGATGCAGCTATGAAGCAGATGAAAATGAAGTCAGCCAGTCATTTGATCCCGACGAAGCGGAATAGTCTTTACTAAAAATAAAGTAACATTTTAATTTTAATTGATTTTTAGCTTGATCTTATAAACAGATAGATTAGTATTGAGATTGTTTCTCATTTTAGTGTATGGATTATGAATATCAAAACGTTACGTATTGTAGGTTTTTTCGAAGGTATATCTTTTCTATTGCTACTGTTTATAGCCATGCCATTAAAATATATCTGGGACAACCCTTTGTGGGTCAAGCATATTGGTATGGGACATGGAATATTATTTGTTCTGTTTATCATTATTCTAGTCGCTGTTGTACAGTCTCAAAAATGGTCTGCAAACATGCTGTTCTGGGGTTTAATTGCTTCTGTTTTACCTTTTGGTCCTTTTATATATGATCGTAAACTAAAAGCGCTTGAAAACTCATAGCTCACCCATCAAATATGGATGACTCACTTTCTGAATCATCCATATCATCAACATCAAAACTGACCTTGCTGCTTACGTTCCTGTATGATCCTTTTCAATTCAATCCGAGGATAAACAAACCATAAGGCGATGAGTACAAAACATGAAAGTACATATGCCCAGATATGAAAATGAACATATAACTCCCTCGCAATTTCAATGATAATAAAAAAACAAAACATCAATAACATTGAAACACAGGCTGCAACAGTACCTTTTGATACATTAGACGACATTAAGGCAAAGCGGTATAAAACCGAAAAGCTGATTCCCTCACCAAAGCTAATCAATGTCATTCCAATGATTAAGCTCAACATAAAGTAATCTCGCCAAATTGCACCAAAGATCAAAATACACGTTCCGAGTAGCATGACCGGTATTCCCATCATTGGTGTCTTGCCTAAAGGGAAACGGTCAATAATCCTGATCAAAACCACGTTACCAACGATCAAACCACCTAATACTGGAAATTGCGCTAAACCATATTGCATACTGGTCAAGCCTAATTGCTCGACCAGCATTACAGGAGAAAGCGCAATCCACAGCATCAATGGCATCGCAATTAACGGTAAAGACAATGTGAAACCTAAAAAACGTTTATTTTTTAAAACCTGTTTAAAGTCATCCAGAATATAACTCAAAGGTTGCCGAGGAATACTGATTTGCTGATCTGGCATCTTGCTTTTCAAGCCGAACCAGCTAAACAGGGCAATCAAGGCAATACCAATAAAGCCCCAGTGCCATGAAACATGATCGATTAAAAAAGCACCTAAAACAGGGCCAAGTAAAGGTGCCAGCAAAGATATATTTGCCATGAGTGCCATGACTTTGATCGCATCTCGTTCAGCAAAATTTTCCTGAATTGCAGCATAACCTACAGCCGAGATGACACTCAGACCAATACCTTGCAAGAAACGGAGTCCGAGGAATTGCTGGATATTTTGACTGAGCAATATTGCCAGACAGCACAGCACAAAAAACATGACACCTGCCAGAAGAACTTTCTTGCGACCGATACGATCTGAAAGTGGGCCGAGCAGCCATGCTACGCAAGCACCACCTAATAAATAAAAAGACATGGAAGATGGTGCCCAATCACTGCTCACACCAAAATCTTTAGTAATGGCGAGCATTGCAGGTTGTACCAAATCGTTACCAATGTAAACCGCAAACTCAAATAACACCAAAGCAAGCGGAAACATCAAGGTAGACCGATTTAATGTTGTTGTTTGAACATTTTGCATCGTTTTCTACTTTTTATAGAAGTGCAGAAGGCTGACTTATTTTGATAAAAATAAGCGTAAGCCCAATGACATGCACTGAGTTAAATGATTTAAATTTTGGGACTTGTCAGGAATCTGACAATGAACAACACCGTATTCACAAGGTGTCTATTTAAGGAGAAAACAACGTGAGATAAAATCTAAACCAAGTGATACCCACTTGGACTAGTGAGTGAATTTTAGCAAATCATTGCAGTAAAGTTAACCATAAAAATGTTGCTTTAGATTAAAACTATATTCACTTAGATACTGTTGCAGCTCGACCAGATCATTTGAAGGCTGAATTGCACATTGATCCAGTTCATCGATTTTCTGGTTTAATAACGTCAGTATATGCTGCTGCTCTAACTCAGCAAGTTGTACCTTTTCTTTTTGCTGTTTTTTAATTTCCAGATAATCTTCAGCCCAATGACGTAAAGCATCATTTTCCGGGATCTGTTTGAATAAATCAGTTATGAGCAAAGCTGGCATTTCATGTTGCATTGCAAGTTCTGCTGACATCAGCCCACGTATAGAATAAAAAACTTTTTTATAGGTGAAATTATCTGCAGTCTGCATAACTTTCATCCCTCCTTTGGCGAGGGATAAATAATGGTAATACAAAGCCTTATAATCAATCTTTTCAAGTAACCCAGTTTTAAAATTTTCCCATTCTGGAAACTGATTTAAATAAATAATATGTGCACGAACCCATTCGAGAACTGTCGGGTTACTTTTTGCCAAGAGCCCAAACATTTTATTTAAATCATAAGAAACAAAATCGAAATCACCATCCATGATCTCGATCAGATCACGGTGTTTGCGATAATCATAATATTGGGCTTTTGATGGAAGATGAACCCCCCGTACATCATAATCACTATCAGGACTTGCCATCCCCCATAGTCGGCTACCACTTTCAATATAAAAAAGCGGATGATCATGTCGATCTTGAAATAATTTTTTGATTTCTTGTTGGATATTCATTTGTTACGTACTAAGTCATTTTCTAAAGTTATAACATGTTATTCGGTCATTTTGAGTTTCTTTAATGAAAATCATTTCTTTATAAAACAGCACATAAAATAATATGATCGCCAATCCCCCAAAAGAACCGTAAATATTTTAGAGCTCAAAAATTTGACATTTGTTCTTTTTAGATTATGATTTAAAACTACCTACCGTAAGGTAGTTTTGTTTAATCAATCAATTGAGTGAGTCGATGAAATCAGGTACTTCGAGTTTTGGATTAGCAGCCTCTCTGGCTTTAATAACTGTTTTAGGACCATCTGCTATTGATATGTATTTATCTTCATTACCTGAAATCGCAACAGGGTTAAATACGTCTTTCGCAAATGTTCAACTTACATTAACCGTATTCCTATTATCAATGGGTCTTGGGCAGCTATTTTTTGGTCCAATCACAGATGCCCTTGGTCGAAAAAAACCGTTATTAATTGGTCTGATAGTTTTTACTGGCACCTCCCTCTGGGCAGCTATATCTACTTCAATAGAAATATTATTATTTGTCCGGTTTATTCAAGGTTTATCCGCTTCGCTTATCTTGGTTGTGGCATTAAGTACTGTAAGAGATTTAACAGAAGGAGCAAAAGCCGCACAACTGTTTGCATTATTAATGACGATAGAAGGTCTAGCACCTGTTTTAGCTCCTGCCGTCGGTGGAGTAATTGACAGTCTATGGGGATGGCGAGCAGTATTCGTTGCTCTTGCAATCATGGGAATCATCGCGATACTCAATAGCCAGATAAACTTGTCTGAAAGCTTGCCCAATGAAAAAAGATTTAAGCTAAATTTAAAAAATATTCTGGTCACTTATAAGCATATTATTTCAACCAAAACTTTTATTTTACCTGCGCTATCATTATCAATCGCATTCTTTTTCCTGTTCGCCTACATCGCTGGAGCAACATTAATCTACCAAAATAACTTTGGTCTAAGCTCACAACAGTTTGGTTTTGTATTTGGCTTCACGGGTATTGCTGTGCTTATAGGTGCTTTGATCTGTAGTGCTTTGGTTAGCCGTATGGGCGTTACTACACTTGCATTTTATGGAGTAATCCTTATGGCTCTAGGAGCTAGTCTGGCTTTAATCGCATATAGTTTTGGATTAGGACTAATAGCCATCGTTGCCAGTTTATTCATTTCAATGCTTGGACTCGGTATCGCGGAATCTACTCTTATGGCTTTGGCTATGGCATCACAGAAAACTGCTTTAGGTTCGACAGCGGCGTTACTCGGTGCATTTCAACTGGTCATTTCCTCATTTGCCACCCCCCTATCCGGCTTTATGGCAGAAAAAGGAACTACCCATTGGCTTAGCTTACTATGTATAATTTGTTTGGGCTTAATCTGCTTAACACTTATTGTCATTTCCAAAGCACCCAAAAATGTACCAGCAACCTTAACACATTAATATTTTTTAGCCTTATGACCAAAAAAATTTCAACATTTGATAAAATCTGCGAAGTGGCTACTGCCCATTTCGCAGTTCATGGATATGATGCTTCAAGTCTGAATATCATTGCTGAAACTGTTGGAATTCGTAAGGCTTCACTATATAGCCATTTTAAAAGTAAAGATGAGCTGTTTCATACAGTATTTTTTAATGCATTGGATAAAGTAAGTGCTTTTATGGAAAGCTGCTTTATCGCTAGTGATGTAGAAAATATTATCGGTGAAGTGTATTGCAAAGCACTCCTGAAAGAATTTGAACAGTCTGAATATCTGAGATTTTTTCTCAAAACAGTGTTTATTCCACCCACATTTATCCAGCCAGAAGTAAATCAGGCTTATCCAGATTATTTAAAAAAAATCGGAAAATATATTGAAGCCAAAATAAAAAAATTACCTTTATCTTTGACTACCGATGAGATTACGGAGTTTGTTGAAGCTTATCTGGGGATTATTGATAGTCTTCATATCGAACTCATCTACTCAGATCATATATCCTTTGATAGGAAACGTATCGCAATGCTAAATGTATTTAATAAAGCCATTCATTGCAAACAAGCATGACACCCTCTATTTGTAAATTTTTTCAAATAGTTATGACAAAAAACCATGAATTAAGATGCAATTCACGAAAATTATCGCCATTATTTATCTGGATCAAGCATCTTTCTCAAATACCTGCATTTTTAATATAGAAGCAATTACTCTTTGCTATTTTTAAATAAGCCTTTTAATTGTTTGCTGAGTGTCGATGTCTTTCTAATGCGAGTTCTATTAACTGACTAATCAATTGCGAATAATTAATCCCACTTGCTTCCCAAAGTTTTGGATACATACTATTGTTAGTGAATCCAGGTAGCGTGTTAACCTCATTCAATATAATTTCATTATTTTCAGTCAAGAAAAAATCTACCCTTGCCAAACCTAAACAACCCAAAATTTTAAAAGCTTTTATAGAAATATCTCTTATCTTTTGACTATTTTCATCTGAAATTAATGCAGGAATAATGACCTCAGAAAACTGGTTATCAATATATTTTGCTTCATAAGAGTAAAAATCAGTTTTAACAACCACTTCACCACAAACACTGGCTTGAGGATAGTCGTTGCCTAAAACAGCACATTCAATCTCACGGCCTTTAATAAACTTTTCTATCAGTATCTTATTATCGTATCTAAAAGCATTATCCAAAGCGTCAAAGAACTCTTGCTCATTTTCAACCTTACTTACACCGACTGAAGATCCTTGATTTGCCGGCTTAACAAATACAGGTAGCCCTAAACTTTGTTTAACATCATGAAAACTAAACTCATTTGGATTATAAGAATATAAGGTTAAAAATGGAGCAACTGTTATACCAGCAGCTTGTAGTAACCTCTTGGTCACATCTTTGTCCATGCATATAGCTGAGCTTAAAACATCAGATCCTACAAATGGTAAGCCTAAAATTTTAAGCATACCCTGCAATGCACCATCTTCCCCCAATGTCCCGTGAATGATAGGAAATACCACATCAATTTTTGGCAATTGTTGAGCATTCTCTATTTCAAAAATTTGTGAGCTTCTTATTTCTGGTATGACAGTGGTTTCAGAGTCTGTCAATGAAATCAATTTAGGATTATGGGAATTTTCCAAATAATGCCTCGGATTCAATACACGCCAATGACCATTTTTTTCAATTCCAATCAGACTTATATCAAATCGTTCCAAGTCAATTGCATCTATAATATTTTTTGCAGATTGTAAAGAAACACGATGTTCCGATGACTTTCCACCAAAAATAATTCCCACTCTAATCTTTTTCATTTTCTGGTCACCAGACTTTTTTAGGTATTTGATGCACCTATCAAACTCTTTGCCGATCAAAAACCGTCAAGGACATTTTCCTTTCTGGAATGCTTTGGTATTACCACCTCGGTAACATTGATATTCTTTTTGAGTATTGACTCTCTTCCACTGACCATCTAAATTTTTAAAACTGTATACAGTTCGGATCGAACGTACAGAATCATCCAGCAGACCTGTTTCAGTCACTTTTACTTCTGCCACTGTCGGAGATTCAACACGGTTAAAATACTGACGAATCTCAACCGTTGCCAGATTTTTTTTCAAATCACTGCGCTCACTTAATACTTGAGCCAAAGGTGTTTCAGCAGCACCTACTCCGACTTTATTCACTAAATTTTTTGTTGTCGCACAACCAGAAAAAGCTGCAAGGCATACAGCTGAAATTATCCATATATGTTTCATTAAATTTCTCCTCCCCAAATTGAACAAGGCATAACAATATGATGCTATGCCTTGCATTGTTACACTATAGAAACTATGTAGCTCTATAATCCAAAATAACTTATAAATCGAATAATTTGCCAGGATTCATGATTCCATTCGGATCGAATACCTTTTTCAAAGCTTTCATATATTCGATTTCTTCACTGGAACGTGTATAACCCAAATACGGTTTTTTGGTCATTCCTACACCATGTTCAGCGGAAATAGAACCGTCATATTTTTCTACAGTTTCAAATACATACTTATTTACGACCTGACATTTAGCAAAAAATTCATCCTTGCTTAAATTTGCAGGTTTTAAAATATTTAAATGTAAATTACCGTCACCAATATGACCAAACCAACATATTTCAAAATCTGGATAATTTTCAGCAACAATTGCATCAATCTCTTTGATAAATGCCGGGACGTGAGTGATTAGCACTGAAATATCATTTTTATAAGGCGTAAACGGCGCGATTGTTTCAGAAATATCTTCACGCAAACGCCATAGGTTATGCACCTGTTCCAAACTTTGACTCATCACACCATCAAGCACCCAACCTTGCTCCATACAATGCTCAAAGATTTCCATCGCAGCATCCATGATCGGTTCATAAGGTGCTTCAAATTCAAGCAGTACATAGAATGGACATTCAGTCTCAAATGGGCGTTGCACATGACCTCGATCAATCACTTTTTGCATCGCAAGCTCACCAAAGAACTCAAATGCTGTGAGGTCTATTTTCTTCTGGAATGCATGTAACACAGGCATGATCGCATCAAAATCAGGAACACCAAGTACCATTACTTGTAGATCATGCGGTTGACGTTCCAGTTTGATTTCTGCTTCTGTCACTAGCCCCAATGTACCTTCACCACCGATAAATAAGTGCTGCATCGCATAACCAGTGGCATTTTTAATCATGCCTTTGTTTAAGCGAAGAATGTCACCTTTACCTGTAACTACAGTTAACCCAAGTACCCAATTACGGGTCATGCCATATTTGATGACTTTGATCCCACCAGCATTGGTTCCAATATTGCCCCCAATCTGAGAAGAACCAGATGAAGCAAAATCTACCGGATAATACATTCCCTGTTCCTCAGCATAATTTTGCAACTGCTCAGTCACAACACCTGCCTGAATGCGAACCATGCGATCTGCTGGAAAAAACTCCAGAATCTGGTTCATCTTATCCATACTTACAACGATTTCACCATTTGCAGCGACAGCTCCTGCAGATAAACCAGTACGTCCACCAGAAGGAGTAATCGCAACATTAAACTGATTGGCAAGTTTTACAATAGCTTGCACTTGTTCTGTAGTTGATGGAAAAACGACAACCGAAGGATTTGGATCAAAATGTTTAGTATGATCTTTTCCCCAGTTGTCTAAGCTATCAGCATCAGTTTTAATGCGGTTTTCACCTACAATTTCTGTCAATTGAGTCAATAATTCAGGTGCTATCGTTACAGGAGCATTCATCTTTGTGCAGACCTAGCGAGAAGTGAACAAGTATTTGAGACTATAGAAAATTTATTTTTCAAATTAAATCAATCCAGTGATTTAATGAAAATAATGCAACTAAAATCTAGGTAGAAATTTGAAAATAAATATCTTTTTAGATTTTATCTTCAAACTGAACATTATTTTACCTGTTCACCCCAGTAATATAAAGCCCCGAATAAAACTTCTATCCCTAAGGAACATAATGAAAATAAAAGTATTTTCATATAAAAGAGTGATTAAGTTAAATAAAAGACAGATCATCAGGAAAAATTTTCAGTATTTGCTGAAAAAATATCCGTCATGGCTGCTATAAACCAAATGTCTATAAAGCATCAATATGTTATCATACCGCCACTAAATTTGGCCTTTGTAGCGGAGCCGTAATGAGCCAACATCTTTCACTACCAAAAGATAAAATTCGTTTCTTGTTGTTAGAAGGCGTACATCAAAACGCTATCGACACTTTAAATGCTGCTGGATACACCAACATCGACTATCGTAAAACTGCGCTTGAGGGTGAAGCGTTGAAAGAAGCGATTAAGGATGCACATTTTGTTGGTATTCGTTCCCGTACGCAATTAACAGAAGAAATCTTTGAAGCTGCGAACAAACTCATCGCGGTGGGTTGTTTCTGTATTGGTACCAACCAAGTAAACCTAGATGCAGCAATGGTACGTGGTATTCCTGTATTTAATGCACCATATTCAAATACTCGTTCTGTTGCAGAACTTGTTCTTGCTGAAACCATCCTTCTACTTCGTGGTGTTCCGGCAAAATCTGCTTCTACACACCGTGGTGGATGGAACAAGTCAGCTGTAGGTTCATTTGAAACACGTGGTAAGACTTTAGGTATCGTTGGTTACGGCTCGATTGGTTCTCAGCTTTCTGTACTTGCAGAAAGCCTAGGTATGCATGTCATTTATTATGATGCAGTGACTAAACTTCCAATGGGTAATGCACGTCAAGTCGGCTCTTTGGACGAATTACTTGCAAATGCCGATGTAGTCACACTTCATGTTCCAGATGTTCCTTCTACCCGTAACTTCTTTGCTAAAGAACAGTTTGCGAAAATGAAAGAAGGCTCTATCTTCTTGAATGCTGCACGTGGTACATGTGTAGTAATTGAAGATTTAGCCGATGCAATCAAGTCTGGCCATATCGCTGGTGCTGCTGTTGACGTATTCCCTAAAGAACCTAAAGCAAATGGTGAAGAATTTGTTTCTCCACTTCGTGGTTTAGACAACGTGATTTTGACACCTCACGTGGGTGGTTCTACCATGGAAGCTCAAGCAAACATCGGTTTGGAAGTCGCAGAAAAATTTGTTGCTTATTCTGATAAAGGTATGACTTTATCTGCAGTGAATTTCCCTGAAATTGCTCTTCCATTGACTGAAGGTAAACACCGTTTACTTCACATTCACAAGAATGTTCCAGGCGTGCTTTCAAAAATCAATACGCTGTTTGCTGAACATGGTATCAACATTTCTGGCCAGTCTCTCATGACTAAAGGTGATGTTGGTTACTTAGTTATGGACGTTGATGCTGCTGCTTCTCAAGAAGCTCTTGATATGCTTCATGATGTTGAAGGTACTATCCGCGTTCGTGTATTGTTCTAATTTCTTTTAGAATAGAAACCACAAGCTTTAGCTTGTGGTTTTTTATTTTGTTATTTTTGTTTCATAAACCCGCTATATATTGAATAAAAAGTAAATTAAGTTTTTATGCCAAATTTGAAAAATACACCACACTTTCAAGCTTTGATTATGCTTTTTATTGCCATGATCAGCATGCAAAGCAGTGGCTCTTTGGCAAAAATTTTGTTTAATCAGTTCCCGATCCTGACAGTTTCTGTCATGCGCCTACTTTTAGGCTCAATTATTTTGGCACTCATTTTTAAAATTTGGCGAGTTGATTTCAAAGCGATCAACTGGAAGTCCGTTGCAAGCTATGGTATAGCCTTGGCAGGGATGAACGCTCTATTTTATATGTCTATTGCACGGCTACCTTTAGGTATCGCTGTTTCTTTTGAATTTATTGGCCCTTTAAGTGTTGCCCTGTTTCATGCCAGACAAAAATTTGACTTTATTTGGGTGGGACTCGCTATATTAGGGTTAATCCTTCTTTTCCCATTTGATCAGGCAGCTCAAAACTTAGATCCTATTGGAATTGCATTTGCACTTGGTGCAGGTGCATGTTGGGCGATGTATATTATTTCAGGACAAAAACCAACAGGAATATCTGGAAATCACACGGTTTGTTTAGGTATGTTTATCGGTATGCTGTGTTTAATGCCAATCGCCATTTTTACTGGTATGCCTTTAGCAGTATTTGAACCTTCAAATTTAATTTATTTTATCACCTTAGCCATCCTTGCCAGTGCGCTCCCTTTTTCTTTGGAAATGATTGCACTTAGAAGCTTAACTCCTTTGGTTTTTGGTACTTTGACCAGCTTAGAGCCTGCTATAGCAGCTCTGTCTGGCTTTGTATTTTTAGGAGAACAACTGCTTTGGACTCAGTGGCTAGCATTATCCGTGATTATTGTGGCGTCGATTGGCTGCACTATGACAACCAATCGGGCGAAGAAGTATCTCAGTGATGAGTAAACTTCCATTAGTGCTTCATAGAAATTTGCGCAGCCAGATCCATTATCAAATATCTGGTGATGTATTACTAGTTGGCTCAGATTTAATTTATGCAGCGACTCAGCAATTTGGGGCAAAAAAGCACGAGTTTGGAACGGTGCTCCATGGGGTGATATTGAGGCACGTGAATTTTTAGGCTTATCGCTTGCGGATGAAGAAGAACTAGGCGCAATAGTTGAAGATCATTTGTTGGGGTGAGATTTGGATTTACTGTATTGAATAATTAATCGAATGATTAAGGCAATGAGTGCAAAACAGGAAGTTATTAAAGAGATTAAACCATAAAATATATTTCCTTTAAATCCAGCGATAATGAAGCTTGCTAAGTCTTCTTGTTGTTCTGCCGCTATAGACAAGTATCCAAATACATAATTATTTATGACCCAACAAATCACTGTGACCAAAACTAAAATTGTCAAAATTCTATTAATATAGTCCTTAATAAAAAAGGTAAAATTTATCGCTAGAGATAATATAAGTATTGAAAAAATGACTGCATAAACATTTATCCAATGTATAACATCATCCGCATAAATATCTATCATTCTACCCTCCAATAGCTGCTTTAATAATATTTGCTGAAATTCTGCCTGAACTGGTCACTGTCTTCAAAGCTTTACCGTTATGATAAATAATGCGTGTACCATGTCGATAATCCTGCTTTGTCACCGATGTAGTACCGCCAATATTTGGGTTTGCTTTTGAAGCATGCCCGATCACTACACTTTTAACTTTACCAGCATCATACAATTGCTTTGACAACTCTGAAGCAAAGCAATCATCACCACGTCCTGTATTGCACCCGTGAATCTCTATTTTTGATTCGTTAGTAAATGCTTTTAGGTTTAATTCTGCTATGCAAAATTGATTCTTTAAACGTTTGGCAGGATCAAAAATTCCTTCTGTATAGACTGTTCTTCGATACCTGTAGATATTCGATGCTATAGGTTTTCGTTCTTTATTCTCGACATTTTTTTCAAGTGAAGAACCGATCACAAAGTAAATTCCATTTGGATCTCCGTGACAAAATAGGTCTAAAGATTGAACAGTATTTTCTTTTTGTGTTTCTAACACAGAAACTACAGTATTAGCTCCATTAATTATCAGATAGTCTTTAATTGGCAAATCATTTTTATAATCTGCAATGACATTTTTTGAAGCGAATTTGAATGCTGAGTTATCACTCGCTTTAACTGCGCCGCCGAATATGATTAGGCGCACAGCCAGACTCATATTAACCTGTTCAATCTTATGATTCTGCTTAGTTGTTGTTGAATATGAATTGTTATTAGTAACCATTTTCAGGCTCATCATCTAATTTAATAGTTAAGTTTTCTGCGTGTTCACTATCTTTTAGCTTTTGTGTATGTCCCGACTCATCTGTAGTTCCAGAGATTTTTTCACCACTGGCGAGTTCTATAACATATTTCTTATTTGCTAGCGGTTTTCCATCGACATCATTTAAGAGTTGATATTGCCCTGAATATAGCTGTGATTGTTTTGCTCGGAATGCTGTTGGGCAAGGTGCACCTCCTGCATCCCCAACAACATTTTGTTGCTGTTGCTGTTGCTGTAATGATGCGCCACATGAGAATAAATCACCTGCAAAAGCGACTGGTATACCATCAAATATGACATGATCATTACTTTTTAATAGGATTGACCAACATTTGCATCGTGGACAATAAAAACCATCGCCAGCTCTTAGAAAGTTGTCCGTTAAATGAACTGCGTTGTTGTGTCGCTTGGACAAATCCACCATGATCAGTTGTTGATCCATGTACGCCAAAAGGTCTCATATTTTTCTCTCTTATAGACTTTATATTTATGTTTAAACATTGTTTAAGGTTTTTTTTGCTTAAGTTTTAACATTAACATACATTTTATAATTTTTAGCAGATTTAAAGGCACTTAGACAAAAGTCGGTAAATAGTCCCTTTATAAGTCTAAATGATCTATTTTGGCTTTTATAAAAACCTAGATTTGCATATGAAGTGCAACACCATGCTCGAGCCTGTAAATTATTTTGTGTAAGTTCNATTTTATAAATNNTCTTTTATGCGATCATCGAATTGAATCATAAACCAGTTCATCGCCAAGCGCCAATTGTGGATCGGCATTGTCCATTTTTTAGCGGCATTCATTGTTGCCAGAAAAATCACTTTTTTCGCAGAATCATCATTGGTGTTTGCACCAGAACAGATACTGTTTTATCAGTATAACAGCCTGTTAAAGCTGCCCCCATAGTCAAGGTCAAAACGACCTTTTTTAAATTAAATAATGCTTTTTGCATATAGTTCCCCGTTACTCTAAAGTGCCACAATATAATTTTAACTATTTGAATTATTTCAATAATTTAAGAATATTTTTCACTTGAATCAGATTTTTTATATAACCATTTTCTTATTAAAAATTNGATATAACCTTACTTTAAAACATAAAAAAGATTGGCTGTACTATGACAACCAATCGGGCGAAGAAAAAATATAAATTTCAGTGATAAATCTAATTACCGCTCCAGCATTAAATCTATGAGAACAGGCTTATTTAAGTTTTCTACAAGATCTATATCAAGATACTTGATTGCAAGTCCTAGATCTGTTTCGATTGCACCAGTTAAAGCAACATATCTAACAGCTTCACCTTGAATATAGCCAGGTAAAGTTATCATTATTGGTTGATTATAAGTCCCCGAAAAATTGAGTTTTTCAGATAAACCTGTCTCAGTGTAGACTCCAACATCTAAATTACATTGTTTCCCCGTCAAATCTTGCCGCGTCACATAAGGATCAGTTGATGTACAAATAGCTTGAAAGTTAAAACCTTTTTCAGCCTCATAAACGACATCTCTCTCAGTTAATTTAATCGTTATATTACCCGTTACAGTAGATGTTGTAGCGCCTTTAAATCGAACCCATTCACCATTATCAAAAATTAATGAAGATTGAGCACGCCAATCTAACTGACCATCGTCATCTTTTAATCCCGTGATAATTTTTCCACCGTCTTTTGAAACGGAAAAATCGAATTCATTATTCAACTTTCCTGAACAAGCAACAGCTGTACCATCTGCTAAAGTACATTTCACAGTGTTATCCGTGGTTGGAGTACCAAGATCAATAATCACATTTCCGGTCGTAGTAGACGTTTTTTCTCCAATTACTGTGCCCATAGCACTTTTCGCAATCCAATGTATTGAACCTCTTGATGGCATATTAACAACTGTAGAACCCTCGGCTGGCAACGAATTTGATAGAGTAAATCCAGAGCCATCTTCCAATGTCAATTTGGCTACTACATTACATGGGACACCAACCCCATTAGACTGGCATTGAACAAAAACTGAACCAGAAGCTGCAAACTTATAATCCCAGTTCCATGTCGAGAAATGGTTCACTTTGGCTGTAACCGCTAAACCTGTCGAAGACTTATCAGAATCCACTACATAACCTGTCCCTTCTTCGACCCACAATCCTTGTGCTTCATCAAAGTGCCACATCGGAATGCTGACACCTGCTTTCATTTCCTGATTATTGATACTCTTTAGAGGTAAATCCATTTGAATATCAGCAGATTTGTTGCGTGCAAGCTGTAACTCCTGACCTGCTGCATTTTTAAATGTCGCAGAGATCATGCCCGCACTGATCAAATTGACAATTTTACCGCTTTTATCTTTTGCTACACCGTTGGCTGGCATTGCATTCAAGTCACTGGAAGTAATATCCCAAGGCGTAAAATCAACTGATATTTTACCTGTTGCAACTTTACCATTTGGCAGCACAAAGGCTGATGCAGGAATATCTATCTTAGCATGGAGCTCTTTACTTTCTATGGTTTGAGCCAGTTCGATTTGATCAACTGTAATGGTTTGTTTGATTGGCAATAAACTTGCTGAAACATTAATATTTTTTGCCGTTGGAATATCATATAAAACAGACTGATTTACAAAACCCTCTTTTTTATAATTAATTACCACTTGTTTGGTAGACTTTGGCACTTGAACATTAAATGATGCTACGCCATTGGCATCAGTCTTATAGGTTTTATTATCTACAATAATATCTGCATTTGGAATNGNTGCTCCTGTTGGTGTTTGCACCAGAACAGATACTGTTTTATCNGTATANCAGCCTGTTAAAGCTGCCCCCANNGTCAAGGTNAAAGCGACCTTTTTAAAATTGAATAACACTTTTTTCATAAAGTTGCCTAATTATTAAAAAAATACAGCAACTTCATTTTAATCTATTGAATTATTATAACAATTCAAGAATATCTTTCACTTGAATCAGATTTTTTATATAGCCACTTTCTTATTAAAAATTAGATATAATCTTGCTTTAAAACATAAAAAAGATTGGCTGTACTATGACAACCAATCAGGTGAAAGATTAATTCATAGATAGAATTTTAAATAATTCTATTAATT
>NZ_OOGT01000069.1 GCF_900323515.1 Acinetobacter stercoris | reverse complement strand
GTTTATAATAGCTCACGGAAATTACCAGTGAGACTGTTATGCTGACCATCGTTCAAGAAGCGTTAACCTTCGATGATGTCTTATTACTCCCTGCCTATTCTACTGTCCTCCCAAAAGATGTCTCCTTAAAGACACGCCTTACTCGCGGCATTAATCTGAATATTCCTCTCGTTTCAGCAGCAATGGATACAGTGACTGAGTCACGTATGGCAATCGCAATGGCTCAAAATGGTGGTATTGGTATCCTGCATAAAAATATGGATATCTCTGCTCAAGCCGCTGAAGTTCGTCGAGTGAAAAAGTTCGAAGCGGGTATGGTGAAGGATCCAATTACAGTAACACCTGAAACGACAGTTCGTGAATTGATTGAAATTACAACTGCTAACCATATCAGTGGTGTACCTGTTGTCAAAGATGGCAAAGTTGTAGGTATCGTGACAGGTCGTGATACACGCTTTGAGACAAATCTTGAACAACCAGTAAGTAATATCATGACTGGTCAAGACCGCCTGGTGACTGTAAAAGAAGGTGAGTCTAAAGAAAATATTCAAGCACTTTTGCAAAAACATCGTATTGAGAAAGTGTTGGTTGTAGATGATAACCATGCACTTAAAGGTTTGATTACAGTAACGGATTTCCGTAAAGCTGAACTTTATCCAAATAGTTGTAAGGACGATTTGGGACGTTTACGTGTTGGTGCTGCGGTGGGTACTGGTATAGAAACCCCGGCGCGTGTTGAAGCACTGATTGAGGCAGGTGTAGATGTTATTGTCGTTGATACTGCACATGGTCACTCAGCTGGTGTAATCGAGCGTGTCCGTTGGGTCAAACAAAACTTCCCACAGGTTCAAGTCATTGGCGGTAATATCGCAACTGGTGATGCTGCTTTGGCCTTGTTAGATGCAGGTGCTGATGCTGTTAAAGTCGGTATTGGTCCAGGTTCTATTTGTACAACGCGTATTGTTGCGGGTATTGGTGTTCCTCAGATTTCAGCAATTGATAGTGTTGCAAGTGCGTTAAAAGAGCAGATTCCGCTGATTGCTGATGGTGGTATTCGTTTCTCTGGTGATATGGCAAAAGCGATTGGTGCTGGTGCAAGTACGGTTATGGTTGGTTCTTTAATGGCTGGTACAGAAGAAGCGCCAGGCGAAGTGGAGTTTTTCCAAGGCCGTTATTATAAATCATATCGTGGTATGGGGTCACTTGGTGCAATGGCAGGGGCGACAGGTTCTGCTGACCGTTACTTCCAGGATTCTAAAGCGGGCGCTGAAAAACTGGTTCCAGAAGGAATTGAAGGTCGAGTACCTTATAAAGGTCCAATGAGTGCAATCGTACATCAAATGATGGGTGGTTTACGTTCATCAATGGGCTATACAGGTTCTGCAACAGTTGAAGATTTACGTCAAAATGCAAAATTTGTGAAAATAACATCAGCTGGTATGCAAGAATCACATGTGCATGATGTAACGATTACTAAAGAAGCACCAAACTATAGAGTTGGTTAAGCTTTTGTATATCTTTAAGTTAAAAAAAGCCGTCAAGTTATGACGGCTTTTTTATTTTGGTGTAAAGTAGATAAATTGAAATAAGATCGAACCGTACTGGTACGGGATAATAAAGTGGGTAAAAAATGAGTTATTTTGGAACAGATGGAATTCGTGGAAAATTTGGTGTACTCCCAATCACACCTGAGTTTGCACTTAAATTAGGATTTGCTGCTGGTAAGGTATTAAAGCAACTTAGCCCCACTAAAAAACCAATTGTTGTATTAGGGAAAGACACCCGCCTTTCTTGCTATATTTTAGAGGCTGCTTTGCAAGCAGGGCTAAATGCTGCTGGGGTTTATGTACACTTATTGGGACCTTTACCAACTCCTGCCATTGCTCATTTAACTCGTGCCCTACATGCTGATGCCGGAATTGTTATTTCGGCTTCACATAATCCTTATTTTGATAATGGTATTAAATTTTTCTCTGGTGAAGGTAAAAAACTTCCAGATGAATTACAGAATGCGATTAATCAGGAATTAGAAAAAGATATTGTTATTGATGACACTGCAAATTTAGGAAAAAGTGTTCGGGTCAAAGACGCCAATGGTCGATATATTGAGTTTTGTAAATCAACATTTCCATACCATTTCAATCTACGCAACCTGAAAATTGTTGTGGACTGTGCCAATGGTGCTGGCTATAGCGTAGGACCTTCAGTTTTCCGTGAATTAGGAGCTAAAGTCGTAGCAATTTATAATACTCCTGATGGTTTAAACATTAATGATAACTGTGGTTCAACACATCCAGAAAATTTACAAAAAGCAGTAGTTGAACATCAAGCTGATTTGGGAATCGCTTTTGATGGCGATGCAGACCGTGTGGTTTTAGTTGATAAAACTGGTCAGCTGATTGATGGTGATCATATTCTTTATATTTTAGCGACTCAGGCACAAAATAAACCAGCAGGTATTGTTGGCACTGTGATGAGCAATATGGCGTTAGAGCTTGCACTTGAAAAAGCAGGCGTGCCGTTTACTCGTGCGAAAGTGGGAGATCGCTATGTATTACAAGCATTAGAAGATAATAATTGGGTGATTGGTGGAGAGCCTTCGGGGCATATTCTGACTTTGGATAAAAGTACAACTGGGGATGCGATTATTGCAGCATTACAAGTGTTGACAGTAATGGTAGAGCAAAACAAAGGTCTGCATGAACTTGTTACTGACTTTAAATTATTCCCTCAAGTTTTGGTGAATGTTCGGTTAGATCAGATGATTGACCCGTTTACTGTTCCTGCCTTGGTACAAGAGTTTGACAAGGCAGAAGCGCAGTTAAAAGGTCGTGGACGTATCCTGATCCGTAAGTCTGGGACAGAACCTGTTATCCGAGTCATGGTCGAAGGCGATAATAAACAAGAGGTTACAGATCTGGCTAATCATTTAGCTGAAGCTGTACGTCAACATGCTCTAGCAGCATAAGGGTTATTGTAATGAACGACCTAATTAAAGATTTGAGTGAGCTTCGTCTAAGCTATGAAAAAGATGAACTACATGAAGATCAGGTAGATTCAAATCCGCATGAACAGTTTTTAAAATGGTTCAACATGGCATTAGAAGCGAAATTGCATGAGCCTTATGCAATGTCGGTAGCAACAGCAGACAAAAATGGTCGGCCACATGTTCGAACATTATTATTGCGTGGGGCGACAGAAGCAGGTTATGACTTCTATACTAATTATGATAGTCAAAAAGGGATCGATCTTGCTGAAAATCCATATGCTGAGTTACTGTTTTATTGGGCTGGTTTGGAACGTCAAGTAAGAATTGCTGGTAAAGTAACCAAGATCTCTGAAGAAGAGTCAACGGATTATTATCATAAGCGTCCACGGGATAGTCAAATTGCTGCACATATAAGTACCCCGCAAAGTGGTGTAATCGCGAGTAGGGAATTATTGGTTGATCGTTTCCAAAAATTACATGATGATGTAGAAAGTAAAGATACTTTGCAGAAACCTGAATTTTGGGGAGGATATCGTTTAGAACCTTTTCATTATGAGTTCTGGCAAGGCCGTCCGAATCGTTTGCATGATCGTTTGAGTTATGAACGAGTGGATGGTATTTGGAAATTACAGCGATTAATGCCTTAAATGTCTAAAATTCAAATTAAACAAAGACCTTTTTTAACACGCCCTGAGAATATTCGGGGCGTGTCACCATTAATTGCCCAGATTTTAGCGCGTCGAGGGGTGCAATCTGAGCAAGAGTTAGAGCTTAAACTTAAAAACCTTCTTGCTCCAAATTTAAAAGGGTTAGATCAGGCAATCCAGTTGATTGATCAGGCTATTGATCAGCATAAGAAAATAGTTATTGTTGGTGATTATGATGCTGATGGTGCAACCAGCACTGCGTTGATGATTTTAACACTTAGGGAAATGGGGGCTAAGGTAGAATATTTAGTTCCTGACCGTTTTAAATATGGTTATGGTTTGACACCTGCTATAGCTGATCTGGCTTTTGAGACCCATCAACCGGATCTTTTGATCACTGTTGATAATGGGATTTCTAGTCATGCAGGTGTTGAAAGGTCGCAGCAACATGGTATGCAGGTAATTATTACAGATCACCATTTAACAACAAAAGCGACGCCTGCTGCTGATGCTGTAGTCAATCCAAATCAGTTGGGGTGTGAATTTCCTAGTAAAGCTTTGGCTGGTGTCGGAGTCGCTTTTTACTTGCTTGCCAAGCTTACAAGTACTCGTTCCAAACTGGGTAAATCTTCAGTCAAAATAACTCAATATCTAGACCTTGTTGCCTTGGGAACTTATGCAGATGTTGCAAGTCTGGATTATAACAACCGTATATTGGTGGATGCAGGTTTGAAGCGAATCCAGCAGCATCAATGTCGAGCTGGAATAACTGCTTTACTGGATATTGCCGGAAGAGATCCGTCTGAGTTGAAAGCGCAGGATCTGGGATTTGTTCTGGGACCCCGTATTAATGCAGCAGGTCGTATGGAGACGATGGACATAGGCATCGAATGCCTATTGGCAGATGATATTCAATCAGCCTATCAATATGCTCAGCAGCTCAATACACTCAATCTGGAACGTCGCCAAGTTGAAACTAAAATGAAGCAAGAGGCTTTGGCTGAATTGTCTCAATTAGAATTAAATGTAGATGATTTACCACCTGCACTAGTGATGTTTGAGTCACATTGGCATCAAGGCGTAATCGGTATTGTTGCAGGACGTCTAAAAGAGCAGTTTCATCGGCCAAGCATTGTTTTTGCCGAGGATCAGGATGGTATACATATCAAAGGTTCAGCGCGTTCAATCGATGGTATACATATCAGAGATGCAATTGAAAAAGTAGCAGAACAACATCCACACCTTGTCACTTTTTTTGGTGGGCATGCCGCTGCTGCAGGTTTAACTATTCAAAAAGAACATTTTCCTGAGTTTAAAAATGCATTTATTCAGTTAATCCAGGAGATGGATGAAGAACTCTTTTATGCAACACTTTGGACAGATGGCACTTTACCAGATCAGGCTCTGCAACTGAATACGGTTCAATTAATTGAGACAATGGGACCTTGGGGGCAAAAATTTCCACCTCCTATTTTTGAAGGTACCTTTAAAGTTTTAGATTTTAGATGGCTTAAAGAAACTCATTTAAAGTTACGTCTGGCTTTGGATGGAGGCAGAGTTGTGGATGCGATAGCATTCAATGCACGAGAACAATTTAATTTTGATCCAATGAATGATTCTGTATATTTGGTTTATGAACTGGATAGAAATCAGTTTAATGGGAACGTTAGTCTACAACTCAGAGTCGTGCATTTAAGTCAATAAAAAACCGCTCAATTGAGCGGTTTTTGTGTTGCTATTTCAACTGAAATATTAGAAACGATATTTAGCTGCAATACCGAAACGGTTGTAATCATTGTTTCCAACTTCACCGAAACCTACACGACCTTCAAGGCTTACTTGCTGGTTAAAGAATTTGCGTGCATTGATACCAAATTCATTATTATCCGTAAGGTCATTGTTGTAATAGTCAGCACCAACACTGAAAGTTTTATCAATGAAGTAATCTGCCGCAAGATTATATTCATCTAGGTCGCCAAATGCTGCGCCAGCTTCTAAATTGATATCTTTGCCACCAATTTGGGTTACATATTTGGCACGAAGTGTAGGATCAACACCATTGTCATTGTCATTGTCATAGCCTTTTACACCCAGTGCAACCAAGAAACCTGGTACAGGCAAGTAACCTACTTCAGCACCATATAATGTAGTATCCAAGTCGCCACCACGATCAAAATCAATATCTTGACGACCAATGTTACCACTTACATAAAAATCAGAGTTTGGAATAAAGTATTCAATACCTGCACCGTATTTAGATACTTCATCATCACCAATTTCACTATAGTTATAGTGTGCATTTACATTACTTGCACGATCAAGAAAAGCCGCTTCAGCTAATGGAGCATTACGTGTTTGTACAGGATTGAAATAGTAAGTACCATCTACACCAAAAGAACCACTTGAACTACCATTATCTGGGTCGATTAAACCAGCAGAAGCGCCAACTTCTGCTTGATATGCATGAGCTGTACCTGCAAGTGCAAGCGCTGATAATAATGCTGAACTAATGACTAATTTTTTCATCATGTTTCCCCTCAGAAATGTGATGTGGATATAAACCTATACATTTTTTGTTACAAGTTCAGTCTAGGTTAAAAATAATAATCGTCAATCTTAAAAGCGGCTTAAAAGTATCATTTGGGGATATTATTACGTAAAAATCATCATAATTATTTGTTATTAAACATAATTTTTAAATGTTTAATTTTTTTAAAATCGTGGAGGATATGTGGAGTTTTAGATAGATTATGAAAGCATTGTCATTTTTAGGTAATGATCAGTAATACTGTATGTTGAAAACTAAAAAAGGCACTTTTAAAAAATGCCTTTTTAAAGTAGCTAAATAAAGAGGATTAGAAACGTATAGTTGCATTCAGGTTATAACTAGTCAGGTCATCACCAAATCCAACAGCTGTACCAACACCGATATTCTCTGTGAAGAAATATTTTGTTCGGATAGCAAATGCATCAGCTGTATCATCACCATCATCTTGATAGTTGTATGCGGTACCTATACTAAATTTAGGATTGAAATAGTAATCAGCACCTAATGCTATATTGGTTATATCATTAAACGTTCCGGCTGCTTCCAGATTTAAGAATTGTCCAGATTGCCCAATTGGTGTTACGTATTTTGCTTTAATTCCGAAAGCGGCATCATCCTCATCATCACCAGAATAACCCTCAACACCCATAGCAACCAGTAAGTTGCTGATAGGTAAATAACCTAAATATGCTTTATAAGTCGTTTGATCATCATCATACTTTTCAGAGTACGAATAAACCTCGTCTGTTGTTTGTGATACAGCACTATAATTATACTTAGATTTGTATTGGTCTAAACCAATTTCACCGCTTAAATAGAATGAATTTAAGAAATATTCGATTCCTAGACCTGTTGAGTGGGATTCAGTTTCAAAACTTCCATATTCAGAATAATTATCATCGGTTTCAGGATCATAAAAGTCATCAATATAGGAATTTTTAGTTTCTAAATTATTATATGCATAACGGACATATACATTGCTGCTATGACCAAAAAATGCTGCTTCTTGTAGGGGAACATTTTTTGTTTCTACAGTATTGAAATAATAAGTACCTTTAAGATCAACTTGATTGTTACTATCAATCCTATCATAGTCATGATCCAGATAAGTATAACCACCATCAATTTGGAAATCATAAGCAAAAGCAGAACTTGCGGATGCAAAAAGGCCAAGAGCCAAAAGAATTTTTTTCATGTAAACCCCAAAGAAATATATAAAAAATAAAAAAGCAAAAAAATATTTAAATTTTTGATATTTTTTATATCTTTATAAATATAAAGTCAATACTATTTTGGGTTTATAACGATTTCGGTCAGGGATTATGTAAATCATCAGTATTGGGTTGTCTGTGGTATAATCTCCCTCCAATTTTTATCCCATTCTTTGATTGAGAGTAAATTTCGTGGAAATTAATCCTTATCTAAACCAGTTAAAAGACTTAAGCGATCGTGGACAAACTTTACGGGGGTATCTTTGACTACGATCTAAAAAAAGAACGTTTAGAAGAGGTTCTACGTGAACTCGAAGATCCTGCGATCTGGAATGATCAAAACCGTGCACAAGCGATGGCCAAGGAAAAGGGTGAGCTTGAAAACGTGATTAACGTTTTGGAAGGATTAGCGGAACAACTTGAAGATGCCCAAGCTATGCTAGATTTGGCTGTAGAAGCTGATGATGAAAGCTTGCTCAATGATGTGCAAAGCGAATTGAATGCCGCCGAAGATGAATTGGCTAAACTTGAATTCCGCCGTATGTTTAGTAACCCAATGGATCCAAATCCTTGTTTCCTGGAAATTCAGGCGGGTTCGGGTGGAACGGAAGCCCAGGACTGGGCATCCATGCTATTACGAATGTACATGCGCTGGATCGAACGTCACGGCTTTAAAGCTGAGTTGATGGAAGTATCTGATGGGGATGTTGCTGGAATCAAGTCTGCAACGATTCGTATTGAAGGTGAATATGCATTTGGCTGGCTTAGAACAGAAACAGGTGTGCACCGTCTCGTTCGTAAATCTCCGTTTGACTCAGGTAACCGCCGTCATACTTCGTTTTCTGCAGTATTTGTTTCGCCTGAAGTGGATGATAATATTGAGATCGATATTAATCCATCAGATGTTCGTACAGATACCTATCGTGCATCAGGTGCAGGTGGTCAGCATATTAACAAAACGGACTCTGCAGTACGTCTGACTCATATTCCAACAGGAATCGTCGTAGCGTGTCAGAACCAGCGTTCACAACATGCTAACCGTGATCATGCATGGAAACAGTTGCGTGCTAAATTGTATGAGCTTGAAATGCAAAAACGTAACGAAGCGTCACAAGCATTGGAAGACTCAAAATCAGATATCGGCTGGGGAAGCCAGATTCGTTCATATGTACTGGATGACTCCCGGATTAAAGATTTACGTACTGGCGTTGAAAATTCAAACACAGGCGCGGTCTTGGATGGTGATCTTGATAAGTTTATTGAAGCAAGCTTGAAACAGGGTTTATAAGCTTAGTTTTTATATAAGGAAGCTTTATCAGATATTTTTACATTATATCTATAAAAAACGATATAAATATCGTAAAAATACGATATATTGTTTTAAAGGTACTGAATAAGCTTTCTTCATATTAAGCGTGTCTTGAATATGGATATAGATTTAATATTTAAAGCATTGGCAAATCCGACGCGTAGGCAGATACTGGAATGGTTAAAAACGCCTGATCAATTTTTGTCGACTGAAAAATGTGGTGATTTTGCGCGCGGTGTATGTGCTGGACATATTGAACAGTTAGGCAAGGTTTCTCAATCAACCATGTCAAATCATCTGTCTGTATTACAGCAAGCTGGTTTAATCAATGTCGAAAAACATGGTCAATGGTCTTATTTTTCGAGAAATGAAGAGCTTATTCAGCAATATATTGACTATCTGAAGAACTCACTCTAAGTCATATCAACTTTTAGTGGGTATCGAGGTACATATGGCTGAATTGAATTCTCCTTTGAAAGTTGGTGGTTTTGAGATAAAAAATCGCCTGGTTCTCGCACCATTGACACGTGCACGTACTGATCAGTCTCGTGTTCCGAATGATTTGATGGTCGAATACTATCAACAGCGTGCGAATGCTGGTTTATTGATTACTGAAGCGACAATTATCAGTGCAAAGGCTGCAGGATATTACAATACGCCCGGGCTTTGGAATGAAGAACAAGTAATTGCATGGAAAAAAATCAATGATGCCGTGCATGCTCAACATGCCAAAATTGCAGTGCAACTGTGGCATGTTGGACGTATTTCGGATCCTGAAATCATTGGCGATACCCCAGTATCTTCCAGTGCAGTAGCTGCAGCTGGCGAAGTGAGTCTGTTGAGACCGAAACGTGCTTATGTTGTACCACGTGCTTTAACGATATCTGAAATTAAAGAGATTATTGCCGAATACAAATATTCAGCACAGTTAGCCAAGCAGGCTGATTTTGATGCTGTTGAATTACATGCTGCCAATGGTTATTTGGTTGAACAATTTTTATATAGCAATACCAATCAACGAAAAGATGAATATGGTGGCTCAATAGAAAACAGGGCCCGTTTTCTTCTTGAAGTGGTGGATACATTGATCGGGGTTTGGGGCGCAGATCGTGTCGGTGTGCACTTATCACCACGGGGAGATTCACATGATATGGCCGATGCGAATCGTTTAGAGCTGTTTAGTTATGTTGTTGAACAACTCAATTTAAGAAAAATAGCTTTTATTTTTGCTCGTGAGCATATTGCAGAGGATAGTATTGCACCGATTTTGAGGAAAAAATTCAGTGGTGTATGGATCGCAAATGAGGCATTAACAGCTGACACCGCAAGACAGTTATTAAAAAATGGCGAAGCCGATGCAGTTGCTTTTGGTCAGGCTTATATTGCTAATCCGGATTTGTTGCATCGATTAGAAAATAATGCACCTTTAAATAAAATTAATCCTAAGACTTTATATTCTGGCTCGGCAGAGGGTTATACCGATTATCCAACATTTAGTGAAAGTGATGTTTTAGTTGGTTAGAAACTGTTGATAACTTTGCGGGATAAACGTTTTTTGAGCTATTTCGTTGTTGTCTGACGAAAGCTTGTTTCTCATTACTTAAATATTAAGTGGTGTAATTCATGTCTTGTACAGTCCAGGAAATGCTGATTGCCGCAACTACTTTGAAATATCAACAGACTCTAATATAAAATAAAAACAAACTGTAGAGCATTATTCATTAACAAGTGAGTGATGCTCTGTTATATTTCCCAATTTGAATCGTTTGGGGCACTTGTTTGGTAACTCCTTTTTGGTATAACGCTGCTTTAGCCGTCATTAAGCCATTATATAAATGGCGTATAAAAAGCCGTGCGCAAGATTTGGAGCAATTTGAGCAAGAATGTTTAGAACGTTTTGGTCCATTTCAAGAACCTAAAAATAAAAATGCAATTTGGTTTCATGCGGTATCTGTAGGTGAGACTAATGCTGCCCAACCGTTGATAGAGCATTATTTACAAAAAGGGCATGCTGTTTTGGTCACCAATACAACCAAAACAGGGCAAGCTCGTGCCAAGTCATTATTTTTAAAAGAGGAATATCAAAAACTATTTCAAGCAGTATATTTACCTGCTGATCAAAAAAAACTGGTTCAAGCCTTCTTTGAAAAATATCAACCTAAATTATTACTGCTGGTTGAAACTGAACTCTGGCCTAATTTGATTGATCAAGCCAAGAAAAAGCAAACTCCTTGTTTATTGATTAATGCGAGGCTTTCTGAAAAATCTGCAAATGGCTATGCAAAGGTTAAAAAACTGACACAAGAGATGCTGAATAGTCTTGAGGTGTTGCTGGCTCAGGATATCGCAAGTAAAAATCGTTTTGTCGCGCTTGGAATGCAGGAAAATAAGGCTCAGGTTGTTGGAAATATCAAATTTGATATTCATGCACCAGAACGATTCATATTACAGGCAAAAATTCTACAACAGGACTGGCATTTGTCTGGTCGAAAAATTATCACTATTGCCAGCACGCATGCGCCTGAGGAACAAAACTTACTGGCAAATATAAAACCTTATTTGGCAAAGCATCCCGAAGTGGTTTGTATTGTTGTTCCCCGTCATCCCGAGCGTTTTGATGAAGTGTTTCAAACTGCTGAAAATCTAGGTTTGCTGACACATCGCCGTAGTCTGGATGAATCAATACAAGCAGATACTCAGGTGTATTTAGCTGATAGCATGGGTGAATTATGGTTATGGTATGCGTTGAGTCAAGTCTGTTTTGTGGGTGGTTCTCTTAATGAGCCAGGTGGGGGGCATAATATTTTAGAACCAATAGCACTCGATGTGGCAACAGTGATCGGTCCAAATTATTTTAATTTTCAAACGATTGTAGATGAATTTTTGGCAGAAGATGCTGTGAAGATAGGTCTGGATGCTGCGGAAGTTATTGATCTTTTGTTAAAATGTTTAAATGATCGGTCTTTTGCACAGAAATTGGTTGAAAATTCGGAACATGTTTTACAAAGAAATCGAGGTTCTTTACAAAAGCATATTGCTGAAATTGATCAGTATTTATAACCGAAGATGAATATTGTTTTAATAGATTCAAGACAGACTCAAAATGATTTCTGGATGATTTCTTCTCAACGCCAAATTCAACATTTGAAGCAGCACCTTGAAATACAGGTGGGTGAAAACTTAAAAGTTGGTATACGCAACGGAAAACGTTATTTAACTGAAATAATAGAGATTTCTGAAAAAAGAATACTTTTAAAACCTTTGTATGAGCAAGCAACCCCAGCTAAATTACCTGTTACTTTGGTGGTTGCCATGCCACGTCCTAAAGTGCTGCGTCGTTTGATTATGGATAGTGTGACTTTGGGTGTGGATAAACTTATTCTTATCCACAGCTATCGTGTGGATAAGAGTTATTGGCAAACACCATTTTTACAGCAAATTGATGATTATATAACGCTTGGCTTAGAGCAGGCTGGGGATACGATAGTACCAAAAGTTGAAATATATAAACGTTTTAAACCTTTTGTAGAAGATGTTTTACCTACTCTTATTAATGAAAATTATCCAGCATTTGTAGCACATCCATATGCTGAAAATAAAATGCCAAATTCACTTGATCATGGTTGTACGATTGTCATTGGTCCTGAAGGTGGTTTTATACCGTATGAAATAGATTTATTGTGCAAAAACGGCTGCCAGGTTTTTCACTTGGGCAGCCGTATTATTCGAACTGAAACAGTTATTCCTTACGTATTAGGGCGACTATTTCCCTGAATTTTCTGTTGTGTCCAATGCAACTGTTTCTCCACGATAGACCTTAACCTCTTGTACAGGATAAGGAATAGAAATTCCTTGGTCACCAAAAGCATCAATAACTTGTTCTTGTACTTTACTGATGGATGCAGAAGTGGTGGTTTCTGTGGTATCTACCCACCAAGTTACAGCAAGTTGAATTGAAAAATCAGCTAGGGAGCTGACATTTACAGTAAATGCAGGTTGACTCAAGATAGATTGATCTTTGTCCAATATTCCAAGTACAATTTTTTTGGCTTTTTGAACGTCGTCTTCATAACCAATGCCGACATGAAATTCACAGCGACGACGTTGATAGGCCGTGTTAACTGTAACGGCACTGGTATAAACCGTTGCATTTGGAATAACGATACGGCGGCCATCTGGTGAGCGAAGAAATGTTGCACGAATCTGAATATCTTCTACAGTACCTTCCATACCACTGACAATAATCGTATCCCCGATTTTAAAAGGTTCACCTAATAAAATCAGGACACCTGAAAGCATGTTTTGAAAAATATCCTTGAATGCAAAACCGATTGCCACAGAGCCGATTCCTAAAGCACTCATGAGTTGACCTGGTGTAAAGCCTGGAATTGCAATGACCATAGCAATCAGAAAACCAAAGAAAATAATGACTGTGCTACCAATTCGGTTTAAAACCAAGACCAGATTCTGTCTCGTATAGGAGCGATTTTCCAGAGTTTTGCGTACAAAAAACTTGAATAACTTTGACAATAGCCAAAAGATAATGATGACAGCAATGGCAATGCAGAAATAGGGTACACGTTGCCAAAATGCATCGATGATTTTGTCTATCGTGGTATAGGCATCATGATACTTTTCAGTATGAGCAATAAGTGTTTGAGCAGTTTTTTCACCTGCCGTATGGATGAGTTGGGTAGTGTCCTGTGCGACATCACTCAATTTACCTTGATCTTGGGCCACGCTAAGTTCCAGAGTAAAAATATTCGGTAAAATAATTTGCTTTAACAAAGATGTTAAAGTATCAGACTGTAAAGCAGAAATTGTCAGGGATTGTACGTTTTTTTAAACGTAATGTGAGCCTTTTTGGATGATCTCACCTGGATTTTCTAGTTCACCAGAGCCAACAAGGTAAGAATAGATGCTTGCAGAAGCAAACAGACTGAGTACTGTAAAAATAATCATGATCCATGCCATGATTTTTTCAAGTACTGATGCTGGTCGGGGATGTCCGAAACGATTAGGGCGATGACAACCACGTGCAAAAATCAGATATAAACTAAAGAAGAAGTTAATGATTGGTACAAAGAGTAATAGACATAACCAACCTGATTTATTACGGTCATGTAACCTTCTGATCACGATCACAAAATTAAAATAAATATAAAATATCAAAATAATCAGAAACCCCAAACCAGCAAGCCCAGACAATGCATCCATAAAATGGGTGTTAAGTTGCATGGTATTTAAGTTAAAAATACCTATAGTCAAACTTAGGGCAAAAGTTATAGCGAGTACGATGATATAAAGGAATCCATACCATCCAATAAAGCTGAGGCGATTAAAACGTCCATTTGGTGACAATGGGTTATCTGTCACACTTTGCTGATTTTTAGAAAAAAATGGCGCGTTATCTTGCGGTTGCATAGTCATTACCCTTGTATGGGAAATAGTAAGAAAATGTTGATTTTATGAAAAATAAATTCGCATTTGGCTAAAGAAATTATAAGATTAAAAAAAGTGAACTGATACTAAAAATTTATATAATTAATGCAGATGGAAGTGTATTCCGATAAATAGCAGAGAAGAGTGATCAGATAAGAGATCAGGATTGTATGAATTTTCATCTTTAGTTCACATTGGAAAAGTGCAAGTAAATAAAAGCAATAATGTCGGCATATCTCTCGTGATGGGAGAAAACAAGGAAGAATACTATGAATGAAATCTATCCAGTACCAGAAGAATTTGTAAAAACAGCACGTACCACGGAAGCTCAATATTTTGCTAAATACAAACAGTCTATTGAGAACCCAGATGAGTTTTGGGATGAAATGGCTAAGAAACTGGATTGGATAAAGCCGTTCACCAAAGTTAAACAAACGAGTTTTCATCAAGAAAATTTTCAGATTGAATGGTTTGCTGATGGACAGCTAAATGTCAGTGCAAATTGCTTAGATCGTCATTTAAAAGAACATCCTCATAAACCCGCAATTATTTGGGAGGGTGATCACCCATCTCGACATAAGATTATTTCATTTGAAGAATTACATGATGAAGTCTGTCGCTTTGCCAATGTATTAAAAAAGCATGGTGTAAAAAAAGGTGATCGTGTTGTTTTATATATGCCGATGGTATCCGAAGCGGCCATTGCCATGTTGGCAAGTGCACGTATTGGTGCAGTGCATTGTGTGGTATTTGGTGGATTTTCACCTGATTCTTTGGCGAGCCGTATTGAAGACAGTCAAGCGAAGGTCGTGATTACTGCCGACTCGGGTATGCGAGGAGGGAAACCGATTCCACTCAAAGAAAATGTAGATGACGCACTTGCACTTCCTGGCACAGAATCTGTACAAAATGTGATCGTGGTACATCGTACAGGTAACCCAATTAGCATGAAAGATGGGCGTGACCTGTGGTATCACATGGAAATTATGGGAGTAAACGATGTTTGCCCGCCAGAGCCGATGAATGCCGAAGATCCATTATTTATTCTTTATACTTCTGGTTCAACAGGAAAACCAAAAGGTGTATTACATACAACAGGTGGTTATTTAACTTATGTGAACTGTACCTTCCGCGAAGTATTTGACTTAAAACAAGATGATGTATTTTGGTGTACGGCAGATGTAGGCTGGATTACAGGACATTCTTATGTGATTTATGGTCCACTTTCCAATGGAACAACAAGCGTCATGTTCGAGGGGGTTCCTCAATATCCGAGTTGGGCACGAACAGGTCATATTGTTGATAAGCATAACGTCACGATTTTATATACAGCACCGACAGCCATTCGAGCCATGATGCGCGAGGGTGATGCTTTTGTTCGGGAAAGTGATCGTAGTAGCTTACGTTTACTTGGCTCAGTGGGTGAGCCGATTAATCCAGAAGCATGGAACTGGTATTACACTGTTGTTGGTGAAAGTCGTTGTCCGATTGTAGATACATGGTGGCAAACAGAAACAGGAGGAATCCTGATTTCACCATTACCAGGAGCAACACCTTTAAAACCTGGTTCAGCAACACGCCCATTTTTTGGTATCCAGCCTGCTTTGGTTGATGCTGACGGGCACGAAATAGAAGGTGCAGCAGAAGGCAATCTGATTATTAAGGATTCATGGCCTGGACAGATGCGAACCATCTGGGGTGATCCTAAGCGTTTTATTGAAGCTTATTTCTCAACGTATCCAGGTCATTATTTTACTGGTGACGGTGCCAGACGTGATAAAGATGGATATTATTGGATTACTGGACGAGTGGATGATGTCCTGAATGTATCTGGACATCGTCTAGGCACTGCTGAAATTGAAAGTGCACTTGTAGCACATGATAGCGTTGCAGAGGCGGCAGTGGTTGGAATGCCACATGATATCAAGGGGCAGGGGATTGCAGCTTATGTAACCTTGCAGGCCGAAGTTGCCGAGTCTGAAGAATTACGAAAAGAGTTGTTTGCATGGGTACGTAAAGTCATGGGACCTGTTGCTACACCTGATGCTATTTTCTGGGCACCTGCCTTGCCAAAAACGCGTTCTGGAAAAATTATGCGTAGGATTTTACGGAAAATTGTGGCGAATGAGTTAGATAGTCTAGGTGATACATCGACATTATCCGAACCGCAGGTGGTTGATCAACTCATTCATGAAGTGAGCACAATTCTTGGTGCATCAAAAACTTAACAAGTTATTTTTATTTATAGAAAAGTCCAATACCGTTCAGCATATTTGAGCGGTATTTTTATTTAAAGAATAACAACATCAGGCATTCAGATAAGGAACGCTTATATGATTTGTTAAGCTTAAAACTCAAGGAATATGGGATATAACAATGAACGCACCACTTCATTCATCAGAATTCAATGCAATACAAACTGCAGAACAATTGGCAGAGCAATTCGCACAAACAGCGGCAGAGCGTGATAAAAAAGGAGGAAATCCTAAATTTGAACGTGATCTGATTCGTCAAAGTGGTTTGCTTGCGTTGTCTATTCCTGAGCAATATGGTGGTCAAGGTGCAAATTGGGATACCATTTTTCAAACTATTCGAGCGATTGCCCGAGTGGATAGTTCTGTTGCACATGTTTATGGTTTTCATCATCTTTTAATTGCAACTGTACAACTCTTTGCTCAACCTGAACAATATAAAAAATGGTTTGAAGATACTGCAAAAAATAACTTGTTTTGGGGAAATACTCTAAACCCGTTAGATAGGCGTACAACTGCACAGCAAATCTCAGAAAATGAATTTATATTTCATGGAGATAAGAGTTTTTGTTCGGGTTCGATAGATTCAGATATTTTACTTTGTTCTGGCTATGATTCTGCTTCAAAGTTACTTATCGGTGTCATACCTACCCAAAGAGATGGAGTAAGTTTTTTAGGTGACTGGAATAATATGGGGCAGCGTCAAACGGACAGTGGCACAAGTCATTTTGAGCAGGTTAAGATTTATAAAGATGAGTTGTTGTTAAATCCAGGACCACTAAGCACACCTTATTCAGGTTTACGTCCATTAATTGCCCAGCTTATTTTTGTAAATCTTTTTCTAGGTGTAGCAGAAGGTGCCTTTACAGTCGCTAAAGAAACGGTAAGGCAACAAAAGGCGTGGTCAAGTTCCTTGGTTGATCAGGCTGTAAATGATCCATATACACAAAAGCATTTTGCTGAATTTTATGTGCAATTAGAATCAGTTCGTTTGTTGACTCAAAAAGCGATAGAGACTATCCAATGGGCCTGGAATATTGGTGAAAATCTGACTGCAGAACAACGTGGCAAAGTCTCTATTGCAATTGCAACAGCTAAAATAGCTGCTACAAACAGCTCATTATTTATCACTCAGAACATTTTCCAAGTCATGGGTGCCAGGGCAACTACGGCTAAGCTTAATCTTGATCGTTTTTGGAGAAATGTAAGAACCCAGACTTTACATGATCCGATTGATTATAAATACCAGGAAGTCGGTGAGTGGATATTAACTGAACAAGTTCCTAAACCAAGTTTCTATTCATAAGAATAAAATAGAGCAATTACTCTTAATTATAAATGGTAATTGCTC
>NZ_OOGT01000417.1 GCF_900323515.1 Acinetobacter stercoris | reverse complement strand
GGCTTTGTTGCACAAAGATTTGAAATGCAAAGCGCCCCTAATTGAGCCAAATTTAAGGCGTAACTTGGGTAAGTGGTCGACCTAATTCCGTAAATCTGTTAAGGACTGCTACACGTGCATGGATCTCATTCACTTGGCTATCAAAACTCCTTGCACTGAGTTTATCTCCTAATAATTTGATGCAATGCATCTTAGTTTCAACCAAACTTCGCCGATGATAGCCTGACCATTTTTTCCATAGTGTCCTGCCTAAACGTTTAATTGTTCGAAGTAATTCATTTCGCTCTAGCGAGCTACTCTTTGTATCTTTCCATGGTTTCGCATTTTTTCTAGGTGGAATCACCGCATGTGCTTGCCGATCTGCAATGACCTGACGGCATTGCTTGGTGTCATAAGCTCCATCGGTATAAACAGAGTTAATCTGCTCATCTTGTGGAATCTGATTAAGTAAATCACCAAGCACCTGTGAATCACTGACATTATTGGTTGTAAGCTGAACTGCTCGTATTTGTAGGGTTTTAGCATCTATACCAATATGAAGTTTACGCCATTGGCGACGATATTCAGGTCCATGTTTCTTGCGTTTCCATTCGCCCTCACCTAGAAACTTCATGCCTGTAGAGTCCATGAGTAGATGCAGCCCATCGCTACTTTTTTGGTAGCTGATTACAATATCAATATGCTTTTGTCTTCTACAAAGCGTGGTGTAATCTGGAGCTATCCAATTTAATCCGCAAAGTTTAATCAGACTTTGCACAAAGCCAGTGACCATACGTAAAGACAGACGGAATAAGGATTTAATCATTAAGCAGCATTGGATGGCTGCGTCGGAGTAGGTTTGATTTCGCCCTTGTTTGCCTTTTGATGGCGCATACCATTGCGTAGCAGGATCAAACCAAATGGCAATATTTCCGCGACTCATGAGTGCTCGGTTATATGCGGGCCAATTGGTTGTGCGGTAGATTTTGTGTGTAGGCTTCTTCATTTGAAAATTATATCGCTGAAAAAGCCTTTACAGATAGGTTTGTGCAACAAAGCC
>NZ_OOGT01000182.1 GCF_900323515.1 Acinetobacter stercoris | reverse complement strand
GAATATCTTGAATATTAAAAAATCTACCTCTGATAAAATATTATTTAATTTTCTTGCTCAATATGCTGATGAGGTTTTGGATAAGGTTCCAAAAAGAATTGATTTTATTGAAAATGTTAAAGCTGCAATATTGAAGTCCATAGTTAATGGTCATCCTACAATATATGTGGTCGCCGAATATTTAAATCTGCCCATTCGATCTCTACAAAATAAATTAAAAAGTAGAAATGTTACTTTTCAAGAATTAATGAATGAAATACGCTTATTTTTAGCAAAAAAATATCTTTTAGAAGATCATCGTTCCATATTGGAGGTATCTCATTTACTGGGATATAAAGAGCAAACTTCTTTTATACGTGCTTTTAAAACCTGGACAGGGGAAAGCCCGATGAGATGGAGGGAAAAACATTAACATATATTTTAGAAATTATTTTTTATAAATAGGCTCCAATCTCTACTTTTAGGGAGATATGTTAAAAACTCAAGCTAGTTGGTAGACTAAATATAATGAGCCTTTATTTTCTTAATAATAGAGGCTAAGTCTTATATAACTGTAGAAAAGCTGACTTGTAAACTGATTTAATATTCATTTTAAGGGAGCCTATTTGTCTTATTTTATAATGAAAATATATAAACATTGAGTGAATGAACAATGATCTCATGTTAAGTTTCATGTGCTTAAAATAGATATTTTAGATTTATAAAAGTTATTTGATTATAGCCTGTAAAGTGGCTAAGCGGTATGATAGTTTCCATCTATACTTTGGAATGCGTTATGAAAATTGTTGCAGATGAAAATCTGGCATTTACTGAATATTTTTTTTCTGAATTCGGTGATATTCTCCAGGTAGCAGGGCGTACTTTAACCCACGCTGATGTCAAAGATGCCAATGCTTTACTGGTTCGCTCGGTGACCAAAGTCAATGAACAACTCATTCAAGGTACTGAGCTAAAATTTGTAGGTAGTGCAACGATTGGTACAGATCATCTTGATATTTCAAGTATAGAAAAACACCATATTACATGGTCGAATGCAGCAGGGTGTAATGCACAGGCTGTAGCAGAATATGTAATTACAGCATTATTGAAATTAAATCCTGAACTTATTGATCGAAATGAGCAATTTACTTTGGGAATTGTTGGGTTAGGAAATGTAGGGTCGCGTCTTGCTTATATGGCTGGACTTTTAGGATGGAATGTAATTGGATACGACCCTTTGGTTAGGCATGAAAATATTCAGCAAGTTGAGTTTGAAACGTTACTCGAACAGTCAGATGCAGTAACAACACATGTTCCATTAACCGAAACAGGATGTTATCCAACTTTTCATTTAATCAATAAAGAAGCATTATCGAAAATGAAAACAGAAGCCATACTTATCAATAGTGCAAGAGGCGCTGTGGTTTCTGAAAGTGCGCTAATTGCGGACATTGAAAAAAATAATCGTAAAGTTGTTCTGGATGTTTTTGAGCATGAGCCAGAAATATCTGAAAAATTAATAGATCTGGTGAGTATCGCGACTCCACATATTGCAGGTTATAGTCTCGAAGGCAAGGCTCGTGGTACGCAAATGATTTATGATGCTTTTTGTAGGACATTTGATTTTAATGCTGATAAAAAGTTTGAAACACAACTTCCGTTATGTAATCAATATTTTGATAAGCAAGATCTAAAATATACATTAAAAAAATACTTGATAGATATATATGATATTTCACGTGATGATAAAAATTTACGTGCTTGTTTAAAAGATGGAAAAATAGATCAAAAAGCATTTGATTATTTACGTAAAACTTATCCTCTGCGCCGTGAATGGGCAGCTCATGGAGGTCCAAAGGCATGAGTATTCATTATCAACCAACTTGTGACCTGAAAGCTCTAAAAGCTCGTGCCAAACTATACAAACAGATTCGACAGTTTTTTGAAGATAGGGGCGTTTTGGAAGTAGAAACACCTATACTCTCTCAAGCAGGTGTAACCGATGTACATTTGGCTTCGATAAATGCTCAGCGTCATGTGCAAGGTAAAAAACAAACTCATTATTTACAAACTTCACCAGAATTTGCGATGAAGCGTTTACTGGCAAGTGGTAGTGGTGCAATTTACCAAATATGTAAAGTATTTAGAGATGATGAGCATGGTCGAAAACATAATAGTGAATTTACCATGCTGGAATGGTACCGACCAGCATTATCTTTAAAAGAATTAATGCTTGAAGTAACAGATTTACTCAATATCGTTTTACTAGAGCGCTTTGGTGAGGTTCGGCCAACGATCTTAAGTTATAAAAATGCTTTTCAGGATCGTCTGGACATCAACCCTTTACAGGCAACGCTCAAGCAGTTGAAAGATACAGCACACCGTGTCGGGCTAAGTCTAGATCTAGGTGATGATCGGCTCGCTTATATTGATTTACTTTTTTCACATATGGTTGAGCCAAGCTTAGGCTTTGATACTCCAGTGTTTTTAACAGATTTTCCACCTGAAATGGCATCACTTGCTAAAGTTAAACTAGATGAAGATGGCGAAAAAGTAGCAGCACGTTTTGAGTTGTATATCGAGGGCCTGGAACTTGCTAATGCATATGATGAACTGATTGACGCTGAAATTCTACGTAGTCGTTTCGAAGCAGATAATGCAGAGCGAGAAAAATTGGGCTTACATATTATGCCGATAGATGAATATTTACTTGCCGCCTTACCGAATATGTCTGAATGTTCAGGGATTGCACTTGGTATAGACCGCTTGTTGATGGTGGTTCAAAATCAGATGAAACTGGAGAAAGTGATTACATTTCCAGCAAAAGTATCGTGATGTAAGAAAAACCTTCTTTTAAAAGAAGGTTTAATTTCTCAAATTATAATGCTATACATTTGTTTTATAAATTTAAAATTATTGGCAATTATTTAATTTTTTCTAATTAATTGTAGATTAGATCTTGATAGTGAATTTAGGATAAAAATATGCGATATATGATTTTATTAAAAATTATTTTAGGGGGTATTTTTCTAACTGGATGTACAACTACAAAATATATCTCCCAGCCTATAAATGAAAAAATTTACAGCATTGCATATCAAGTAGAACAAGATAATTTAGGTAAAGTTTATGCAATAGGTGAAAAATTTGATTATGTAATCAGCCCATGTGATAAATCGATTACTTATACAAAAGAAAGCTCCGAGCGTTGCAGAAATGGATTGGCATTTATTGTAAAGAATAGGCAGTATATTAGGGGTGTTGTCTTAGATTTTGAATTGAAAAAAACAGATTCAAAAATTAATGTAACTCAAGGTTATTACAAAGCATTTTTACCAACTAATTCTATTGGTAAAAAAGAATTTCAAGATAAAAACTCTTTCTTATATAAAGAAATTACGAAAGATGAAGAAAACCAATTTTCTATTTCAAATGATGACTTTATTAAGGTTATCATCCCCTTTCAAGGTGAAGTCGTGAAATTGAGTAATCGTGAACAAATTCTAAAATTAGGACAATTTAAGGAACCTCTTATTGTTCAAACATCAATGTCAGAAGTAAAAAAATCCAGATCATTAATGCCGATAGCAAAAGGTATTGGTGCAGTTATTATTGCACCTGTTGGATTAGTTTTGATGATTCCAGGAGTGGCTATAATAGGGTATTGCGAATCACATCATTGTTAAGATATACATGATTAAATCGTGAGTAATAAAATATTTATTTTCGAATTTTTGTTTGGAAAACAATAGCTATTCTTAAATTTAGTGTTTTTGTTGATCAAATGATCTGACTAAAGATTATTTGATCAACTTATTTAATTTCATAATGTTAATGGTGCTCTAAAGTATGCTTTAGTTCACTAATGGCTTCTATCCGACGTTGAATCAGCATTTCACCAATATCTGCACCCTTTATATCGGCTGGTAAATCCTGTGCTTTGATAGAACGGACAACATTTACCGCATCCAGAATATATTTTCCTTGAGGATAATCACGATCTTGCATCCCTAAGCGACCTTTAGCATCACATTCACATGCCTGAACGAATGCTTCAACACGTTCAGGACGACGCAGTACATCCAGTCGTTGTAGTAAGCGCCATAAAGTACCAGCTTTTAGAGTAAAAGCCTGATGTGCTTTTAAATGCTCTTTGCAAACAGCAAGTGCAAGTTGTTTGGTCAGAGTTGGAACTTTTAACCGTTCACTTAATGCTGTAACAGGGGCAATGCCACGATCTTCATGCATAATATGTCTAGGTAGTTCCTCTTTAGGCGTGAGTGCTTTACCTAGATCATGTACTAAAACAGCATATCGTACATCTAAAGAATAATTGGCTTTACATGCTTGCTGTAAGGACATGAGTGTATGGATACCACAATCAATTTCGGGATGATATTCAGGGCGTTGGGGTATACCAAACAATGCATCGATTTCAGGGAATAAAACTTTTAATGCGCCACATTGACGTAAAACATCAAAGAAGATGTCAGCATGATCTTCCATAAGCGCCCGTGAAGTTTCTTTCCAGACACGTTCCGGTGTAAGTGTGTTTAATTCACCCGATTCAGCAAGCTTTTGCATGAGTGTAAGCGTTTCGTTGGCTACACGAAAACCATAGGGATGATATCGGGCAGCGAAGCGCGCAACGCGAAGTACTCGCAGAGGATCTTCAACAAATGCATTAGAGACATGGCGAAGAATCTTATTATTTAAATCATCCAGACCATGATAAGGATCAAATATTTGACCTTGTTCATCCATAGCCATTGCATTAATGGTTAGGTCACGTCTGATCAAGTCATCTTCAAGACTGACACTCGGGTCTGTATAAAATTCAAAACCATGATATCCATGTCCAGACTTCCGCTCAGTACGGGCGAGCGCATATTCTTCTTTGGTTTCAGGATGGAGGAATACAGGAAAATCTTTCCCGACAGGTTGATAACCTTGGGCGATTAATTGGTCTGGCGTCGCACCGACAACAACATAATCTCTTTCTACAATAGGACGTCCAAGTATATGATCTCTGACTGCTCCACCAACTAAATACACTTGCATGAAAAAACCTCTATTCTTAAAGCAATCATGCTACAGAATAGAGGTTTTCTCAAGTCCGAAACTTTAGCTTTTTACTAAAGAGAGATGACTTATTGGTTTGCTTGTTGAATTTCAGCGACAGTTAAAGCAGTCATATTTACTAAACGACGTGTGGTCGTTGTTGGAGTTAAAATATGAACTGGTTTCGCAGCACCAAGCAAGATAGGTCCAATCGTTACATTATTGCCTGAAGTTGATTTCAACAGGTTAAATGAAATATTGGCTGCATCAAGGTTTGGCATGATCAACAAGTTAGCAGAACCTTTGAAACGAGAGTTCGGGAATGCAAAGTGACGAATATTTTCATCAAGTGCCGCATCACCGTGCATCTCACCCTCAACTTCAAGTTCAGGGGCGATCTGGTTTAATATCTCAAATACTTTACGCATTTTTTGTGCACTTGGATCAGTTTCATTTGAACCAAAGCTAGAATGTGAAAGCAGAGCAACACGTGGTGTCATGCCAAAACGACGAACCTCTTCAGCTGCCAAGATAGTCATTTCAGCCAGCTCTTCAGCAGTAGGATTCACATTTACATAAGTATCTGCAATGAACAGATTACGATCTTCAAGCATTAATGCATTTAGAGTGAAATAGTTGTTACGACCTTCTTTGAGACCGATCACGTTTTTCACAAAGTCCAAGTGAATATCATAGCTTGAGTAAGTACCGCACAACATACCATCAGCATGTCCATGGCGAACCAGCATAGATGCAATCAGGGTTGAGCGACGGCGAGCTTCACGTTGAGCATATTCAGGTGTTACCCCTTTACGTTGCATGATGTTGTAATAGTCATCAGCAAATTTCTCGTAATCTGGGTTTTTCTCCTGATCAACGATTTCAATATTTTCACCGTGTTGTAAACGAAGACCAAGTTTTTTGATGTTGGTTTCGATCACAGCAGTACGACCGACCAGAATAGGGAATGCCAAACCTTCATCAACAGCAATTTGTACTGCTCGAAGTACACGTAGGTCTTCACCTTCAGCATAGGCAATACGTTTAGGATCTGATTTTGCCTGTGCAAAAATTGGTTTCATCATAAATGCCGAGTTATAAACAAACTCAGACAAACGTTGACGATAAGCTGCAAAGTCTTCGATCGGGCGTGTTGCAACGCCAGAATCCATTGCTGCTTTCGCTACAGCAGGTGCAATTTCCAAAATCAGGCGTTGATCTAATGGACGAGGAATAAGGTAATCACGACCAAATGATGCTGATTTTTCACCATATGTTGCTGCATCAGCTTCAACATGAGCCATGCGCGCAATTGCATGTACGCATGCAATCTTCATATCTTCATTAATGGTTGTAGCACCTACATCGAGTGCTCCACGGAAGATATATGGGAAACAAAGCGCATTGTTAACCTGATTTGGGTAATCAGAACGACCTGTTGCCATAATGGCATCTGGACGAACCTCGTGTGCATGCTCAGGTAAAATTTCTGGATCCGGGTTGGCAAGAGCAAAGATAATTGGGTCTTTTGCCATTTCTTTAACCATTTCTTTGGTTAAAATGCCAGCTGCAGAAAGTCCAAGGAACATGTCAGCGCCTGAAATAACATCTGCTAATTGAGTGGCTTCGATATCTTGAACATAACGTTTTTTAGATTCGTCTAAGCCTTCACGTTTTGTGGTTAATAGACCACGTGAATCAGCAACAATGATATTTTTCTTGTCTACGCCTAATGCACATAGAAGATCTAGACAAGAGAGTGCAGCAGCACCAGCACCTGATGCTACGACTTTGATATTTTCAATTTTTTTATTTACGATTTGTAAAGCATTTAAAAGTGCTGAACCAACAATGATACTGGTACCGTGCTGGTCATCATGGAACACAGGAATTTTCATGCGTTCACGAAGTTTTTGCTCAATATAAAAACATTCCGGTGCTTTAATATCTTCTAAGTTGATACCGCCAAATGTTGGTTCAAGTGCCGCAACAATGTCGACAATCTTATCAGGATCATTTTCAGCAATTTCAATATCAAAGACATCAACACCAGCGAATTTTTTGAATAATACGCCTTTACCTTCCATTACTGGTTTTGATGCTAAAGGACCAATATTTCCTAAACCTAAAACAGCTGTACCGTTACTGACGACTGCAACCAGATTGCCGCGAGCTGTATAAAGTGCAGCTTTTGCTGGATCCTTTTCAATTTCAAGACATGGTGCTGCGACACCAGGTGAATAAGCAAGCGCTAGATCGCGTTGGTTAACTAACTGTTTACTCGGAGTAACGCTGATTTTCCCTGGCGTTGGAAACTCGTGATAATACAAAGCTTGCTGTTTTAATGATTGATCGTCCATCAGATTCTCGATTGTTACAATGTTCCAGCGAGGCTGGTAGTTTTGGCTAAATTTTCTCGAATATACCATTAGTTGAGCAATACGGACAGTCCAAAAGTTCCAATTTATAATAATCTTAGTGAAACTTATGCTGGATTGTCCTTAAACAGCAATCAGTTTATGCTGTTTTAGAAATTCTGTACTTTCAAGTGCATTTAACGGTTTAGAAAAATAAAAGCCCTGTAAGATGTCACATCCTTGATGTTTAAGGAAGTTGACCTGTTCAATCGTTTCAACACCTTCAGCAACGATATTCATACCCATTGCCTTACCCATTGCTATCATGGCGGTAATGATGGCTTCGTCTTTGTGATCGCCAATTTTATTCACGAAAGCACGGTCTATTTTTAAAGTATCAAATGGATAGCGAGTCAGATAGGCGAGTGAGGAATACCCAGTTCCAAAATCATCTAGTGAAATTGAGATATTTTCTTTTTTGATTTGTTCTAACAGTTTTTCAACATTTTTAGAATGATCTATCAGGGATGATTCAGTAATTTCCAGTTCCAGATGATGCCCATCAATATTATAAAGTTCTAAAGCTTCTTTTAGGTCTGTGAGCAAGCGACCACGATGTATTTGCTGAGCAACAATATTTACCGAAACGGAAATGTCAGGAAACCCGTGATTGATCCATGACTTGATTTGTTTACAGGTTTCTAAAAGAACAAAGTAACCAATTTCAGAAATCAGGCTTGATTCTTCAGCAAAAGGCAAAAAGGTATCTGGTGCAATCAAACCCCGAACAGGATGATTCCAGCGAATCAGGGCTTCAAAACCGTAAACTTTTTTTGATGTCAGGCTGATTTTAGGTTGATAGTAAACAATGAGTTCTTTATTTTTTATCGCTTGTCTTAGATCACGATCTAAGTTGATACTACTATTCAAAAGTGGTGAAGCTTTGTGTGAATACAGGCGAATGGTATTACCACCCAATTGCTTTGCTTCAGCTAAGGCTTGTTCTGCATGTATATTGAGACTGTCAATTTGTCGACCATGTTCGGGATATAATGCGACACCTATCGATACAGTAATGAAGTGTTCTTGAAGATTGATATAAAAAGGTTTATTCAATGCTTTCAGAATATTTTGGCAATGTTGCTTTACTGAATAATTATTTAAATTATAGATAATTGCAA
>NZ_OOGT01000084.1 GCF_900323515.1 Acinetobacter stercoris | reverse complement strand
GTATATCTGATTTGGTTGCATCTTCAGGAAAACTTATAATAAAGCCTGATTTTTTAAAAAATCATTGTAAAACATATTGTTAGGTTAACTATTATTTTTCATAATCGTTTTTTTTGAAATTTTTTGAATCAAATTGACTGGAGGAGTAAACAGTAATGAAATATTTTGTAATAGATTTTGTTTGATTGAATATAATTAAAGTATGTTAATAGATATTTCAATAATTTATTGAGACAAGGATTAATTCATTATGTGTTTGATAGAAGAAAATTAAGGATATCTTGATGTAATTCTTGTTGATCTGGGCTTAAGGTCATGAGATGGCCTGAGTTTGTGTATTCCTTTAATAATTTGTTTTTTGAGCGTACATGCATATAAATATATTCAGCACTTGTCTTATACAATGGTTCATCTTTTTTTCCATAAAATAGGGCGATTGGGCATGTGATTGTATCTATTTTACTTAATGTGTGCTGAATAAATAAATGGAAATCAGATATTTGTTGATCTGCTGCAGATTCAAGTTTAGTTATATTATTTTCAAAATCATTATTTGTGTGATTTTCAAGTTTATTCATATAGTCGGCATAATTCACCAGTCGTTTAAATATGTCTTTCTTCTCACGACCTTGTGGGGCAGACATAGTGATACAGCGATGAATATCAAACTCTTCAGCCATTTTTAAACTCATTACAGCCCCTAGTGAGATACCAATAACTGATATCTGTTTGCAGCCTGAATCTCTTAAAATTTGATACCCCTGAATAACATCATTCCACCAATCTTTGGGACCATACTTTATAAAGTCCTGAACTTTTAAGCCATGTCCTTGGTAAGCAGGTGTATAGCAGGTAAATCCATGATCATTCAAATAGACTGCTAGCAATTTCATGTCACGAACGGTGCTAGTATAAGAATGTAATAAAAGCACTCCGTGTTGATTGCCATTTAGTAATATGGGGTTGGGCTGAACGAGTTTGATCATTTTCGGGCTAGAAATTGTCTTTTAAGGTGCGGATTTTTGCGAATTCTTCGGCGCTTTCTACACGTAAAAAAGGATTGGTTTGCAGTTCAAGTTCAATGGTGCTTGGTAAGGTGATTTCACCATGTTCGCGTTGTTGTTTTATCCATGTTGCGCGGTCTTGCAGTGCTAAATTATCTGGTTCTACATGTAATGCAAATTGAGCATTTGAAAGAGTATATTCATGTGTACAATAAACTTTTGTACGAGGGGGAAGTGCTGCAAGGCGGTTCAGGGAGTGGTACATCTGTTCAGCAGTGCCTTCAAACAAGCGACCACAGCCCATGGCAAATAAAGTATCACCACAAAAAACACTATCAAGCTCATCAATAAAATACACAATATGACCAAGGGTATGCCCAGGTACAGCTATGATATCGATTTTTAGTCCGTGATAAGAAAAATTATCGTCATGCTGTAACGGATTTGAGATAAAAGGTATTTTGCTGAGCTCTTCGCGAGGTCCATAAACAGGGATCTCATGTTTTGCGATCAAATCAGGAACACCACCGATATGATCTTTATGCCAATGCGTCAACCAGATTTCTTCTAGTTTTAATTGGTGATTTATACAATAGTCTTCAACTAAATCAGCTTCAGTAGGGTCGATACAGATTGCAGTCTGCTGCTGGGTATCGATGAGCATCCAAATATAATTTTGTAAGGCGTTTTTGACATCAATGGCTTCAATTTTAAATCTAGAACTCATTTATCGATCCTGAATGAGGTTATTTAAATTATTTAAGCATAGCTAAGTTCGCATTGCCAATGCTTTTAAAGTGTATAACAGCAGATGGTCGCTGGAGATTAGGCATTTAAAAAAACCATACTGTTCGCATTTGATTCGCTGTTCACATGCAATACCTTGAATCAGTTTAATGATTATAATTTATTGTTTTTACTTGAGTTTGATGAGTTTTAGGGGCTGTGATTGTCTGATTCAATTCCATTTATTGTGGAAGAAGTTAAATAATCGAAAGATGTAGAAGCTATTGCTGTTATATAAGAAAGAGGATGACTGAGCAAAAAATATTTTTAATCTGAAATTTAATATTTCAGAATGATTTAACTTGTAAAACCTGGAGTTATTGTATTTTGTATAGAATATATTTTTTATTAAATTTAATAGCTTAGGTGTAAAAAAGCCAATCATCTGGAGATTGGCTTAATTTATTATAAGGGAGTTTATCCTAACGAAGTTTGGCGAGCCATTCACCAAGCATTTGTACGATTTGCACAAGCAATAGCAGGACAATAACAGTCAGGATAATTACACTATTATCAAAGCGTTGATAACCATAGGATACAGCCAAATCACCAATACCACCAGCACCTACAGCACCAGCCATAGCAGTTGCCCCGATCAGGCTGATTGTGGCTGTCGTCATATTTAAAATAAGTGAGCTACGTGCTTCGGGTAATATGAATTTGAAAATAATCTGAAATGGTGTTGCACCCATTGCTTGAGCAGATTCAATAATTCCTGAATTAACTTCAAGTAATGAAGTTTCAATTAAGCGCCCCATATAAGGACCAATGTAAATGGTTAATGGAACAATCGCAGCCCAGACACCAATTTGTGTACCTGTTAACCACTTGGTAAGCGGTAAAACGGCAACCAGTAAAATGATGAAGGGAAGTGAGCGTAATGCATTTACGACCGGGTTAAGAGCATGGTAAACAACACGATTCGGGAGAATACCTTCTGGACGTGTCACCAGAAGAATAATTCCCTGGATTAACCCCCATAAGCTACCAAAGATCAATGATACAACTACCATGTAGATGGTTTCTTGGATCGCTGTGACAAACTGATCTATAGAGAGTGCACTATGCCAGAATGGTTCAGAAATAACAGTGAGCCAGTGAACGATTAAATCTCTCATTTGTTTTGTACTCCTGACTGATTAACCCTGACACCATGTGATTGCAGAAAATCAATCGCATTTTGAATCGTGTCTTGTTCACCGAGTAATTGCACAAACATTTGTCCAATGACCGTGCCATCAATTTCAGTCATATTGGCAAATAAAATATTCAGGCTTAAATCAAATTGTTTAATCAATTGTTGAATAACGGGTTCTTGGGTAGATTGACCTAAAAATTGTAAACGGTAAATACTGTGTTGATGCTGAACTTCAAGCTTTTCCAGAATATTTTGAGGTAACTGTTGCTGCAGCACTGTCTCAATAAAGTTTTGAGTAGTAGGATGTTGAGGTTTACTGAAAATATCTACTGTCGTACCAGTTTCAATGACTTTTCCAGCTTCCATTACTGCAACATGATCACAGATAGTTTCAATCACATCCATCTCATGGGTTACCATTACGATAGTAATATTCTGTTCAATATTGATTTTTTTCAACAAGTCCAAAACAGATTTGGTGGTTTGCGGATCAAGTGCAGAAGTGGCTTCATCACATAGTAAAATTTTAGGATGATTTGCAAGTGCACGTGCAATACCAACACGCTGTTTCTGACCACCTGAGAGTTCATCAGGATATGCATTGTGTTTATGTGTCAGATCGATAAATGCCAAAAGCTCATTGACGCGTGCTTTTCGTTTTGCTTTATCTATTCCAAGTAAACGTAAAGGCATTTCAATATTTTCAGCAACAGTTTTGCTTTCAAGCAAATTAAAATGCTGGAAAATCATTCCAATATTGCTACGTTGCTTGCGCAGTTCACTTGCTGAAAGTGCAGTAAAATCTTGATCCCGAATAATGACTTGTCCTTGAGTTGGTCGCTCAAGCAGGTTAATTAGACGGATAAGGGTACTTTTGCCTGCACCACTATAACCGATGATGCCAAAGATACTGCCGTCAGGGATTTCTAGATTAATATCATCTAGTGCTTTGACAGTCTGGCCTTTGAGTTGGTAGTGTTTTGAAATGTTTTTAAATTGAATCATGTGATCAATAACTGTAGTAAAAATAAAAAACAGGCAAAAGGTTTGCCTGTTCATTTTAGCATTTTAAACTATTTAGCTTCTGTTAGGTAGCTAACTGGTTTGTTTACATCTACTTTAGTACCCTGGAAGTGGTCTTGGATGTATTTTTTAACTTCTTCGGTATGGTATAGATCACCTAATTTTTTAAGGGTAGGATCTTCTTTACGGCTATCGGCTACAGCAATGATGTTTACATTCATACGGGTAGATTGATCGATAGGTTCATGATAAATGGAGTCTTTTAATACGTTTAGACCACCTTCCATCGCAAGTACATTGCCTAATACAATAGCATCGACATCGTTTTTCACGCGAACAGCAGTTGCCATTTGAATTGGTTTGATGTTGATTTTTTTGCTATTTTCTGTGATGTCAGCAGGCGTTCCTTTAACATCATCAAAGTCAGCTTTTAATTTCACAAGACCAGCTGATTGTAAAAGTAATAAGGCACGAGATTCGTTAGCTCCATCATTTGGAATAGCGATTGTTGCACCTTGAGGAAACTCTTCAACTTTTTTGTATTTTGTTGAATATATACCCATTGGTTCAAGATAGGTTGTCGCGATAGGAGCGACCTTATCTTTGTTATTGGTATTATATGCAACCATATATGCATAAGACTGGAAAGCATTGGCATCAATGTCTTTGTTGGCAACAGCATTATTCATTGCCACATAGTCAGTAAAGTTTTGAACTTTTAATTCAATTCCAGCCTGTTTCGTCTGAGGTAAAGTTGCAATATAGTTCCAGATATCGGTATCTGAACCACTTGAAGCAATAGTTACTTTCTTTAATTCACCAGCATCAGCTGTTGCTTTGCTATCTTGCGCAGCTTCGTGTTTGCCACAAGCTGTCAAAAGAACAACAGAAGCACTTAGAACAACACCCAATATTTTCTTCATGAGTTAACGAATCCTAAATTAAGAATATGCATCATTGGAAATCGGATGCATTGTCATTTTGTCCTATCTGCTGCTTTAATTTGAAGCAAACAGATGCTATTCGCAAGGATAGGAGAGTCAATATAACTTTAGTTTCCATTTTCATCAGTAATTACAAGATTATGTGATGAAAACTACTTGATATTTATCATATCAAGAATCTGAAATGGAAAAAAAGANTTTCTATTTCAATACGGGAAGAAAATCTTAATTCTTCGAGTTATTTACTAAAGCCTGCGAGTATAAACACCCCTACATAGATGTCAAACTAATATTTATGACATAACTTATGCATAATTTGGAATATAGCGTGCAGTATAAGGTTAAATAAAAATAACTATTTGAAAAAAATCAAGCTCTCATAGAAGAGCTTGATTTGGAGTCATTTTAAAGAACTTAGGCTTGCTCACGTGCAATCGCACGATAACCAATATCCTTGCGATATTGAACGCCATCAAATTTCACTTTTTCAGCAAGTTCTAACGCCTTTGCCTGAGCTTCGCTGATGCTGTTACCTAATGCAGTGACACAAAGAACACGACCACCTGCAGTTACGATTTCTCCATTCGCATTTTTAGCTGTGCCAGCATGGAAAACTTTACTGTCGGCAATCTGAGTATCTAAACCAGAAATAACATCACCTTTTTTTGCAGTCTCAGGATAGCCTGCCGAAGCGAGAACAATACCAACTGTTTTACGATCATCCCATTGGGCTTCACTCGGAAGGTTTCCACTGATACCAGCTTCTACGAGATCAACTAAAGATGATTGCAAACGCATCATGATCGGTTGGGTTTCAGGATCACCAAAGCGGCAGTTAAACTCGATGACACGTGGTTGACCTTGTGCATCAATCATCAAACCTGCATATAAGAAGCCAGTATAAACATGACCATCTTTTGCCATACCTTCAACAGTTGGACGCATGATTTCATTCATTACACGTTCAAAAACATCTGCGGTAACAACAGGAGCAGGGGAATAGGCACCCATACCACCAGTATTTGGACCTTGGTCACCTTCAAAGATACGTTTATGGTCCTGAGAGGTTGCCATTGGCAAAATATTTTGACCATCAATCATACAAATGAATGATGCTTCTTCACCATCCAGAAATTGTTCAATAACTACACGAGAACCTGCATCACCAAACTTGTTGCCAGCAAGCATATCATCAATCGCATCAAATGCTTCCTGATTGGTCATGGCAACAATTACACCTTTACCCGCAGCTAAACCGTCAGCTTTAATGACAATAGGTGCGCCATTTTTTTCAACGTAAGCTTTGGCAGCATCGACCTCTGTAAATACATCATAGAATGCAGTAGGAATGTTATGACGCTTTAAGAAATGTTTGGCAAAGGCTTTTGAACCTTCAAGCTGAGCAGCATATTGAGTTGGTCCCCAGATTTTAACACCAGCAGTACGAGCAGCATCAACGACACCATTGACCAAAGGCGCTTCCGGACCGACAACAACTAAATCAATTTTATTGTCTTGTGCAAATTTAATAATGGCAGCATTGTCTAAAATATCTAATGCAACATTTTGGCATTTTGCTTCAGTTTCCGTGCCTGCATTACCTGGAGCGACAAAAACATTTTCTACTTTATCGTCTTGTGCGATTTTCCATGCCAATGCATGTTCACGACCGCCGCTACCTAAAACTAAAATATTCATACTCAAAAATCCTTCAAAAATAGAATCCCCCTAAATCCCCTTTGAAAAGTGGGACTCCTTCGTTCTATATCATATAGAAAACCCTCCTTTATTAAAGGAGGGTTAGGGGAGGATTTAAAATAATTAGTGACGGAAATGGCGCATACCAGTAAACACCATTGCAATACCATGCTCATCAGCAGCGGCAATGGTTTCTTCATCACGCATTGAACCACCCGGCTGGATGATGCATTTGATGCCAGCAGCAGCAGCGTTATCAATACCATCACGGAATGGGAAGAATGCATCAGATGCCATTACCGCACCTTCAACAACTAAACCTGCATGTTCAGCTTTGATGGCAGCAATACGAGCTGAGTTTACACGGCTCATTTGACCCGCACCTACACCGATAGTTTGACGATTTTTTGCATAAACAATTGCATTGGATTTAACGTATTTTGCTACTTTCCAGGCAAAAATTAAATCATCGATCTCCTGTTCAGTAGGTGCACGTTTAGTCACAACCTTAAGATCGTCTTTAGTGATCATGCCTAAGTCCTGATCTTGAACGAGTAAGCCACCATGAACGCGTTTATAGTCATATTGAGCTTCACGTGCATCAATTGCTGGAAGTTCTCCGCAAATGAGGACACGAACATTTTTCTTCGCACCAGTAACCTCAAGTACCCCTTCGGCAATACCTGGAGCAATAATCACTTCAACAAATTGGCGGTCAACAATTGCTTGTGCTGTTGCAACATCTAACTCACGGTTAAATGCAATAATGCCACCAAAAGCTGATTCTGGATCGGTTGCATAAGCGAGATCATAAGCAGCTTTAATACCGTCTAGTGAGACAGCAACACCACATGGATTCGCATGCTTAACAATAACGCAGGCAGGTTTGGCAAATGATTTAACACACTCTAGTGCTGCATCTGTATCTGCAATGTTGTTATAAGATAATTCTTTACCTTGAAGCTGTTTTGCTGTTGAAACAGATGCTTCTTTTGCATTTGCTTCTACATAAAATGCAGCTGACTGGTGTGGATTTTCACCGTAACGCAGGTCTTGCACTTTATTGAGCTGAGTATTAAAAGTACGTGGGAATTTGTCTGCTTCACCTTCGGTTTTACCTACACGGGCACCTAGATATGATGCGATCATGCCATCATATTGAGCAGTATGTTCGAAAGCTTTGACTGCCAAATCAAAACGTGTTTCATAAGAAAGTGAGCCATTTTCTTTAAGTTCATTGATAATTGCATCATAGTCAGATGCATTTACAACGATACCAACAGAGGCGTGGTTCTTGGCGGCAGCACGAACCATTGTTGGGCCACCGATGTCAATGTTTTCAATAGCATCAGCAAGAGAACAATTTGGTTTGGCAACAGTTGCAGCAAATGGATAAAGGTTTACGACAACCAGATCAATTGGATCAATGTTGTGTTCTTGCATTACAGCTTCGTCTAGACCACGACGAGCCAGAATACCGCCATGAATTTTTGGGTGAAGTGTTTTAACACGTCCATCCATCATTTCAGGAAAACCAGTATGTTCAGAAACTTCAACTACAGTGATATTGTTGTCTTTAAGCAACTTGTAAGTACCACCAGTAGATAAAATTTCCACCCCCAAATTTGCAAGATTTTCAGCAAATTCGACAATTCCTGTTTTATCAGAAACAGAGATCAAAGCACGTTTAATAGTCATGATATTGTCAACAGTTTTCAGTCTACAGATTAAAACAAATAGGCATAAAAAATGCCCACAGGCGTGAGCATTTTAACATTTATTCACTCATTAAACCGTGAGCTTTTAACTTTTTACGTAAAGTACCACGGTTAAGTCCCAGAATCTCAGCAGCACGTGTTTGGTTACCACGCGTATATTCTAGAACGACAGATAAAAGAGGTTTCTCCATTTCTGCTAGCACCATATCGTAAACCTGAGACGGCTGCTCACCTTGCAATTGTGCAAAATAATGGCGAACTGCGCGATCTACGTGAATACGAAGAGCAACATCAGATTGTGCAGTAAAAATAGGAGATTTGCTATTCATGCGAGTTAATCCGAAAATCCGATACCACTAAGTTACTAGTGGTATATCTATGTGGTCTAAAAATATATATGCCCCGTTTTAGGTCTTAAAACGGTAGCTCTAAAACAAGAACAATTAGCTTGCCACAGCTCGTGCAATTGATTAGAAAATAAGCGTAACAATACTTAAATATATGTTACCACGTTATCTTCGAACAAAAAACGATCTCTTTGCGCAATATTGAAAATAAAGCACATAAACAGACAGTATTTGTTGTGAAAAATTGCGAGGAGTTTGCAGCACAAAGCTTTCGTGGCGCGTATGATAGCATCCTCTTGAGAAAAATGAGCAAGAAAACTACATTTTTTTTAACTTTTTTTTAACTTTTTTTAATTTTAAGGGTGAATTACGTCTAATTGATAATGGTCAAAGCCATTTTTTTCAATGTCAATATGAAATTGGAAGAAAAATGGGCTATTGTTTGGAATTCTTTCGATACCTTGTAAGCTTGGAATCAGATACTCAGAAGGATGAATGATGTATCTTTTTATAATATGACCTTTCAACATAAGACTAAGTCTTAAATTTGGCATTTTAAGGCTGGATGGATAAGTATTGGTTAATATGCCTGAGAACTCGGTTTGTTGATCGTTATATTCAATCTTGATCTGTGAAGCTGTGATATTTTTATAGCGTGCTGGAACCGTATCAACATTTAATAATTGTGTTGTGGAAGTAAATGTATGGTTAAGAACGTTAGAACGGTCAAGTAACTGAGGATTGAACCATAAGATCTGATAGATTAGGACAATAATAAGCGTCAGGTTTAAGAGTATCCAGAAAGTGTAGTACAGGCGTTTACGCTTTTCTTCTATTCTGGAATATCTTGTTGAGCTTCCTGAAAGATTTAGACAGGGAAGAGCTGTGACAGGTTCATGATTAAAATAATTAAGATTATTTAAATAAGTTTGAAGGTCTATATTTGAGTTTTCAATTTTTCGATTAAAGATGTCCAGAACTTGAGCTTCTGGTCGGGTTTTTGATACTGGATCATGCTCTAGGCTTGAGCTAGAAGGGGAAATATCCTGAATATTTTCTTTTTTTGGGGATTCGGCATCTGTTTGGAAATTTCTAAGGTGACTAAGCGCGTTAAATGTTTGATTACATTTAGGGCAACAAACCATACCCTGAGCAACCGTCAGTTGAGGAACGGATACTTTATAAACTGTATGACAGTTAGGGCATTGGGTTTGTTTATGTGACATGGATACTTATTGGTACTTATGACGTTTACCAGAAATACGGCACCAGTTTTCTTCGCGTTTTTCAACATGCAGTACATCAAAAAACTCTGAATAAACTTCTGAGACATCGTTTACCTGTTCTTCAATCACACCTGCTAGTGCAAAATCTGCCTCAGACAGGACAAGATTGGCAAACTCGGAAGCCAATGACATTAATGGCCCAGCAAGGATATTGGCAACTAAAACATCTGCTTTTTGATCTTTAAATGTTTCATTAAACTCTTCTGGTAGTGCAACGTATAGGTTGTCTAATACACCATTTAATTCAGCATTTTGTTTGGTTGCAAGTACTGCTTGAGGGTCAATATCGGTTGCATAGACTTTTTTTGCACCGAGTAATAATGCAGCAACACCCAGGATACCTGAACCACAACCATAATCAATAACAGTTTTATCTTTAAGATCGACTGTACCTAGCCATTGTAAGCATAAGAATGTACTGGCATGGTTACCTGTACCAAACGCTAAGCCCGGATCAAGTTTGATGTTTACGGCATCGGCTTCAGGGGGTTCTAACCATTCAGGAACAATCCAGTATTTTTCAGAAATCTGGATGGGTTCGTAATAGTCCATCCATGAGCGTTCCCAGACCTGATCTTCAAGAAATTCGCTACGCATGTCCGCATCAGGCATTTGTGTACGGATAAAAGTTTCAAGAGCAGCTACATCAATTTGTTCATCATCTTCCTGAGCATAAATACCTGTGACAATGACTTTGTTCCAGAGTGGTGTCTCACCTGGAAGTGGCTCAAGCAAGTCCTGGTTTTCAGCATCATCTAATGTGACACTTACAGCTCCTAATGAACCCAATAATGTTTCTGTAAATTCAACTTGAGCTTGATCAACAGTAATATGAATTTGTAACCACTTCACAGAAATAACCTAATTTATTTTCATAAAATGCTATTGTAGCCGAAACTTTGAGATAAAGAACAAGAAATATATCAAGATCAAAAAAGATGAGTTGCTATTTATCCTTTTCGTGTAGCACTTTATTTTATGCAGTAGCTTTATATTTCTTCAAAAGAACAAGCTTTGACTTGTTCATTAAATAATCATGTGTTGTTGAACAATAAAAAAGTGGTTAGTCAAGCCATAACCACTTTAATATTAAAAATTAGCTAGCCGGTTGTTCTGCTACTGGTTGACCGCCTGCTGGAGCTGGTGGCTGGAACTGTAATTTTCCATTTTCATTGAGCTCACATGTTCCGTTAAATGTTACGCCTTGATAGCTATATTTTGTCCATTCCCCTTGCTTTTTCTTGTTACATGCGTTGAGTTGAAGACGTTCTTCTGAACTTACTTTAGTTGCCTTGGATGACTTGGCTGTTTTCGCTTTTTGCGGAGCAGCATTTGCAACACCTATACTGAGTAAACAGACTAGCGATGCAGACAACGTCTTGATTACGATATTTTTCATTGATCTATCCCTTTATTAAAGTTGATTGTTAGGTATGAAAAAAAATGCAACGAATATATTCTATGAAGTAACTGCTTAAAAGTTAATCTTTTTTTAGGAGCTTTGATAAGCTAAATTGTCACACTCTGTATGCTGTTGTGATTTTATGTAGACTATTTCGAAAAACATTTATTTGAATGCCTAATTTCTTGCTATAATATGCAGTCCTTTTTTTTAGTCTCTAGTAGTATGCATTATCCTAAAGTTTACGATGTCATTGTTATCGGTGGCGGTCACGCAGGTACGGAAGCGGCTCTTGCTGCGGCGCGTATGGGTCGACAGACTTTGCTCTTAACTCATAACATTGAGACTTTAGGGCAGATGAGCTGTAACCCTGCGATTGGGGGGATTGGTAAATCTCACCTTGTTCGTGAAATTGATGCCTTGGGCGGTGCGATGGCACTTGCTGCTGATAAAGGGGGTATCCAGTTCCGTATCCTGAATTCACGTAAAGGTGCAGCCGTTCGTGCAACACGTGCACAGGCTGACCGTATTCGTTATAAAGCGGCTATCCGACATACTTTGGAAAATCAGGCAAATCTCGATATTTTCCAGCAAGCAGCAGATGACTTGATTGTTGAAGGTGATACTGTTAAAGGTGTGGTTACTCAAATGGGTATCCGTTTTGATGCCAAAACAGTAGTTTTAACAACAGGCACTTTCCTCGGTGGTGTAATCCACGTAGGTCTGAATCATGCTTCTGGTGGTCGTGCAGGTGATCCACCTTCTATTTCTTTGGCGCATCGTTTGCGTGAATTAAAACTTCCAGTAGGTCGTTTAAAAACGGGTACTCCTCCGCGTATTGATGCACGTTCTGTCGATTTTTCTGTGATGACTCCTCAGCCTGGTGATTTCCCTTCTCCAGTGATGTCGTTTATGGGCGATGCTTCTATGCACCCAGAACAGATCAATTGTTATATTACCCATACTAACGAACGGACACATGAAATTATTTGTGGTGGTTTAGACCGTTCGCCAATGTATACAGGTGTTATTGAGGGCGTGGGACCACGTTATTGCCCATCAATTGAAGATAAAATTCATAAATTCGCTGATAAAGACTCTCATCAGGTGTTTTTAGAACCTGAAGGTTTGGATACACATGAGCTTTACCCAAATGGTATTTCAACGTCTTTACCTTTTGATGTTCAGTTTGAATTGGTACGTTCAATCAAGGGGATGGAAAATGCACATATTTTACGTCCAGGTTATGCGATTGAATATGATTATTTCAATCCACAATCTTTAAAATTCTCGCTTGAAACCAAAGCGATTAATAACCTGTATTTTGCTGGTCAAATTAATGGTACAACAGGCTATGAAGAGGCAGGTGCTCAAGGTATCCTGGCTGGTTTGAATGCTGCTCGCCGTGCTTGGGATCAGGAGCAATGGACACCTAAACGTGATGAAGCGTACATTGGTGTATTGGTGGATGACCTGATTACTTTAGGTACAAAAGAACCGTATCGTATGTTTACCTCACGTGCCGAATATCGTCTGATGCTTCGTGAAGACAACGCTGATCAACGTTTGACAGCAATTGGCCGTGAACTTGGTTTGGTTGATGATGCCCGCTGGGCTGCTTTCAGTGAAAAAATGGAAGCGGTTGAGCGTGAAACAGGTCGTTTACAACACCTTTGGGCAGCTCCGAATAATCCAATGGGCAAGAAATTTGTTGAAATGACAGGTGAAGATTTAAGTAAGGAATCAAGTGCGATTGATTTGCTTAAACGTCCAAATGTAACATTTGATCAAATTGCAGAGTTGACTGGTTCGGAAGTTTCTCAGCATGTAGGTGAACAAATTGAAATTGCAGTGAAATATGCTGGATATATTAATCGTCAGCAAGAAGATGTCGCTCAGATGAAGCGTCTTGAAGAAACACGTATTCCTGCTGATTTTGACTATGATGTGGTGTCTGGTTTGTCTCGTGAAATCACCATGAAGCTTAAAAATGTACTTCCTGAGACATTGGCTCAAGCAAGTCGTATTCCTGGTGTAACACCTGCTGCAGTACAATTGATCATGATCACGATTCGTAAAAATGCACAGATGCGAAAAACTGCTTAATTTACGTTATATAAAAAAACCCACATAAAGTGTGGGTTTTTTTATATATGATATCTATAAATCTAATAATAATCTTTTGATAATATTTCCTAAGGAAAAAACAAGAAAACGAATGCATTTCTAATTATTATTCAACTCAAATGAATCTGGTTATATTAGCTCTACGTTCAAAACAAGAGGTGAAAGCCATGACTATGAAATCAATTCGCTACAATAATGCTGAACTTGCATGCTGTTGTATGTGAAATTAAAACTCCACTTGAACATTATTTCCAGTATTTAATGGTGAGATTGAATACTGGAAATATTTAAAAATATAAAAAACAATAATTTAGAATTTAAGAGAAAACTATAAAATATAAAGCGAGCTTTTGACCTAGCTCGCTTTTTTTCTATTTCCAGATTAATGGTGATTGATTTTGTTGTTCTTCATTTTCAGGTCCCAGATCAATTCCCGTCCTGTCTTTAAGTAAAATTGAAGCAATGAACGCCAGCCCTGCCATGAAGCAGAGATAAACTGTGACATAAGTTGTACCACCAGTCGCGTTTACGATCCATGCAGCAATTAATGGGGCAAATGCACCACCGATGATTGAACCGATCGCATAGGTAATCGAGATTCCTGAAAATCGAATTGAAGCAGGGAAAAGTTCAGCATAAAACGTCGCCTGAACACCATAAGTCAGACCTATTCCGATAGATAAAATGGTTAGGCCTATTGCAATACTTGTGTATGTCCCTACATCTACGAAAGGGAAGAGGCATAATGCACCAACGATTTGTGCAATAGTGCCAATAACATAAATCTTTTTGCGACCAAACCGGTCCGATAAACTCGCTGATATCCAGGTGACTAGTGCCCAGATAACTGCAGAAGCCGTGACAAGTGAAAGTATGATGGTACGGTCTAACGCAAATGGTCCTTTAGGATTGGTTGTATAGTTTTGAATAAACCCACCTGTAGTCATATAACCGAGTGCTGTTACACCTGCGCATAAGAAAGCAGCTAGTAGGACAGAGCTTTTATACTGGCTAAATAATGTCTTGATTGGATTTTGAATTGTGGTTTTACGTTGTTTGATTTCTTCAAATACGGGACTTTCATCTACAGAACGACGAATCCAATGTCCAATTAAAAGTAAAACCAAACTAAACAGGAATGGAATACGCCAGCCCCATTCTACAAATTCATCACCAGGTGAAACGAAACCTGTCATGATAACCAGGACAAAAGAGGCAAGAAGTAAGCCTAAAGGAACACCAAGTTGCGGGAAAGCACCAAAACGGCCACGTTTTTCTACTGGGGCATGTTCGACAGCCATTAATACTGCGCCACCCCATTCACCACCTGCAGAGATCCCTTGAAGAATACGAAGGAAGATCAAGATTACTGGTGCGGCGACTCCAATGCTTGCATAGGTTGGAAGTAAACCGATTAATGTGGTTGTGCCGCCCATTAGGACTAGAGTAAGTACCAACATTAGTCGTCTACCTAACTTATCACCGTAATGACCAGCGATAAATGCACCGAGCGGTCTAAAAATAAAGCTGATCCCTATGGATGCGAAAACCAGAAGATTTGCAACGACAGGACCTGCGGGTGCAAAGAAGATTTGATTGAATACCAGTCCTGCAACTGCTGCATAAACGAAATAGTCATACCATTCAATTGTTGTCCCAATGACTGTTGCAAAAGCAACCCGTTTTTGACTTACTTTTTCATGATGCTGTGCCATGCTTTCGTCACGAATAACTGCTGACGATTCTATATTTTCCATAGCTGATTTTCCTTTTCGCTATATTTTTTGCTTTGAGAACTTCTTCCTGAAGCACTGTTCTATAATAGAACAATATGTTCGTATATAGAAAATTATAATGAGCATAATCTTGATTGTTGTCAATCAATTTGATTCACTTTTTTTATAT
>NZ_OOGT01000071.1 GCF_900323515.1 Acinetobacter stercoris | reverse complement strand
CAAAAAAATGATTTAAAAAAGATATGCAAATAGATCTCCTGTATATACCTATCGAAAGCATTTTAAAGATATCTATTTGCGATTAGTGTTTATTCTTCTGATTCGTTTGTTACCCTTAATACCTCTTCCAGTGTGGTTTTACCTTTCAAAATTTTTCTTAATCCGTCATCACGAATAGATCCCGCATGTTGCCGTGCATAACCTTCCAGTTCATATTCAGCTGCATTACCATGTACAAGACGACGCATGGGTTCATCAATAGGAACTATTTCATAGATAGCAGTTCGTCCAATGAATCCAATATGTGAACAATGTTCGCACCCATTTGGTTGTGGAAGCTTTAAATTTTCATCAACTTCCAGATGTTTAAACACGTCCTTTTCAAAATCACTGGCATCCCTCCAGGTTACACAGTGCGTACAAAGTGTTCTCACCAATCTTTGTGCGATTACACCAATCAATGAACTGGATAATAAAAATGGCTCAATCCCCATATCTTTAAGACGTGTTACCGCACCGATCGCAGTATTGGTATGTAGTGTTGATAAAACCAAGTGACCTGTTAATGATGCTTGAACTGCAATCTCAGCAGTTTCCAGATCACGAATCTCACCGACCATCACCACATCTGGATCCTGACGTAGCATAGCCTTTAAAGCACGCGCAAAGGTCATATCAACTTTAGTGTTGACTTGTGTCTGTCCAATTCCTTCTAGCTGATATTCAATAGGATCTTCTGCAGTCAAAATATTTTTTGAACCATCATTCAGATCAGAAAGCGCTGCATATAAAGTTGTTGTCTTCCCTGAGCCTGTAGGTCCGGTCACTAAAATAATGCCATGTGGTCGATGCACCAACTGTATCAATCTTTCATAATCATTTGCCATCAACCCCAAATGGCTCATGTTCAAGCGCCCAGCCTGCTTATCAAGTAAACGCATCACTACACGTTCACCATGTGAAGATGGTAATGTCGATACACGAACATCAACTTCACGCCCCGCCAGCCGTAAGGAAATACGGCCATCTTGAGGAATACGTTTTTCAGCGATGTCCAGTTTTGCCATAACCTTGATACGTGAAACCAGAAGTGGAGCTAGTTCACGGCGTGGTTGTACAATTTCTCGAAGCTGCCCATCCACTCTCAATCTAACTGAAAGCTTTTTTTCAAATGATTCAATATGAATATCAGACGCACCGACACGAATCGCTTCAGACAATAATGCGTTAATCAGACGTACAATCGGAGCATCATCTTCCTGATCCATCAAGTCCTCAGTTTCTGGGACTTGATCTGCCAAGCTCAATAGATCTGGATGATCTTCCAGACCTGCTGCAACCTGTTGTGATTCACCTGTTTCACCTGCATAGCTTGAGCTGAGTAAATGATCAAACTCGTCATTAGCACGAATTTGATATTGGGCTGGTCGACCTAAATAACGGCGAGCTTCTTGAATGGCAATTTGTGCGGTATCCTGTCTTCTGACAATATAGACTTGATCGCCTTCGTAACGTAAAAGCACTCCATGCCGCTTCGCAAAACTATATGGTATTTGTAGTTGTTTAAGTACTTGCATTACAACTTATAATGATGATTAAAATTATATTGAGTGTACTCTATGCATATGACAGCGTGAAGTCTGTTTTTATGAATGAATAAGGAATAATCACCGTTGTCCAAGAAAAATGAACATTTAGAACCAGAACTTCCCGATCTAAAATGGTGGGGAGAGCAAAAGTTTGAACTCAATCAATCCAAAGCTTGGCAATTTGGCTCAATGCTTTTGAGGTTAACGCGCGGTTTACAGGAATGGCGGCTGGAATATTATCGTCCAATGATGCAGTTTGACTACGAGCAACAGTGGAGTTGTATTCAGGATGTCCATTTTGCTTTTCCACAACCTGTACATGTCAAACGTTTTATGTTTAGAGAAACACATAATACGTTCCAGCTCATGCCAAGACTTGCAGACCGTTCAGTCGTGATTAAGCCTGTAGACCCGATTTATATTCCTGCTGGTCAGCGTGGTACCTTATATATCAGTACACCATTGTGGATGGCTGGCTTTGTTCAAAGCCAAAAAGAACCTTTGTTTGATCTTCCTGTCATCTTACCCAAGGACACATGGTTTGGTCCTGATAAGCGAAATGGTGAATTGTGTTATGCCACATCCGTCGATGGTAGAACCGAACTTAATTTACTTCGACCCCGTGCATTTCGTGCAGTGACACCAATTGATTTTCATAATATTAGCAATCATCAATTACGCTTCGATAAAATGAATATTCCTGTACCTGCATTACCTCTTTTTTATAGTGAGAGTACAGGTCGCTTATGGACTTCACAGATTAAAGTCATACATGAAGACTCTAATAAACCTCCGCGTATACGTATTGAAAACCGTACACCACCTTTGGCAGGCGAAGTTACATATGTTCATCCACCTCGAACTCCAGGTGGCATGCTGTTTAACATGTTTGATTCATTTTTCTAAGGAGGCATCATGGCAGATACCAATATCACCAAAGATGTAACAGATAGCCTCAAAGGAATATTTACCAACTTTAATACAGATCGTATTACCGAAGTTCTGATTGCTTTAATTCTTTGCTTTATCGGTTTTATTTTAGCACGTGTGGTCTCAAATACCTTTATCCGGACCATTGGACAACGTTTAAATGCCCATCAACGCCTGGTCTGGCGTAGAGGGATTTTTTACTTCATCTTTATTTTGTTTGCAGTTGCAAGTTTAAAAGAAGCTGGCTTTAAACTTAGCGTCTTCCTTGGTGCTGCGGGGATTCTAACCGTTGCTTTGGGTTTTGCTTCACAAACATCGGCATCTAACTTGATCAGCGGTTTATTCTTGATAGGAGAAGGCTCTTTTGCTGTAGGTGATACTATTCAGATCACGCTGATTCGCGGACATACTATTGAAGGAGAAGTCATTTCTATCGATCTTCTTTCAGTCAAGTTGCTCACATTAGATAATGTATTTGTTCGCTTACCGAATGAACAGCTTATTCGAGCCCCTGTGCACAATCTGTCCCGTTTCCCTATTCGGCGCATTCCAATCACACTTGCCATCAATTTTCATGAAGATATCAATAAAGTACGGGAAGTCTTATTAGATGCAGCAAATGATTATGCTCTGGTTCTTGCAGATCCGAAGCCAACATTAAGTGTTACTTCATTTGGTGAATCATCCATTGAACTTTTATTTGCACTTTGGTGTAGGCAAGAAAACTACTTGCAAGTCAAAGATCAAATGCATGAAATTATTCGCGACCGTTTTGTAGAAAATCAGATAGAAATCCCTGTACCTAAAATTGGTTTTGTTGATCGACCAGCAGCATCTGCACCTTTAAGTAATGAAGACCTAGATACCTATGGCAATGCGCAAGAAATCAAACGTGAGCCAAAATTGTAATTATTTGCTCTTGGTCTGGCTATTGTTACTTTTCCTATTAAAAGGTAACAATAGCCATTTTTCAGCAAATAGACTCACCCGCGGAGTCCATACAATCAATATATCTAGTCTGATAAAATGGTTACTTAGAATAGGATTCAAACATTTTCATTCATTGAAAATTTTATTTTTTAAAATATTTAGCAATCAATAAATTAAGTAACGTGAGTTCGACGCAACTACTTCTTTAACTTATTGAAAAGCAATGATCTTAGCGGAGTCTTGCTGAGTTTTTATCCAATTTTGGGATCAGCCTGCGGCTCGCCATACTTTTGTTTCGGCAAAAGTATGCAAAACCATTGTCATCCGCAAAACTCGTCAGCCACTAGCAACATATTCAATAAGTCGCAGAAACAATACATTATAAAAGAAGTCCTACCTCAAACAGTTGCGGATGACGTTTCCGAGTATCATGTTTCATTAAGAGTTTTATATCGAACTCAGGTTAAGTATTTTCCCCTTCATCAAAACAACGAAGGAGAAAATATTATAAAACCTATTTGTTATCTTCAATGGCAAGCTGTTCCGGCTCTGGAATCGGCGCAATATAAGCAATAATTAGCATTACAAATCCTGCTCCCAGAAATGAAACAACTCTGGTCAATGTTCCAACATGTGATAAATCAAACAGTACCAGTTTTAAGGTCACCAACACCAAAATACTACCACCAAGAATCCACATGGAACGTAGACTCTTACGACTTGCCAGACTCATGGTAATCAATGCCAGGCAAACCCAAAGCAAAGTAAAGCTGAGTTGAACCGTACCATCCTGCCATATTTGTAGTGAGTTATAAGGTGTATCCAGATACATATGCAAAGCGCGTAACACGATATAACTACAAAGCCATAACAAGCTTAGCACGATCAGAACAGCAACAATGCCACGATCCAGACCGGTTTTTAATTGCAGTGATAACATCCAGATAAAGCCTGCGAGCATGGCGATACTCACCAGATCAAATGGGTTTAAAATCGGAAACAGGTAGGCTTGAAAAGCTTGGGCAGAAAAAAGTTGTGAACAAATGATCCATATCATCATTAACGCAAGGCTGGTACGCGCTTGCCAGAACATATTCCAGTCCTGATTTTTTTGCCAAAAACACCATCCACAAAATAACAAAGGCAATATCACTACACTGATATAAGGCATACCTGGAATCAGACTCAAACTGGTGAGACTCAAACTGCAAAACGCCCCCAGGCTTACCCATTCCTTTTCAAAATGAACACATTGAAACGGTCTTAACCACACAGTAAACAATAACAAACCTGACAGTGCAAAACCGAATCTCTCAGTTGCACTATTCCAAATCAAAATTCCATGTTGAGTATGATCAACCAGTACAATCAATGCAAAAACAAGTACAGGGATGACACCAAACCACTTAGGTATGAGCCATGACCAATCAGCTTTACGTAACAGCATCATTTCATTCATAAGCACATAACTTAAGCTTAGAATAAATAAAGGGATAACAAACTGGTTCGTTCCATCGACCTCATCCCGAATTAAAACCAATAACATCGTAGTTGCTGATAATGTCAAGATCGAAAAAAAACTGGTCGTCGTTGAGCTTAATTGTTTTTGATAGGATTCCTGACTATTTGCCAGAAGGACAACTGCTACATAACATAGACTCAAAACCCAGTACATGCTACGAGGGAATTCGGGTAATTCGACAAGATAGTAAAAACTAAAAATACCTGCACTTATCAATAAGCCCATCGCCAGATAACGGCTAACATTAGACTGTTTGTGGAGTGAAAAAATAAAAATCACAACACCTTCAACAGCCCAGCCAATCACACTCCACTCTTCAGGTAGCAGGATCGGGGGAATCAGGGCGATAAAGATGAGGGTCAGGCTTAAATAACTCTGGGAAATCAGTTGAACCAGTTGATTACGTTTTGCCAGCTGATATAGTCCTGCATAAGCCAATGCAAATGCCAGACTGAACCCAGCCTGCCAAAAACTTTCTTTGAAATACATCAGATAAATAAAAATAAAACCAACAATTGGTGCACCAAAGATCAAGGCAATATCTAATGCAGGTTTAAGTTTGAACTCTTCTACATCTTTTTTGGCAATCAGTTGACTAAACCTGAATGATAGCCATACAAATACTGCTGTATGTGCCAGTACCAGTAATGCCAAATGATGACGTTCATCTACATATCCATGTGTAAAAGCATAAAGCCCGCCAACAACAACTGTAATCAAAAAGGCAATCTGGTTCAGGATTTTCCAGGGACGAAGTGTGCTTAAAACAGCAACTGCCAAATTGATCAGTAAATAATAGGTAATCAACTCAATCGCTGTCGCATCTCGAACAGGCAAGGTAAATGGAGCAAGATAAGCAACCACCATCGCCATGAGTGCCAGCTCGATTGATTGTTGTCTTAAACTTAATATCAAAGTTGCGAGCATCAGCAGTGCAAAGCAGAGACTGGCAACTCCTAAACTGGCTATAACATGATTGTAATAAGCAAAAAATAATGTCAGAAAAAGTCCTGCTAAACCAAGCCCTTCCAAGGCTAATGCAAAACTCCTATTTTTAGATTGCATTACCAAACCAATAAGTGCGATAGCAAAACTCATCACGGCCACAATCAACAACTTAAATGCCAGACTCAGCTGCCAATGTTCTGTTGCAAAACGCAGTAATAAAACAACACCGATGACTAAAACAATAATCGCAATTTTTAAGACAGGATTCCCCTGAAAAATCCATTGTTTTATTTGTTCAAATAACCCTAATTGTTGACCCTGCGAGGTTACTGAACGCATGTCTTGTGATAAGGATTGTTCAGGTGTGGTCGTGATCTGCCCAGTTTGAATCTGCTGTTCAATCATATTCAAATAGGCTTCTAAACGCCTTAACCACCTCAGAAAATAAAAAATCCATCCCGTAAGCCCGAAACCAATCATCCAGCTCCAATGCATTGCAATTCCAACGATTGCGATAACAGAGGAAATATATAAAGGAACTTTTGATGCCAGATAAAATGGTTGTTTAATCTGGCTTGAAATATCCTGAATCGGTTTTTGAATCTGATCGACATACTGCATTACACTCATCACAAATGCCAGACCACAAACATAAGTTAAAATACGTGTACTTTCATCTAAAAACCATGCCCCGACAGCGATGATCACCAAGACCATCAGCCAAATCACCCGGATTTCACTCCGCCCTTTCAGCATACTTATAATTACTCAAATCCTATTCATTTGATCATACAACAGTAATTCATCAACAAAAGCTGTATTCATCAGATATTCGGTAACGCTGTGTCACCAGAGATCTGCTTAATTGCAAAAAATCACGTACAATAAAACTATTCATAGAATTAGGAATTTTTCGATGCCACCATTTGTCTTGGTCGATGGGTCATATTTTTTATTTCGGGCTTTCCATGCACTGCCACCGTTAACCACTTCAACAGGTTTACACACCAATGCAATCCGTGGCGCAATTTCAGCAATCCAAAAACTGATGCGTCGTACTCAACCTACGCATATGGCTGTAATTTTCGATACACCAGAACCTACTTTCCGTCATAAATTATCACCGATCTATAAAGGTGACCGTCCAAGCATGCCTGATGAGCTGGCTGAGCAAATTCCATATCTGCATGCACTTATCCGTGCCTTAGGTATCCCTTTGCATGCCTTACCTGGGGCTGAAGCCGATGATATTATCGGTACATTAGCAAAACGTGCTGAAGCTCAAGGCTACCAGGTACTGATTTCAACTGGTGACAAAGATATGGCCCAGCTGGTAACAGAGAAAGTTACCCTGGAAGATAGCTTCAAAGACAAACCTATGGATATAAATGGTGTTTTTGAAAAATTCGGGGTGTGGCCAAATCAGATTATTGATTATCTAACGTTAATGGGTGATGCATCTGACGGTATTATGGGTGTTCCTGGTGTTGGAGCAAAAACTGCCGCTAAACTCTTGAATGAATATGGTGATCTAAATAATATTATCGCCAATGCTGCCAACATCAAAGGTAAAATTGGGCAAAGCATCCAGGATAACATAGAAGGTATTCGACTCGATCATCAGCTTGCCAGCATCATCTGTGATCTGGACATGGGCTTGGTCTATGATGATCTAAAACTGACAGATCCTAACGTTGAAGAGCTTCGTCGTCTATATACAGAACTTGAGTTCCGTAATCAGTTACAATCCCTTGACCACCCGAACAATCCAAATAATTCTAACTATAAACAAACGGCTAAAGCAGCAGCGACAACAAACTCCGAAGCCGAGACCATTAAAACAGAAGATCAGGCCAATATCAGCAGTGTTGATGATCTACTTGGGCAGGCAAACTATCATACTGTTTTAACTCAGGATGCTTGGGATAAGCTATTTCAACGTTTAAGTACTGAAAAACGTTTTGCAATTGATACCGAAACCACCAGTCTGGATTATCGCCAAGCAGCGATGGTCGGCTTCTCAGTTGCTTTTGATGCAAATGATGCTTATTACATTCCTCTTGCACATGATTATGAAGGTGCGCCAGAGCAATTAAACCGAGAAGAAATTCTCAAACAAATCAAACCTATTTTAGAAGATAAATCCGTTGAGAAGATTGGACATCATTTAAAATACGATGCTCATATTTTCGCGAATCATGGCATTGAGCTTCAGGGCTGGTATTTCGATACCATGCTGGCTTCTTATGTGCTTAATTCTGTCGCTACTCGTCATGGTATGGATGATGTAGCCCGTTTATATTTAAGTCACCTGACAACCACTTTTGAACAGGTTGCAGGAAAAGGCGCAAAACAAAAAACCTTCAACCAGATCGAAATCGAAACAGCAGCGCATTATGCAGCTGAAGATGCACATGTCACCTATCGTTTATATGAAGTTTTAGATCGCAAACTTTCAGCAACTCCAGAGCTGGTCAACATCTTGCACAATATTGAAATGCCTGTAGCACGTGTACTCAGTATTATGGAAGAAAATGGCATAGAACTTGATTTAAGCTTCCTTGATCAACTGAGTGTTGAGTTTACTGAAACGATTCAAAATCTGGAAAATCAGATCATTGATCTGGCAGGTCAGGAATTTAATGTCAGTTCTCCTAAACAGGTTGGCGAGATCCTTTTTGATAAACTTGGATTAAAAGGTGGTAAAAAGACCGCCACTGGTCAATACAGCACCAGTGAAAGTGTATTGGAAAAAATTGATCATCCAATTACTGAGCTGATTATTGAATATCGTGGCTTAACCAAGCTAAAAGGTACCTATACTGAAGGTTTATCCAAACAGGCAAACCCTGAAACCCATCGAGTACACACCAGCTATCATCAGGCATTAACAGCAACTGGACGTTTATCCTCTACAGATCCAAACCTGCAAAATATTCCTATCCGTGAAGAAATTGGTCGTCAAATCCGTAAAGCCTTTATCGCACCAGAAGGTCGTGTCTTGCTTGCAGCCGATTATTCTCAAATCGAACTACGTTTAATGGCTCATTTTTCTCAAGATGAAGCACTTGTTCATGCTTTCCAGCATGGTCAGGATGTGCATAGACGGACTGCTTCTGAAGTGTTAGGCATTCCTATTGAAGATGTGACGAGCGATCAGCGTCGCCAAGCGAAAGCCGTAAACTTTGGACTACTTTATGGTATGTCTGAATTTGGTCTGATTCGTCAGCTAGGATTTACCCGTCAAGAATCTCAGGACTATATCAAACAATATTTCCATCGTTATCCTGGTATTTATGAATACATGCAACGTACCCGCCAAGTTGCACACGAACAAGGCTTTGTCGAAACCATTTTAGGACGACGTTTGTATACACCTGATATTGATGCCCGTAACATGATGGTTCGTAAAGGTGCTGAGCGCGCAGCAATTAATGCCCCACTTCAAGGTAGCGCTGCAGAAATTATAAAAATGGCAATGATTGAAGTCGAAAAAATATTGCCCGAAGATCAGGCAAAACTTCTGCTTCAGGTACACGATGAATTGGTATTTGAAGTTGACGAAAAGATTGCAGATGAACTGGCTAAAACAATACGTGATGTCATGCAAGATGTTGTAAAACTATCTGTTCCTTTGGTCGTAGAAGTTGGACAAGGGCGTAACTGGGATGAAGCACATTAACAACTTTTAACTCTTTCCTCCTTTTAGGAGGAAGGCTGGATAGAAGTCATCTTTCCTAATGTTGATTTAAAAGGAAATGATTAAAGCCCAATGTTAATCATCTCTGGAAATTCTTGATTTACAGAACATTTATTAAATTTTTCTAAAGATCAGGAAAATAAAAAGGACTCATTTAGAGTCCTTTTTATTTATGATCACTTAAAGCCCTGTTAATAATGCTTTAGCCACTTCACTCATTAAAATATCAGCAATATAAAGCGCAAAGAAAGCCAAGATAGGTGATAAATCAATCATTCCCATATTCGGTAAAATCTTGCGAAACGGTGCCAATAAAGGCTCTGCCAAATCCTGAATCACTTCAATATAAGGGGAACGTGATTGTGTAAACATCACCACCCAACTTAAAATAATCGTTGCAAAAATCAAGTAACGACAAAAACGGATCAAATCCTGAATCATGGTGACAAAAGTTAAAATCACCAAATGTACCGGACTGTTCGGCATCGCCCCTGACAAATACATAATCCCAAAAATCTTGAGTAAATAAAGTACGATCAACAAAACAATCGCAGCTAAATTCACTCGGCCTTTGGCTAGTGGTGGGAAGATTCGTCCAAAAATATCCACAATTTTCGTTGCCTTTACTGTGGACATGACAACTGGATTATACGGATTGACCATCGCCAGTTGCATTAAAAAACGGAAGAATACAAGCAAAATCGCAACGTTAATGATAATGCCAAAAATTAGCGCAGAATTTGCACCCATACTTGAACTTTCCTAATTAAATCGATTACTTCGTGCTATCACTTAATTCTTGAGCTAATTCTTGACTACGCTTCTGCGCGGCAGCTAAAGCTGTTTGAATATTTTGTGAAATTTGTGCACGATCAAAAACTTCCAAAGCCGCCTGAGTTGTCCCATTTGGTGAAGTCACATTTTTACGTAATTCTGCTGGCGTACTTGAACTGGTAATCGCCATTTGTGCAGCCCCCAATGCAGTCTGTAATGTTAAAGCAGTTGCAACCTTTTCATCCAGCCCCAAATTTTTACCCGCACGAATCATGCTTTCCATCATATAAAAGAAATAAGCAGGTCCCGAACCTGAAACAGCAGTAACCGCATCAATTTGAGCTTCAGAATTTACCCAGATGGTTAAACCTGTTGCTGCCAATACCTGACTTGCAAGTTCACGATCTTTGGCATCTACTGATTCATACGCAAATAGACCATGAGCACCAGTTTGTACCAGTGCCGGTGTATTTGGCATCACACGAACTACCCGCTCAGCACCTGTCAAATCTTCAATAGTCTTGATTTCAGCACCAGCAACAATAGAAATAATCAGTTTTCCATCAAACAAACCTTTTAATGGTTTTAATACAGAGGCTAAAACTTGAGGTTTAACAGCAAAAACAACCACATCTGCATTTTGAATCGCAGCAATATTATCTTCAGTTACATGAACATCTTTTTCTTGTAATAACTGACGAACTTTTTCTACAGGGTCAGATACTGTTATACGCGTTGCAGGTAAACCACGACTGATCAAGCCACCAATCAGGGCTTGAGCCATATTACCACCACCAATAAAACAGATATTACAATTTAAAGCTGAATTCATGAATCTATCTCTACCCTGAATTTGTTCTTAATCTGACCGTAATTTGGGCTGCCACCCCCCCACTTCACAATAAGGAGACTCTGCCAGCCAAAACCCTTTCGGTGTCAAAACACCAAGCATAACATTATCTATGCTTAATATTTGAATTGTATGACGCATCCATGGAAAAATTTGTGCTTCTTGAATTGCTTTTTTCAATGGCCACGTACCTACCCGCCCAAATAAATGAAGTTTCTCACCACCTTGACGCAACTTTAATTGCAGTTTTTTTCCCAGTAATGCACCAGATAGCCCCACTTCACTTGTTTCAATTTGAAAAGAGCCGGAAGCAACATCCAATTTCTGATGTAACTGACAACAAATTGAATACTCTTGCATACTAGGTGCATTTGTTTCTGCTAGATACTGCTCTTTTGTTAAACGGTATAAAATCTTTTGATATCGGACATAATAATATCCATTCCAATACAAGGCTGCCTGTCGATCTTGCTTGGAATAGATAACCTCATTTTGCAAACGTTCGACCATTTCAAATGCTGGACGATAACCATCTAAACCTTTCATCCATCCAGATAATAGTTGTCTTTGTCTTGATCTGGAAAGTTCCCCCAGTTTGAGCAAATCAAGCTGATTCTGATCACCACAAAACTGTAAATCCTGCTCATAGACTTCATCCAGTATCTCTTGGGCATCCTGCATCAGATAACTGGTACGGGCCAGAGCCTGCTGCATTTTTGGGTAACGGCTTTGCAAAATATTCCAAAGCTCATTACGACACCACGCCCGATCATAATGCGTATCCAGATTGGTCGGATCATCAATATAAGTAATATTCAGCTCGGACACCCATTGGCAAATCTGCTCACGAGAAACATTTAAAAGTGGACGCCAGATCGATAATTGGTCCCGATGATCCAGATAGCGCATTGCAGATAAGCCACTTACTCCTGCACCAGACAGAAGCCTAAGTAAAAGTGTTTCAGCCTGATCCTGTTGGTGATGTGCCAAAACCAATATTTCATCGGGATGTAAATGCTGCTGATATGCCTGATATCGTGCATTACGTGCCTGATTTTCCAGATTCCCCTGTTGAACATTCACTTTTTGAATAACATAAGAAATATTCAACAACTGACATTGCTGGGCAACAAAGTCCCCCCATTCACTACTCATGCTTTGTAATTGGTGATCAATATAGATTGCACGAATTTTTTCAGGGCACAAAAAAGACATCAGATGTAGCAACAACATGGAATCCATGCCACCACTACATCCGATTAGAAAACGAGTCTGTTCAGGAAATTCGTTTAACTGTTTTAAGACGCCAAGCCTAAATTGTCGCTGCCAAACTTCATTAAACGTTGATAACGTGCTTCGCATCGTTCATCAGCTTCCATAGGTTGAATTTCATCAAGCGCCTGTTTTAAAACAACTTTAAGTTTTTCCATCACTTCAAGAGGATGTAGATGGGCACCTTCGCCCTCGTCTACAACATATTCTACAATACCAATCTTTTGAAGTTTATCTGCTGTCAAAGCCAATGCATCACTGGCTTGCTCTGCCTTTTCAGCAGTTTTCCAAAGAATAGATGCACAACCTTCGGGAGAAATAACAGAATAAATGCTGTGTGAAAGCATAATTACACGATCAGCAACGCCTATACCAAGTGCACCGCCTGAGCCGCCTTCACCTAAAACTGTTGCAATAACAGGCACTTTTAAACTTGATAGTTGAGCAAGACTGGTTGCAATCGCTTCTGCCTGACCGCGCTCTTCTGCACCCACACCTGGATACGCACCCATTGTATCAATAAAGGTAAATACTGGAAGATTAAAACGCTCAGCCATATCTAGCAGACGCTGAGATTTACGATAACCTTCCGGATTACACATACCAAAATTGTGCTGCAGTTTTTCACGTGTACTACGTCCACGATGCTGACCAACAACCATGACAGGTTGACCGTCCAAACGTGCTAAACCACCAACCATTGCACCATCATCGCCATACAGACGGTCACCATGCAAGGTATCAAATTCGGTAAATATTTCACTCACATAATCTAAAAATTGCGGACGGTCTGGATGACGCGCAATTTGAACAGTTTTCCATGCTTTAGACTGAGCAGCTTTATTTTTCATAAGTCGATCATTATCCTTAAATTAACAAATAAGGTCTCGAAATTAATGTGTATTCAAGCACCTGTGTTAACTGATAAATTGTTCACCGATTGATTTTAATCGATAAATTGTTCCGACTGAATATTCAATTCAATATCCCAATGCCTGAACTGGACTTGCTCATCATGCAAATCAGCAACAAGCAGAGGCCATTGTTTGGCATCACCAGAAACGCTGAGTTGCCATTGTTGCTCATCCTGTATACTTAATTCAATGGCAGGAAGCATCTCATCGCTGCGACTGTGATTTAATAAAACGGCTAGGCGCAGAATCAAACACAGATAAAGAAGTGTCGCCCCACCCACTTTTAACACGTCATTTTTTGTATCTGAACGTAATTTTCGTCGATGATGAGCGACCAAATGTGCCAAATGATTCTGATCAATCTGAGAAAAACCAGGGATATCGGAATGCTGCAACAAATATGCACTATGACGTTGATAACCACTGTGACTAATTGCTAAACCAATTTCATGCAAATAAGCAGCACGGCGCAATAAATCACTATCATCACTGGTCAAATGAAGTTTTTCAGCAACACCATCAAATAAATGCTGCGCGGTATCAACAACACGTTGCGCTTGTTTGGCATCAGCACCATAGCGACCCATCATCGCTTGAACGCTACGATCACGGATATCTTCGTGCTGGAAGCGCCCAAGTAAGTCATACATGACCCCTTCACGCAATGCACCATCTGAATAGACCAACTTATCCAGATTCAATATTTGAAAAACAGCATATAAAATTGCAATACCTGCGGGTAACACTGCACGACGATCTTCTTTAAGACCGACAAAATCCATGTCTGAAACATGTTTAAATTTTAGCAACTTATCTTTTAGTTTTTCTATGCCTTCGCGAGTCAGGGTTTCCTGTTCATCACTCCAGCCCATATTCACGGCAATCTGACGACAGGCCTTGATCGTCCCACTCGAACCTACAACCGTATCCCAGCCCTCAGCCTTATAAGTATTGGCAATTGCCGAAAGTTCCTTACGAGCTGCAACAACGGCTTTATCAAAAGACTTTTGGCTGATTTCTCCATCAGGAAAATAAGATTTGGTATATGCCACACATCCCATTTGTAAAGATTCGGTATGAATCGGCTCAAACTCTTCACCAATAATCAATTCCGTGGAACCACCACCAATATCAATCACCAGACGACGACCACTATTCGCCATCGTATGCGAAACACCAAGATAAATTAGTCGGGCTTCTTCTCGTCCTGCAATAATTTCAATGGGTTTGGGAAGTATACCCGCTGCTTTCTGGATAAATTCATGACCATTTTTTGCCTGACGTAAAGCATTCGTCGCAACAATACGTAAACGGTTTGGTTGAACTGAACTCAAACGCCCCACAAAACGGGCCAGGCAATCCAGACCACGTTGCTGAGCCACTTCTGTCAAATTTTTATTTTCATCTAAACCAGCACCTAGCTGTACTTTTTCTGACATTGAAGCGACTTTTTTAACTTCGCCATGATCCACACGTGCAATCGCAAGGTGAAAACTATTTGACCCCATATCAATGGCAGCTAGTAATTCTTCATCAATCAAAAAATCAGACATTATAAAACTAACTCTTTTAGAATTGTGCTTAGAGTAATTCACTGACATGCAATTGAAAAGCCATTTATTTAGACAAAGTGATGAGTTTTTATTTTTTCTTCATATATGACAATTATATTACAAAAACAGCATATTTTGGATAAGAAATATACACCTAGCTCTTGCTGGTCGCTGTATTTTTAACCTGATATTGTGATCATCTATTAAACATATCGAATATTCAAATCGAAAATTTACATATCCCACTACTTTGATCAAGTTAGCTATGTAATACTTATAGTCATAGATGTAATCTTAAAATTATTTTGGAGCAAAATCCATGTCTGGAAATATTGTTAATACAACAGATGCTAACTTTGAAGCAGATGTTCTAAAATCTGAAACCCCTGTTCTTGTAGATTTCTGGGCAGGTTGGTGCGCACCTTGTAAAGCTATTGCACCAGTATTAGAAGCACTTTCTACAGAATACGAAGGTAAAGTTAAAATCGTTAAAGTTGATGTGACTTCATGCGAAGCAACTGCTGTGAACTATAATATTCGTAACATTCCAGCTTTGTTAATGTTCAAAGACGGTGAAGTTGTTGCTCAACAAATCGGTGCTGTGCCTAAATCAAAATTGACTGCTTTCATTGATGAAAACATTTAATTTAATCTGGGGCTGAAATCTGCTTTTTAAAACGATTTGCTCCCCATTTAAAATACGCCATCTCAACATGGCGTATTTTTTTTCGTCTATAAATTGACAAATCCCCCATTCTCACTTATATTCCATGCTCAAGGAACATTTGGATAATCTTTACTTTCCCAGTTTCTTAAAAGACACAACACATAAGATCGCCGCTCGGCAACAGAAATTGTTTTACACATTTCTCCTCGAAAGAACTTAATCAGATTCTGAGTTTGTTATTGTGCAAATACAATTGCGTCTCACCTTTTGCAATGCGGCTGACTTTTGCTTATCTATATCTGTGTATCACACATCCTTTATCAATCTGACCATATATGAATTTAACCGAACTCAAGAAAAAACCGATTGGCGAACTCATCAAGATTGCTGAGTTTATGGGCCTGGAAGGAATGGCTCGTAACCGCAAACAAGATATTATCTTTGCCATTTTAAAGCGTCACGCGATGAATGGTGAGGAAATCTTTGGGGATGGCGTTCTTGAAATTCTCTCTGATGGTTTTGGTTTCTTGCGCTCAGCCGCAGGTTCTTACCTTGCAGGTCCTGATGACATTTATGTGAGTCCATCACAAATTCGTCGCTTCAACCTGCGTACGGGTGACACAATTACGGGGACGATTCGCCCGCCAAAAGAAGGCGAACGTTATTTTGCTTTACTCAAAGTTAATCAAATTAACTACGATACACCTGAAAATTCACGTAACAAAATTTTATTTGAAAACTTGACCCCTCTTTTCCCTACAGAACAGCTTGTAATGGAACTGGGGAACGGTTCAACAGAAGACTTAACTGCACGTGTAGTTGATCTCGTCGCACCGATTGGTAAAGGACAACGTTCTATTATCGTTGCACCACCAAAAGCGGGTAAGACCATGCTATTACAAAACATCGCTCAGTCGATTGTTCGTAATAACCCAGAAGTTTTCCTTATCGTACTTCTCATTGACGAGCGTCCTGAAGAAGTCACCGAAATGGAACGTACAGTTCGTGGTGAAGTTGTTGCATCTACATTTGATGAATCACCTGCCCGTCACGTACAAGTTGCTGAAATGGTGATTGAAAAAGCGAAACGTCTTGTAGAACATAAAAAAGATGTTGTAATTTTACTTGATTCGATTACCCGTCTTGCCCGTGCATATAACACCGTAATTCCTTCATCAGGTAAGGTGTTGACTGGTGGTGTCGATGCACATGCCCTAGAACGCCCTAAACGCTTCTTTGGTGCAGCACGTAACATTGAAGAAGGTGGTTCATTAACGATTATTTCTACTGCCCTGATTGAAACAGGCAGTAAAATGGATGACGTCATCTACGAAGAATTCAAGGGTACTGGTAACCAAGAAATTACTCTTGATCGCCGAATCGCAGAAAAACGTGTATTCCCAGCAATGAACATCAAGAAATCAGGTACTCGTCGCGAAGAGCGCTTAATGAGCGAAGAAAACCTGCGTAAAGTATGGATTCTACGTAAACTTCTGCACCCAATGGACGAGCTTGCGGCAATGGAATTCTTACTTGACCGTATGAAAGAGACCAAAACCAATGATGATTTCTTCGATCAAATGAAACGCAAAGCTGCGAATTAATCGAAAATTCATTTTTCAGTAAAAAGGCTATCATTAACGATAGCCTTTTTATTTGGTTGACTTCACTTACATAAATATACACTTTGTGAGTCACTCTGTAACTTTTTTTACAAGCACTTGATTATACAAAAATAAGTTCAACTAAAC
>NZ_OOGT01000114.1 GCF_900323515.1 Acinetobacter stercoris | reverse complement strand
ATTAAGTACCATTTTACAGCGTTTCAACACGCCAAATGTACTTTTCTCTTGCCTGAATAACTGAAAAAATTGCCATATTAGCCGAAAGATCAATGCTACAACGATGGTATAACCACTGATGATATGAAATATAATTAAATCCTCATGATCTCCTGTAAAGTATGCAATTAAAAATGAGAATAAAATTAAAATATGAAAAAGCCTCACAATTGCATCAATATGCAAACCTGCCTGTTTTTTCATTGTGTTTCCCCAAAATAAGAATTTAATAATTAATAATTTTTTTTATTAGACCTAATGTTTCAGTATAATTTAATCCTTAATAATTACAGGGCTTAAAAACTTGATAGAACAGAAAATCATACTTAGGCAATAGGTCCAATCTCAATTTAAAATTGAACTGAGTCCACATCAATTTCAACACGCTTAGCAGGTTTATAATCAATATCCACCTCACCAATTAATGTAACAGGTGTATTTGCTGAAACAGCTTTTCCCTGCCAAAGCTCATCATCTATATCTACCGTAATCGATCCCGTATGGTCACGAAACTGGTATTTTTCATCGCCTATTGATTTCACTACAGAGCCTTTGAGCTGGACTCTGGTATCATCTTTTAAGCTAAGTGCTTGTTTAACTGTGGTAACTTTTGCTGTAATTGCATTCTGATTCACGGCAGGGGTTGCCATCACAGCAGTTGTAGCTGTAACAAGACCTGCACTTATAATAGTCTTCATAAAAATATTCATTTGATACCTCACCGTTTTATGCTTTATTTCGTTAAAAGGATTTAAACAAAAAAACATGAGGTGAATCTTAAGAAAACCTAATTTAAAGGTACGACCCTTAATACTTCTTCTAAAGTTGTTATCCCTGCAAGTACCTTTCTAGCTCCCGCAATTCTTAAAGGTTCAATCCCTTCCTGTTTAGCCTGTAAACTCAAGTGATCCAAGGGTGCATTCTGACTAATCAACTGCTTGGTATGTAAGCTTATTGGCATCAATTGATAGATACCAATACGCCCCAAATATCCTGTATTTCTGCATTTTTCACATCCCACCGCCTGAAAAACCTCATTTGGCATTTTGACAACATAATCAAATGTAAGTGATTGCCACTGTAGGGAATTAATAGGAATCTTCTGTTTACAATGCGGACATAATTTTCTGACTAAACGCTGAGCTAATATTCCTAAAATCGTTGCTGCACTTAAAAAAGGTTGTACCCCTAAATCATGTAAACGCGGCAGGCTTGATGGTGCATCATTGGTATGTAACGTTGATAAAACTAAATGTCCAGTCAATGCGGCCTGAATTGCCATATTGGCTGTATCTTGATCCCGTATTTCACCCACCATAATAATATCTGGATCTTGGCGCATTAATGCCCGAATTCCATCTGCAAAATCTAAATCTATAGCAGGGTTGACCTGCATTTGATTAAAACTAGGTTCAAGCATTTCTATCGGGTCTTCAATAGTACAAACATTGACTTGATCTGTTGCAAGTTGTTTTAAAGACGAATATAGAGTCGTTGTCTTTCCTGAACCTGTCGGCCCCGTAACCAGCAAGATACCGTGGCTATGCTTGGTTAAATTTTGCCATTTTTTTAATAATTGCTCATCAAAACCTAATTCTTTAAAGTTACGAACCAACACTTCTGGATCAAAAATTCGCATGACCAGCTTTTCACCAAACGCAGTAGGCAATGTCGATAAGCGAAGTTCCGTTTCCTGACCTTTAGGTGTTCTGGTTTTCAAGCGGCCATCCTGCGGTTTTCGTTTTTCCGCAACGTTCATCCGACCCAAAATCTTGACTCTTGAAATTACGGCAGTCAGCGTATTTGCTGGCATTTTATAAATATTATGTAGTACCCCATCGATTCTAAAGCGAATTTTCCCCTGTTCTTTTGCAGGTTCAATATGTATATCACTCGCATTTTGTTCAAAAGCAAACTGTAAAATCCAGTCGAGTAACTTGACGATATGTTGATCATTGGCATCTGGATTTTGCTGATCCCCCAACTGTAATAAAGCCTCAACTCCTTTCTCATTTAACCTAATTTGATTTTTTTCTGAAAATATAACTGCACGACTAACCTGATAAAATTCAGCTTGATAACGCTGTAATTGTTCTGGACTTAATAAAACGCATTTAATTTTTTTGGGAAATAAACTTTGCTCCAGATTACTGATCCATTCTATTAAAAAAGGTTGATCAGTTCCAATGATTACTTGAGCTTGTTGCACATCTACAGCGAGTAGATGATTTTTCACTGCAAACTCATGTGACATCACTTGAGTTAATGCTGCAACATCAACTTTTAGTGGATCAAGTACATAAAAATCCATGTCTGACTTCATTGCGAGCCATTCACACAAAAATGTCAGTGTCAAAATAGAACGTTTTGCCTGAAAATCCTCAAGTTTAAAAGAAGCAATCCATTGTAAAGGATGCCATAAATACTGATCTTTTCGTCTCTGTGTTGTTTTGATCAACAACCTGTCACGTTCAGAAATCAGGCCGTCAACACATAGCTGTTCCAGACACCATGATAGATCAATCTGAAAATTTTTATTCATTGTTATATTCCCCAATATAAGATGCCAATATAGCAAAAACCTTTCACCCAAAACGTCTAAATCATCACAGTTATATGGGACATTGTTAGTCATTCAACTTTATGAAACCAAAATATTATTTAATTTGTTTTTATAATCATTACTTAATGCCTTTTTTTGTGCAAAATAAAGTGATAAATGCCATATTCATTATCAAAAGTTACGCCTATGGATTTTTTACTGCAAATTTCGCTAAATAGTATTTCTTTTAAAAATTTCCTGACGATCATGGCAGCAGCTTTAGGCTGTGGCTTACTTATTGGTTTAGAAAGAGAAAGAAGTAAACAACGAGAAAATCAACAAAGCTTTGCAGGCTTAAGATCTTTCGCAATTTGTGCCCTTCTTGGAGCAATTTGCTTTCTCTTTCACCCTGTAGTTGGCATTGTCGGTGCTTTAATTATTGGTGGAATATGTATTTGTACCGTAAAAAACCAAATTGAAGATCCAGGTATAACCACCGAATTAGCATTTTTTATGACCTATTTTATTGGTGCCTTATGCTTAATCAATATAACATTTGCGGCTGGGTTAGCAGTAATTTTAACGATTATTTTAATGGCGAAACAAAGTAGCCATCATTTTGCAGAAAAATGGATCACCGAAGATGAACTCAAAGATGGCCTATTTTTATTAGCTTTGATTTTAATTGCTTTACCACTCATGCCAAATAAACCTCTATGGGGAGATGTACTCAATCCGTATGTTATCCTGAAATTATTGGTTTTAATCTTAACTGTTCAGTCTTTGGCACATATTGCTAAGCGCCTTTTATCTTCAAATCAAGCAATGGTGTTATCTTCGATCGCATCGGGATTTGTATCCAGTACAGCCACTATTGCCAGTTTAGGAATGGAAGTCCGGGCAGAGCGTGCATCAGCTTCTGCCAATGCTGGTGCCGCACTTTTATCCTGTGTAGCAACACTTTTACAACTGCTGATTATTGTCATAGGTCTAAGTCTTCCCTGGTTCAAAGTTCTTGTTTTACCTTGTTTGGCAGGAATTATCATATTGACACTGTCAGCATTATGGTTAATGCGAAAAAATAAACCAACCGAGAATAAAAAAAATAAAGATAGTCGTATGTTCAGTTTAAAAGAAGCCGCGATTATCGCTATCAGTCTGACTGTAATTCAGGCTGGTGTATATGGACTAAATGTCCTTTTAGGAGATAAAGGATTGATTGCTGGGACATTACTTGCATCTCTTTTTGAAATCCATGCGGCTATGGCAACGGTAGTTATTCAAGGTCAACCAAGTAATGCAACTTTATTTTATGCGGTTCTCTTAGGTCTTGCGGCACATGCAGTCGCAAAATGTATTAATGCATTTTTAACAGGTGGACAGAAATTCGGGCTTATTTTTGCGCCAGTCCAACTTTTACATATGGGTGTTTTAATTGCTTTGCTGTTATTTTTTAGAACCTGAATAATGGCTAAACTCTAACCCATATAATAACTTAATAAAATTTATATTCAGGCAATATAAGCTTCTTCAAACTGCTCATGATCATCAAATATTTCAAACCACTCTGCTTTATATTTTGTATAGGCATGAGAGTTGATTTTTGCAGCAAGGGATTCATTAATTATTCCGACACGCAACCGCACAACATCAGGTAAATCCAATCGAGCACTGAAGATAGGTGACCCACAGTTTTTACAAAACACTCTTTTTTTATTTTCGGTCGCAAAATATTCTTTGAAAAGCTCCTCTCCCCTGACTATTTCCAGATCTTGGGTTTTAATTGAAGCAATGGCCGCAAATGCTGAACCTTGTGCTTTCTGACATTGTTTACAATGACAAATAAAAATTTTTGGAATTTCTGCATGAATTTTAAAATGGATTCCACCACATAAACATGATGCTGTATACATTTCTCATTCTCCTTTTTTTTAATTATGTTTTTAAAAATAAGCCAGTACTATGGCTTATTTTCATATATTAAATTGTCTAATCTTCCAAAATCAAACTATGCTGTTTTTGATCTTTCATTTTAATAAAATAAATCAGGCAGATAAAACACATCACGGATACATAAATAAAATAATAGTTTTCATGCCCAATATTTTTAAATTGCAAGGCTGCAAGTTCAGATGTTCCACCAAAAATAGTATTCGCAATAGCGTATGGTAGTGCTACACCGAGAGCACGAATATGTGATGGAAACAATTCAGATTTGATCACAGCCCCTGTTGCTGTATATCCTGCCACAAAAATCATTCCAAATATAATAAGTGATAATGCCCATACAGCATTGGTGGTATTCGCAATAAGCGTAAAAACAGGATAGGTAAATAAAACTCCACCAACACCAAAGAAAATCATGACTGCTTTACGACCAACCTTATCCGAAATATGTCCGACTAAAGGCTGAATACACATAAAAACAAAAATGGCAGCAGCAGAAATCATGGTTGCGGTTTCTTTAGAAAATCCTGAGGTATTGACCAGAAATTTCTGCATATAGGTCGTGTATGCATAAAAGGATAAAGTACCACCTGCCGTTAAAAATATAACCGCTAATGCTGCTTTCGGATGATAACGAAACAGAGCGAAGGCACTGGACTTAACTTCTTTTTCTCGATTCACATTTTTGAAAGATTCTGTTTCTACCATTCCCCTACGGATTACAAATACCAATAATGCCAAAATTGCCCCAATAAAAAATGGTATGCGCCATCCCCAATCTGTTAATTGTTGATCTGTCAGCACCTGCTGTAAAATAATCAGTGTAAATAATGCTAGCAGTTGCCCTGCCATAATGGTCATATACTGAAAACTGGAAAATAATCCACGACGATTCTTGCCTGCCATTTCACTTAAATAAGTTGCACTTGCACCATATTCCCCTCCAACACTTAGACCTTGTAAAAGTCGGGCAATAATCAGCACAATGGGAGCAAATACGCCAACACTCTCATATGTAGGCGCACATGCGATCAATAAAGAACCTATACACATCAATGTTACAGATAGAGTAAGACCAGCTTTACGCCCCCTACGATCAGCAAAAATGCCCATCATCCATGCCCCGATTGGACGCATCAAAAAACCTACAGCAAAAACAGCCGCTGCCTGTAATAACTCTACAGTTTGATTTCCTGCAGGGAAAAAAGACTTCGCAAAATAAAGCGTAAACATGCTATACGCAAACCAGTCATACCACTCAACCAGATTACCTGCCGAACCACCAAGTATCGATTTAATCCTTGTTCGCTTATCGGGTGAGTGCTGATTTAAAACCACAGTATTGTTTTGCTGCATGAGGCCTCTCCTTAGCCAAAATAAAGCCGATATTCCCTCATGGAATAGGCTTCAATCATTGATTTCCCTAAATCATAGATTTTTGCTATGAATAGCAAATCAAAATTTGCAAAACAACATTAATTATTTCGTATTCTAAAAATATAACTAATATTTTTATTTTTTATAATTAAAAAACAATTAGATATAAAATACAATTTCACCACAATAGTCATCATTATATTTGATGGATTCAATATATTTTTTCGATTCAATTGTATTTATGATGTACCGATCCATTCCCCACCTAACCAGGCTTTAGTTTCCACTGCAATTTTTGAACAATGAATAGTTTCCTGAGCAATCGCATGTACCAGTTTGGAAATGTGTCTTGTATTTGGCAATGCCAAAGCAACCTCACGAGTAAAATCTGGATGTGCAATTGGCGCAACTTTAACTGAGTTTTGCTGTAAGTCATTTTTCATCGAAACTAAAGGTAAAATCGTATAACCAAAACCTTCTTTCACCATCTGTTTCTGCACATACAAATCATTAATTTCTGCGGCAATTTTAAGTTCAAGGTTTTCCCTGCTAAATCCTTGCTCAATTAATGTTCTTAAACGATGTGGTGTATAAGGCAAAATATAGGAATGCTCAGCAATATCCTGAATTTGCAAAATCTGATCATATTTCAATCCAGAATCATAAGCACCGATTAACCATAGTTGCTCTCGAACAATAGGTTGAATATCAAGAAATTTTGAGGGTAATGAACCATAGATCAATGCCAGATCAATGTCACCCGATTCGAGCCATTCTTTTAAATGTCCAGAATAACCGATTGAAATTTTCAGGTTTACTTCAGGATACTTCTTTTTAATCACACGTAATAACGCAATCGATAAAAGCTCGCTTAGACTTGCCAGAATTCCAATATTCACAGTCCCTTTTAATGCACCATCTGAAGAAGTCAGTTCTGTCTTGGCCTGTTCGATTTCTTTTAATGCCCGCCTTGCATATCCCTCAAGAACCTTCCCCTCATGAGTAAGACTCATACCATGCCGACCACGTTCAAAGAGTTCAACGCCCAATTCTTCTTCCAATAAATGAATCTGTCTTGTCACCGCAGGCTGGACAATATTTAGCATCGCTGCAGCTTTGGTTATATTTCTGGTTTCGGAAATTGTGATGAAAGCTCTTAGTTGTTTGATATCCATATCTATATTCTTTTGAGATTATATCCATCAAATAATTCTATTTTATTAATTAAATAATCACAATATATGATCATTAAATAAATCAGATGATGTAGAAAAGGAAGCTCTATGAAAAGCACATTTAACAATTATCCAGAGATTCGTGAAGCTGTTCGTGCTTTATGTGCAGAGTTTCCCAATGAATACCATCGAAAAATAGATGAAGCAAAAGCTTATCCAGAAGAATTTGTTGATGCTTTGACACAGGCAGGATGGATGGCTGCCATGATTCCCGAAGAATATGGTGGCTCAGGCCTAGGTCTGACTGAAGCATCCGTCATTATGGAGGAAATTAACCGTAGTGGTGGTAATGCTGGTGCCTGTCACGGACAAATGTATAACATGGGAACATTGCTACGGCACGGATCAAAAGCACAAAAAGAACTGTATCTCCCTAAAATTGCCACAGGTGAATGGCGCTTACAGACGATGGGCGTGACTGAACCTACCACAGGAACGGATACCACCAAGATTAAAACAACAGCTGTAAAAAAAGGTGATAAATACATTATTAATGGGCAAAAAGTATTTATTTCACGTGTTCAACATAGTGACTGGATGATTTTACTGGCACGCACTACTCCTCTTGCGGAAGTAACTAAAAAATCCGAAGGCATGTCTATTTTTATGGTGGATTTACGTGAAGCTGAAAAAAATGGTATGGATGTACACCCTATTCCAAACATGGTTAACCATGAAACTAATGAGCTTTTTTTTGACAATCTAGAAATCCCGGAAGAAAACCTGATCGGTGAAGAAGGTAAAGGTTTTAAATATATTCTCGATGGTCTAAATGCTGAACGAACATTAATTGCTGCAGAATGTATTGGTGATGGTTATTGGTTTATGGATCGTGCTACTCAGTATGTCAAAGACCGTATCGTCTTTGACCGCCCAATTGGTCAAAATCAGGGAGTACAATTTCCGCTTGCTGAAAATTTTATCGAAATTGAAGCAGCTAATCTGATGCGTTTCCGTGCTTGTGAATTATTTGATCAAGGCAAAAAATGTGGTGCAGAAGCCAACATGGCAAAATACCTTGCAGCCAAATCCAGCTGGGAAGCAGCCAATAACTGTTTACAGTTTCACGGCGGTTTTGGTTTTGCCAATGAATATGACATTGAACGGAAATTCCGCGAAACTCGTCTTTATCAGGTTGCCCCGATTTCAACCAACCTGATTTTGAGTTTCGTTGCCGAACATTTACTTGATCTGCCACGCTCATTTTAAGCTTCAGGGAGGATAGGTATGTCTAGAATATTACGTTCTTACTTGTTTGTTCCTGCAAATCGTGTTGAGCGGTTTGAAAAGGCACTTTCAACAAAAGCAGATGCTGTAATTATTGATCTAGAAGATGCTGTTCCTGTGGAATTAAAGAATTCGGCACGGGCAGTACTCAAAGATTGGCTGATTAACCACCCGGAACATACTGTTTTTATCCGTGTTAATGCAAAAAATACTAAATGGTTTGAACAGGATATTCAACTTGCGCTGCTTGAAAATGTCACAGCGATCGTATTACCTAAAACACAAAATCCTGAGGATATTTTAGACATTCATCGTCTCCAGCCAATAGATATTTATCCATTAATCGAAACACCAACAGGTTTTGCAAATGTAAGAGCAATAGCAGCTACACCACATGTTAAAGCGCTAATGTTTGGTTCCATTGATTTTCAACTGGAAATGGATATGCAGGGTAGCTATCAGGAACTGCTGTATTTTCGCAATGAAATCGTACTGGCATCAAAACTGGCTGGAATTGAATCCCCTGTTGATGGTGTAACTGTTGATTTTCAAGACCTCGATTTAATTCAGCAGGAAACACTACAAGCCAAAAATTTGGGCTTTGCTGGCAAATTATGTATTCACCCCAATCAGGTCGAAACTGTCAATAAAACGTTTAGTCCGACGCCAGATGAAATTGAATGGGCAAATCAGATTTTAGAAAAAGTTGGACAGGCTCAAGGACAGGCTGTCAGCCTGAATGGAAAAATGATTGATTTACCTGTGATTTTAAAAGCAAAGAATATTTTAAATCTTGCAGAAATAAATCAACCATAACTCAATTTATAAAATAAAGACAAATATAGGAAGATACGATGCAAAATTTTGATGACTGGATTGGAAAAAAAGAAATACAAACTGATTTTAGTAATACACGTCAGGTTGCCATGATGCAGGCTATTTTAAATCAGGAAAATAAATCACCTGCTGAATTACCTCACCTGTATCATTGGTGCTATTTTTTACCTATTACCAATCAATCTGAACTGGCTGAAGACGGGCATCCTAAAAAAGGTGGTTTTCTTCCACCCATTCCTTTTCCTAAACGTATGTGGGCAGGTGGCAGATTGCAGTTCCTTGCGCCAATAACTATAAATACCAATATCAGACGAGAGTCTGAAATCATCAAGATTGAATTTAAACAAGGTAAAAGTGGCAATATGTATTTTGTCACAGTCAAACATCAGATCTTTGCTGGTGATACTCTGGCTATCATTGAAGAACATGATATTGTCTACCGTGAAGCAAGTAATCAAATTCATATAAAGGCACAGAGTCCAGAAAAAATTCAAACGCAGGAATATAGTTATAAAAAACAGTTTCCTGTAGATAGTGTCACCCTGTTTCGATATTCAGCCGTCACCTTTAATGGTCATCGTATCCACTATGATCGGGCATTTTGTACTGAAGTCGAGGGATATCCCGGACTTGTAGTACACGGTCCTTTAATGGCCACCCTTCTACTGCATTTTTTTAAACAGGAAAATCCTGAGAAAAGTATTCTCGGTTTTGACTTTCGTGCTATACGCCCTGTATTTGATTTTAATGATTTTTATATTTGCGGTGATATTCAGGAAAATCAGGGCAAACTCTGGATTGAGCATGCGGATGGTCAACCTGCGATGCAAGCGACAATCACTTTTAAAGGAGAATAAATATGCGCCCTTTAGAAGGAATTACTGTTATTTCTATTGAACAAGCTATCGCTGCACCTTTTTGTACAAGGCAACTGGCAGATCTGGGAGCACGTGTGATTAAAATAGAACGTCCACATGTTGGAGATTTTGCGCGAAAATACGATGAACGTGTGGATGGTATGTCTTCTCATTTTGTCTGGACAAATCGTTCCAAAGAAAGTTTAACACTAGATGTTAAAACTCAAGCTGCAAAAGAAATACTACTAAAACTACTTAAACAAGCTGATGTTTTTGTTCAAAACCTTGCGCCAGGTGCAGCCACACGACTGGGGCTAAGCTATGATGATTTAATTGAAATTAATCCTAAAATAATTGTCTGTGATATATCAGGTTATGGTGACAATACTGAGCATCCTGGAGCATATCGAGATAAAAAGGCCTATGATTTGCTTATCCAAAGTGAATCAGGATTTTTATCTATCACAGGAACTCCTGATGAATATGTAAAAGCAGGCTGTTCTATTGCCGACATTGCGGCGGGAATGTATGCCTATAGCAATGTTTTATCAGCACTTCTGGAACGAAATAAAACAGGTCGTGGCAAACGTATTGATATCTCCATGCTAGAAAGCATGACTGAGTGGATGGGTTATCCAATGTACTACACCTTACGTGGTGGTACTCCCCCGCCACGTTCTGGATCTGCACATGCAACCATTTATCCTTATGGTCCTTTCCCAACAGGTGATCAAAAACAGGTTATGCTTGGTATCCAAAATGAACGTGAATGGCAAGCATTTTGCTCAGTTGTACTCAAGCAGGTTGATATTGCTACACGTCCTGAATTTATCAATAACACACAACGTTCTGCGCATCGGGACCAGTTAAAACAGATTATTGTCAATGTTTTTTCAAAACTCACCCAAAGCGAAGTAATTGAACTGCTGGAAAAAGCTAAAATTGCCAATGCAAGTGTCAATGAAATGCAGGATGTCTGGCAACATCCTCAACTTCAACAACGACAGCGTTGGATTGAAGTTGACACTCCTATTGGAAAAATCCCAACACTAAAACCAGTTGGACTAACAGATGCACAGGATTTCACAATAAGCGCTGTTCCAGATTTGGGTGAAAATACTAATCAAATTTTAACCGAATTGGGCTATAGCGACGAACAGATTGAACAGTTCCACCATCACTCTATAGTCTAGTTTTGCCAGATCAATAGCCTAGTCGGTCTGGTATTTTTTATATACAATACTATAAAAATTGTAATAGCTTCTTGATGATTATCCCTGTTTCTAAAATATTTCAAAGAAATCAGGGATTTTACTTTTTAATTTAAAATTCAGAGTTGCTGACTGTCTCTCAGGCTTTTTATCTGCTCGATTTCAGCATAAAGTTTGAGTTGTAAATCATCACGAAAAGCTTTCATTTCTTCGATCGAATGAATACTTGTACTACTAATTCGGGGTAAAAACTTAAAATAAAAAGGAATCCGTTTGGGAATAATATTTTTAGGAATAGATGGAATAATTTCACCCTGTCTAAGCAGTTTTCCCAATTTAGGATAGCTGAGTATTTTTTGAAACCATTTCTGCTTCAAAAGACCATTTGCATCAAAAATCAGATCAAAAACCTCGTCTCCACCAACAGCAACAAATGGAGCAATATCATAATCAAACTCTTGCGCAAGTTGTAAAAAACCATAACGCTCTTTCCAGATCAGTTGATATTCTTCACCTTTACGTTTTACAACTTCACGACCGCCGCCCGGAAACACTAGTATTGAATATCCTTGTTGCATGGCAAGACGTGCATATTCCCGCAAACCATCAATCGCTCCAATGCCTTTAACCATTTTCCGCCAAAGAGGAATATGAAAATGCACGTGATCAGCCAGGCTAACAACAGCAATTTTATGTTCATTAAACAAATAATCAATAATGATAGGTGAATCAAATACACCATAAATACTATGATTTCCCACATACATTGCAGGTTTATCAGGATTTATATTTTCTGAGCCATAAAACTTAGGTGAAAAATAATAACGCTGCAATTGACTCACTAAACGAATTAATTTCGCATTATGTTCAATATGCAGCGTTTTTTTCATCTCAAATCCTTTTGAAGATGCACCATTGTTTAGTCAAATCAATTAAACAACATGCTTTTGTACCAAAATCGAGCCAACCGAATGAGCAAAGTATATTATTCACTTAACATTA
>NZ_OOGT01000284.1 GCF_900323515.1 Acinetobacter stercoris | reverse complement strand
ACATTGTTTATATAAAGTGAATGCTTACTTTTAAAATTAAAGTCAAAATAATTTTAAATTCATGTTTTATATACATATTATTTTTTCAAAAAATTTTAATGTTTATCAATAGTATTAAGACATCATCTCAAATCAGTATTTTTATCAAATATCCGGGTAAACCAAGACCTTATTGTGAATCTTTTGATATAAAAAAAGCCCAATGTTGAAATTGGGCTGGAGTAATTTAGTTTTCTTGTTCAGGATTGGTATTTGGTAAAATCCTTACATCCTCATATTCAGTCTGTTTGGGTTTAACCCAAATCATATAGCTTAGCCAAAGAAGTAATAACCACCCTATTCCAACAAATATTGCAGGTCTGGACTCAGGAAAATATCCCATCATAATCAAGATAAATACCATAAATACAATTGCAAAGGCAGGTGCATAAGGCCAACCTATGACAGGAAAATCCAGTGATTTTATTTCCTCTTTAGACATTTTACGACGCATCGCAACCTGAGAAAGTAAAATCATGAGCCACACCCAGACTGTCGCAAAAGTCGCAATAGCAGCAATAATCAGGAAAATATTTTCAGGAATAAGATAGTTTAAAATTACCCCTATAAATAAAACACCTGCCATCACGACGACTGTCATCCAGGGAACGCCATTACGGGATATTTTCTTGAATACCTGTGGTGCCTGACCACGGTTTGCCATTCCATACAGCATACGACCAGCACCAAAAACATCACTATTAATCGCTGAAACTGCTGCTGTAATCACCACAATATTTAATATTGTCGCTGCGGATGAGATACCCAGATTTTCAAATATCTGTACAAAAGGGCTACCTTGACTACCAATCTGATTCCATGGAAAAATCGACATCAATACAAAAATGGTCAATACATAAAACAGTAAAATACGCACAGGAACAGCATTAATTGCTTTCGGTAAAGTCTTTTTAGGATCTTGAGACTCACCTGCAGTAATACCTATAATTTCAATTCCACCAAATGCAAAAACGACGACCGAGAGGGATGCAATAAGCCCTGCAATACCATTTGGGAAAAATCCATCATGTATCCACAGATTTTCTATACCTGGTGTATATGCCGTTTGCCCCGATTGGAAACCGTAATACATGATCCCAAAGCCACCTAAAATCATGGCAATAATTGCACCGACTTTGATGATCGAAAGCCAGAATTCTAACTCACCAAAAACCTTGACATGAATCAGGTTAATTGCGCCTAAAAATAAAATAAGTGACATAATCCAGATCCATCTAGGAACATCGGGAAACCAAAATCCCATATAAATCCCAAATGCTGTGACATCTGCAAGTGCCACAATGATCATCTCAAAAACATATGTCCAACCTGTAGTAAAACCAGCCAATGGACCAATATACTGAGATGCATAATGACTAAATGAACCTGAAATCGGGTTTTTAACCGCCATTTCTCCTAGTGCACGCATAACAATGTATATTGCAATACCTGCAAAAATATATGCAAGAATGACCGATGGTCCTGCCATTTTTATCGCAGTTGCCGAACCGTAAAATAATCCTGTACCAATTGCAGAACCTAATGCTAAAAATCTGATATGGCGAGTATTTAATCCTCGCTGCAGTGTGGAGTTTTGAGTCATTATAATCTCCATTTCATTCAAAACTTAATGTGATAATGACCACATCCTGTGGTCTTATTTAAGGTTTAATCTATGCTGAGACTCGGCAATAAATTACCAATAACCAGACGATTTAAACAGCCACTTGCAAGTAATTTACTTGCCTGTTCAATATCAGGAGCAAAGAAACGGTCTTCGTTATAATATGGCACTTCATCACGTAAAATTTTACGTGCTTGTTCTAGTTTAGGGGAGCTTTTCAAGCCTTCACGGAAGTCTAGACCCTGACATGCTCCCAACCATTCCACTGCCAAGATCCCACGCACATTATCCGCCATATACCATAAACGTTTGCCTGCATTTGGAGCCATAGAAACATGATCTTCCTGGTTTGCTGAGGTTGGTAAACTATCAACACTCGCAGGATGAGCAAGTGCCTTGTTATCACTAGCTAAAGCTGCCGCTGTTACCTGCGCGATCATAAATCCGGAGTTAACTCCACCATTTGCAACTAAAAATGGTGGTAACTGTGACATGTGACGATCCATCATCATTGAAATACGACGTTCAGACAATGAACCAATTTCAGCAATAGCCAAGGCCAAATTATCTGCCGCCATTGCCACAGGTTCAGCATGAAAATTACCACCTGAAATCACATCGCCATTGTCTGTAAAAACAAGCGGATTATCAGAAACGGCATTGGCTTCTATTTCTAAAATTTCTGCGGTTTGACGAATCTGGGTCAAACAGGCACCCATAACTTGTGGTTGACAACGAAGTGAATATGGATCTTGAACTTTATCGCAATCTTCATGTGAATGGGCAATTTCACTATGGTCTGTTAATAAATCACGATAAGCAGCAGCAGTATCGATTTGCCCCTTTTGTCCACGAACCTCATGAATACGTGCATCAAATGGCGAACGGGAACCAAGCATTGCTTCGACACTTAACCCACCACAAACCAAGCCTGCAGCAAATAAATCTTCCGTTTCAAATAGTCCCCTGAGTGCATATGCTGTAGATACTTGTGTACCATTTAAAAGAGCTAGGCCTTCTTTGGCAACCAATGTAATTGGTTCTAAGCCAGCAATTTTTAATGCTTCCACTGCAGGCAACCATTCACCTTTATACCGAGCTTTGCCTTCCCCAAGTAAAACCAATGACATATGTGCCAAAGGAGCTAAGTCGCCAGATGCCCCAACCGAACCTTTCAAGGGAATATGTGGATAAACTTCTGCATTAATCAACGTTAATAACGCTTGAATAACTTTCAAGCGTATACCAGAAAACCCACGTGCCAAACTATTGGCTTTTAACAACATAATCAAACGGACCATTGCGTCATCAAGCGCTTCTCCCACACCAGCAGCATGAGATAGAACCAAAGATCGTTGTAGTTTTTCCAGATCTTCTGGCGCAATTTTTGTTGAAGCCAATAGACCAAACCCTGTGTTGATCCCGTAAGCTGTACGCCCTTCTGCAATAATTTTTTCTACACAGGCTACACTTGCATTGATTGCTGATTCAGCGTTTGAGTCCAATGTCACATGGACTGGATTCAAATAAGCATTTCTCAAATCTGATAATGTCAATTTTCCTGGCTGAATTAAGAGTTCCATTTTTTCATCCTGTTTTTCAAAATTTATGTCCTGAATATGCTGAAATGTGTTTTTAATCCAGAAAACAATGTCCATTGGTTTTTATATTGCTAACAGCAACAACTTCTGGACTATTTTGCAACGTTTTCAGTTAAATCACTTTGGGAGGTTTATCTAAATGTTGTATTAGAGCTGAATATGCTTCACAACTATTGTATTTATCATCATCAGATTCCTTCCAGTTTTTCCAAATTCCATTGTATATTCTGCCTATACTTGTATATACATATACATACTAATATTTAT
>NZ_OOGT01000028.1 GCF_900323515.1 Acinetobacter stercoris | reverse complement strand
ATATTTATTTCAAAATATGATGAAATGTATAGAATCATTCCATCAACTCAACATAGTGTCTTGACTGAAATTTCGGTAAGATATAGCGATTAATTTGTAAGCAAAAAAAGAGTGTAAATTATGACGGATGCAACTGCTGGCAAAATCCCTCACGTACTTGTAATTATGGACGGTGTGGGTCATCGTGAAGCGGTCGAGGACAATGCGTTTCTTGCAGCAAAAACACCGAACTTAACGGCTATGCAACAAAAGCATCCACATGGTTTAATTTCTGGTTCTGGTGAAGATGTTGGCTTACCAGATGGACAGATGGGGAACTCTGAGGTTGGGCACATGAACCTTGGTGCGGGGCGTGTGTTGTATCAGGATTTTACCCGAATTACCAAAGATATCCGTACAGGCGCTTTTTTTGAACACAAAGTTTTGGTCGATGCTTGTGACAAGGCTAAAGCTGCGGGTGGTGCAGTGCATATTATGGGGCTGTTATCAGAAGGTGGTGTGCATTCACATCAGGATCACATTGTTGCAATGGCAGAGCTTGCATTGAAACGCGGTGTAAAAGTGTATTTGCATGCTTTCCTTGATGGACGTGATACTCCTCCACGTAGTGCGAAACCTTCTCTGGAAAAACTAGATACTTTATTTGCCCAGTATCCTGGTCAGGGTCGTATTGCAACCATGATTGGTCGTTATTATGCGATGGATCGTGACAATCGTTGGGATCGCGTAGAACAGGCTTATCGTTTGATGACAGAGGGTGAAGCTGTCCGTGTAGCTGCGACTGCTGAAGAAGGCTTGGAATTGGCTTATGCTGCTGATGAATCTGATGAATTTGTTAAAGCCACGCGTATTGGTGAAATCATCAAAGTTTCGGATGGTGATAGTCTTGTCTTTATGAATTTCCGTGCCGATCGTGCCCGTGAAATCACCAAGGCATTTGTTGAAAAGGATTTTGCAGGTTTTGAGCGTAAAGTTGTTCCGGATTTATCTAAATTTGTAATGTTGACCCGTTATCAGGCGACGATTGATGCACCTGTTGCTTATATGCCAGAAGAACTTAAAAACTCAATTGGTGAATATCTATCCAGTTTAGGTAAAACACAGCTTCGTATTGCTGAAACAGAGAAATATGCACATGTTACGTTCTTTTTTAGTGGTGGACGTGAGGATGAATATCCAGGTGAAAAACGTATTTTGATTCCTTCACCAAAAGTTGCAACTTATGACTTGCAACCAGAAATGAGTGCATATGAAGTGACAGATGAGCTTGTAAATGCGATTAATTCTGGTGAATATGACTTACTGGTTGTCAATTATGCCAACGGTGACATGGTTGGGCATACCGGGGTATTTGATGCGGCTGTTAAGGCCGTTGAAGCTGTTGATACTTGCTTGGGACGTGTCTATGATGCAGTTATGGCGAAACATGGACATATGTTGATTACGGCTGATCATGGTAATGTTGAGCAAATGCAGGATTATGTCAGTGGTCAGGTCCATACTCAACACACAACTGAACTGGTTCCATTTATCTATGTTGGACCAACAGATGCAACGATTGCTGAAGGTGGTGTGCTTGCTGACGTAGCACCTACATTATTAAACTTGATGAATCTCCCAGTTCCTGCTGAAATGAAAGGGCGTAATCTGGTTACACTAAAAGCATAAATATAGGTGAAGAATGGCTCGAAAATGGACATATGTTATTGCGATTGCTGGCATACTGAGTTTTACGAGCCATTTTGCTTGGTCAGTTGAAAATAATTCAGCTGCTCTTGATTTTGATGATCGGGAAGATCAAACAGCAGAAGTCCCAATTGAGTCTATAGAACAGTTTGTGGGTATCTATGGCATTGTTAAAGATAATTATGTCAATGAAAAGTCCGATGACACTTTATTCTTACAGGCGATCAAAGGGCTGGTTAGTGGTTTGGACCGATATTCCCGTTATTTATCATCAGAAGATTATCGTCAACTCATGCAGTATACCGAAGGTGACCTGGCGACGGTTGATTTTGATATTGTTCTTGATACACATAGTAAACAATGGCAAATCAAAAATCTGGCGAATAATTCAGATTCCAGCAAGCTAGGCTTAAAAAATGGTTTTACAATTTTTAAAATAGATAATCAGGAACTTAAAAATCTTAACTATGAACAGGCTGATGATTTATTGCATGGTTCAATCGGTTCAACAGTTCAAATTCAGTTAAATGCCAGTAGCCCTGCGATCACTCTGGTTAGAAATAAAAAAATAGAAGCTGCTGATATAGACCCTGTGATGTTACATAATGGTGTATTGGTTTTAAAAGTTAAAGTGTTTCAGCAAGATACTGCAAATGAAATTAAGCGCTTAATCGAAGAATATAACCCACAGCGGATAAAAGCCGTGTTAATTGATTTGCGTAATAATCCCGGTGGATTACTTTCTGCTGCTGTTGAAACAGCAGATTTATTTTTAGATCAGGGAACGATTGTTTCGACTAAAAGTCGTTCAGAAGGTGATCAGCAGTTTCAGGCTTTGCCAGGAAGTGAATTCCCAAATATCAAGCTCGGTATTCTGATTAATAAACGTTCTGCATCAGCTGCTGAAGTATTTACTGCTGCGATGAAAGAGCATGGTCGGGCATGGATTATGGGTGAAAAGAGTTATGGAAAGGGTGTTGTACAAAAACTTTTCCCTTTACCTAATGGTGCTGCCTTACAAATGACGGTATCCCATTATTTCACACCTAAAGGCAATATGATTGATGGTATTGGAATACAGCCAAATCAGGAATATGTATGGCCGAATGAAATGAAAGAGGATGTATATTTAAACAATGTTTCAGACATTCTACTCAAACATCGATAATTCTAGCGAAGACCTACTATTCATCATCGGTATCCAATCCGTATTTTTTTAGTCTGTAGCGTAAGGAGCGAAAGGTCATTCCGAGCTTTTTAGCTGCTATGGTACGATTCCAATGTGTCACATTTAAAGCATTCAGGATGACTTCCTTTTCAATCTCTGCTAAATATTGTTCAAGGCCTTCTTTAGGAAGCTGGGGAGAATTGACTGATTGTAGGCCTGCATTAAAGATGTAATCAGTCTGGGATTGGGTGTTTATTTCCACTCGTTGAGCTGGTCGTGGAGGAGCGGCCTGTAATTGTGATAAATCAATAAAGTTTGCATCGCTTAAAGTAATTGCCCGTTCGATAATATTACGTAGTTCACGAACATTGCCCGAATAATATTGAGATAATAAAAATTCTTGTGCAGTTTGAGTTAGGGTCTTATTAGGCATATTCCATTCAGAGCAGATTTTTTGTATGAAATGATTTGCCAGTAGTAAAATATCCTGTCCACGTTCTCGTAAGGGAGGAATAAATATATCCATGACATGGATTCGGAAGAACAGATCCTGACGAAATTTACCTTGATAAACGAGAGCCTCAAGGTCACTATGGCTAGCACTAATAATTCTAAAATCGACATCAATTTCCTTATCAGAACCCACAGGACGAATTTTTTTCTCCTGGATAGCACGAAGTAATTTAACTTGCATGGGCAAAGGTAGCTCAGCGATTTCATCCAGAAATAAACTGCCACCGTCCGCTGCTTGAATTAAACCTATTTTGTCTTGTATTGCACCAGTAAAACTGCCTTTTTTATGTCCAAAAAATTCGCTTTCCATCAATTCTTCAGGAATTGCTCCACAGTTAATCGGGACAAATGCACCGGAATGCCGATGACTTAATTGATGAACAAGATTTGCAACGACTTCTTTCCCGGTTCCGGATTCGCCTGTAATAAAGACGGGAGCTTGTGATCGTGCTATTTTCTGTATGATCTTTTTAAGCTGGAGAATTGGCTTGGATTGACCAATAAACTTCTTGAATTCAGATGAGTCCTCTGTAGATTCAAAGTGTACAGCAGGGAAGTTTAATGCTTTTTGCAGAAGTTGTTTTAAGTGTTGTTGATTGATAGGTTTACTAACAAAATCAAATGCACCTTTTTTTAGTGCCGATACTGCAATATCGGTATTTCCATAAGCAGTGAGTACCGCAATAGGTGTTCTGGGAAAGTGCTGTGTTACATAGTCCACCAATTCCAAGCCATGCCCGTCAGGTAAATTTAAATCGGTAATACATACATCATAATGCTGTAGATGTAGCATTTGCTTTGCCTGAGCCACATGATGTGCAATGTGTGTTTTTATTCCTAGTTTAGCCAAAGTCATTTGCATTAAAGTGCATAAATCCACTTCATCATCTATAAATAAAACTAATGGTTGCAAAGCGCCCATATTTCCCCAAAACTAAAAATAAAATAATAAAAATTTAAATTGTTCTGGAGCATTCGATTCTAAAACATGCCCCAATATTATCTTGTTCAACGTAAGACAGTTTTGCCTGATTCGCTTCACATAGACTTTTTGATAGATATAATCCTAAACCAGTTCCATCAATTTCGGTACTAAAAAAAGGTTTAAATAATTGAGATAATTCAAGTTTTGAAACTCCTTTCCCAAAGTCGATCACATCTATGTAAATATTTTTATCTTCTGAATATGCCAGAATCTGAATAGGTTGATTTGGATTTGAATTATGTCTTAAGGCATTTCTGATTAAATTATGAATGACTTGTAAAAATTGGGTTTCATCAAAATAAATTTCAAGATCTGTTTCGATATTGAGCTGGATTTTATCCTGATAAGCTGAAAAATCATTTTTTTTGAGTTCTTGAAAGAAATTTTTAAGGTTAATTTTTATAGGAAAAATCGCTTTATTTTTCGCCATGTTCAATGTTTCTGTAATGATTTTGTCTATACGCTCTGATTGGGTCGCAATAATGCGATGCATATGATTTTTTTCCTGTTCATCACTTTCCTGTATCAGTTCATTTGCTTGTACAATCATAGCCAGCGGATTGCGAATTTCATGGGCAATGCTGGCAGAAAGCTGTCCCAATGCGGCAAGTTTAAGCTGTTGGACCTGTTGGTTCAGTTTTTGAGAATCATGCAAAATCAACATACTTAGCTCCTGTTCAGGCAGGACAAGTTTTTGAATTTGAATATTGATATGAAACAGCGAATTTTCTGATTTGAACTGAAAACTAGATTGTTTAAGCAAAGTCACATGCTGGAATAATTCAAATAATTGAGGATGTAAGGCTTCAAAGGACTGGTATTTATTGAATTTATTATTTTCCAGTTCCAATAATGTATGGGCAGCAGGGTTGCATACAATAACTTGTAAGGTTTCGTCCAAAACCAGATATCCTGTTTCGGTTTGTTCCAGAATATAGCGATTAATATTTTGTAAAGTAGATAACTTGATTGATTGGGTAGAACTTAGGGATTCCAAAAATTGAAAACGTTTTCTTGAATACTGCCCTAGTGCGTAAACAACAAAAAATAAAAAAGCAAGAAAAATGCTATTTCCGATGTGATTGAGTTGATGATCTTCGATTAAACTGCTAACAAAATGTTGATAAATAATACTAATTATGGCGGTGAGAGTAACAAGTAAAGCCTGATTTTTTTTAAGTAAAAAGTTTGCCGCTAAAACTGTAATGACAAATAGAAGACCAATGGAAAGGTCTGGTCCTGTATTGGCATAGGTGAGTAAACTTAAATAAGTTACATCAATAAAAAATAATGCAATGAGTTGTTTGGATATGATGTGTGGGACATATCTAAATAGCAGCATCTGGATGATACCAATGGCTGCATAAATGACTAAAATATAAAAATAAAAACCACTTTGAGAATAAACGCTTCGATTTTGAAGGTAATTGATGAAAAAAATAGCAATCAGACTAAAAGCAATAATCAGTCTATAGACGGTGTACCATGTGCCTAGACGGTAAATTGTTTGTAAAGTTGATGAAAATACCGAAGGCGACATGTAAGCACCTAATTTAATTATGGTTTAATAAGTCCGTAACGGATAGCCAAATGTGTTAGTTTAACATCGCTATCGATACCTAATTTCTCAAAAATGCGGTAACGATAAGTATTGACCGTTTTTACGCTTACAAATAGTTTATCTGATATTTCTTGAGCACTTATACAGTTTACGACCATCATGGCGACCTGCATTTCTCGTTCAGAAAGTGCATCAAAAGGTGATTTTTGAGTATCTGAAAGATAAGAGCTAGCAAGTTGTTCTGCAATATCAGCACTGAAATATTTACCTCCTTGCATCACTTTATTGATTGCGCGAACCATTTCCGATATTGGTGCGCCTTTAGTGATGTACCCGCGAGCTCCTGCTTTTAATAGAAGTGAAGGGTATGGTTCTTCGGCAAGACCACTTACAGCTAAAACTTTTGTATCTGGCGCTGTCTGTAATAAACGGCGTGTTGTTTCTACTCCACCAATCCCTGGCATATTTACATCTAACAACACTACATTTGGATGGTGTTGGCGGACTAGGGCAATTGCTTCTTCACCTGACTCTGCTTGTCCAATGACTTGTAAATCTACTTGATCTTCAAGCATCCTACAAATACCTGTACGGACTAATTCATGGTCATCAACCACTAAAACTGTGATCACATCACCCTCCTGAATATTTAGAAACATAAGTTTTTTGTTACAAAAAGCAAAATTAGCTTGCAATGTCATTACAATATTAGCAATTCTATCCTTATTATTAACCGAATAGTTATGCACAATTACGTGAGCTAATATTGTTCACATGTAGTGTGTAAATGTAAGTCATATTTGAGGTAAGAAGCAATATCGCATTTTTCCTCCGTGAGATGAGTAAATTACCGTGAAAAAATCTAAAAAAACGTTAATGCATGTGCTGAGCGTGTCAGTGCTACTCAGTTTGAGTTCTACAAGCTTTGCTGATCTTGTGATGAATTCCTCGGGGAATGCAGGACAAGCTTCGATGAATTGGTCTGCAGCCGATGCAAGCCAGTTTATGAATAGTGAAGATGATGAAGACTATTCTCCTCAAGGTTCGGCTACAGTGACGACAACCATTCGTCAATCGAATGGGGTGTCAGTAAATTCTTCACCACAAAAATCAGTTCAAATTGTTGATACCAGAAATTATTCTAACCAACCTTCAGTGAATGCTCGTGCAGCCTTGGTGATGGATGCCCAAACCGGTGAAGTTTTATATAGCAAAAATAGTAATACTGCGTTACCAATTGCGTCTATTACAAAATTAATGACTGCAGTTGTGACAGCAGATGCACGTTTGAATATGTCTGAAGAAATTACACTTCAACAAATTGATTTTGCAGGGGCCGGTGGAAAGAATTCAAGTTCTACCCTGAAAGTTGGCGATACCATGAATCGTGCTGAGATGCTTCTGGTTGCACTGATGAAGTCAGAAAACCCTGCAGCGGCTGCTTTAGCCCGTACTTATCCAGGTGGGCGTCCTGCATTTGTAGCAGCAATGAATGCGAAAGCGCGTCAATTGGGGATGACATCTACTCATTATTATGAGTCGACAGGTCTAGACCCTCGTAACGTTGCATCAGCTCGTGATCTAGGCATTTTGGTAAGTACTGCTTACCAATATGGTTTGATTCGTCAATTCTCCACTACACCGCATTATGATTTCAATCTGGGCTATCGCGTGTTGAAATCAAATAATACCAATGCATTGGTTCGTAATGGTGGATGGAATATCAATATTTCAAAAACAGGTTATATCAACGAAGCAGGGCGCTGTGTTGTGATGCATGCAGTTGTAAATAACCGCCCAGCAGCTGTTGTCTTGTTAGGTGCAAGCTCAACTCAGGCACGTAATAATGATGCGACTGAGTTGTTCTCCTGGTTAAGCCATCAACCAAAACGTATCTAGGTATACATTATAAAAAAGCCTCTAAGCAGGCTTTTTTATGTTTGCCATTTAGAACCGTACTTGAAATTACCATCCAAAAAACAAAACCCTGCATATGCAGGGTTTTATAGTTCTAATATGGATTATTGATCCATATTAGAAAGAATAGAAGTTTTTACATCATTCATTGTTGCATCAATGGTTAACATCACCGCATCAGCACATTGTTTAATGGCTGTATCTGGATCTTTAAGACCATTACCAGTCACGGTACAAACGATAACCGAACCTTCCTTGATTTTACCTGACTTGATATCACGCACGGCACCACCAATAGATGCTGCTGAAGCAGGCTCTACAAAAACACCTTCATACATAGAAAGTAAGCGCTGTGCTTCTAGGATTTCAGCATCAGTCAATTCATCAAACCAGCCTTCTGATTCACGTACGACAGCTTTAGCATGGTTATAGCTTTGCGGGTTACCGATACGAATAGCAGTTGCAACAGTTTCAGGGTTCTCAACAGGACCACCACGTAAGAAAGGAGCAGCACCAGAAGCTTGGTATCCGACCATTGTTGGACGACCAGCAGGTTTAGGACCAGTGAAAGCATCAGTTTCAGCATTGTATATCACCTGTTCAAACTGATCAGCTGGCTGATTTGCTACTGCTTCTGTATAACCCATCCAGTGTGCAGTGATGTTCCCCGCATTACCTACAGGTAAGCAGTGATAATCAGGTGCACGACCCAATGCTTCTACGATTTCGTAAGCAATGGTTTTCTGACCTTGTAAGCGATACGGGTTGATTGAATTTACGATAGTTACAGGTGCTTGATCAGCAACTTCTTTAACAAGGCGCATACCATCATCAAAGTTACCACGAATCTGCATGGTGATTGCACCATACATCATTGCTTGAGCCATTTTACCCATAGCAATTTTGCCTTCAGGAATCAAAACAAACGCCTTGATGCCTGCACGAGCCGCATAAGCAGCAGCGGCAGCAGACGTGTTACCTGTTGATGCACAGATAATTGCTTTGGAACCCTCTTCAACAGCTTTGGTTACCGCCATGGTCATACCACGGTCTTTAAATGAACCAGTCGGGTTTAGACCTTCGTACTTCACGTAAATTTCAACATCTTTGCCAATAATACGTGGAATATTCTCAAGTTTGATGAGCGGAGTATTCCCTTCATTTAAAGAGATAGCACGTGTTGTTTTAGATACTGGTAAGCGGTCACGGTAACGGTCAACTAGGCCTGTATAACGATTGGCATTCGACATGATGGTGTTCCAAGTGTATGTAGAGCAAATAGAGGCATTCTTTTTATCTCCCTACCCCATGATTGATGGTCAGGGGAAGCCTTACGAATTCAGTATCTTACCAGAATCGTAACAATCCCTCTGGTCACAGAGGGATTTAGGGGGATTTGAAACCCGATTAGTTATCAAGCAATTCTAAACGAATTCTTACGATTTCGCCATGAATCACGGGTAAAGCTTGAATTTGAGATAAAGCTTCGTTCATTTTCGATTCGACGACAGGATCAGTTAAAATCACGATCGGAATCAAATCTTTTAAACGAGGTTGTTGCATAATGGCATCAATACTGATACCAGCACGACTTAAAATTGTGGTGACATCAGCTAGTACGCCTGTTTGATCTTCTGCATTGATGCGTATGTAATAACCGGTTGTCATTTCCTCACTATTTAAAATAGGAAGGTCTGATAACGCTTCAAATGCAAGTTGTGGAATGGTACCTGAGCCATCTTCTGTATAGATGATGTCACGAACGATATCGACCACATCGGCAACGACAGCAGAAGCAGTAGGGCCAGCACCAGCACCAGCACCGTAATACAGGGTAGGACCAACAGCATTTGCCTGTACGAGTACGGCATTTTTTACACCATTTACATTGGCAATCAGCTCTTCAGCTGGAATCAATGTCGGGTGTACACGTAATTCAATACCTTTGGCAGAACGGCGGGCAATACCTAAATGTTTAATGTTATAACCAAGTTCAGCTGCATATTTCACATCTTGGGCAGTGACTTTGGTAATACCTTCAGTATAAACCTTATCAAATTGCAGAGGGATGCCAAAAGCACAGGACGCTAAAATTGTAAGTTTATGTGCAGCATCGATGCCTTCAACATCAAAAGTCGGATCGGCTTCAGCATAGCCAAGTTCCTGAGCTTCTTTTAGTACATCAGCAAATGCACGACCTTTTTCACTCATTTCAGTTAAAATGAAATTGCCTGTACCATTGATGATGCCTGCGAGCCATTCAATTTTATTGGCAGCCAGACCTTCACGGATCACTTTGATAATAGGTATGCCACCTGCAACCGCTGCTTCATAGGCGATTTGAACATGATGATCATCAGCTGCTTTAAACAGTTCATTACCATGCTCAGCCAGTAATGCCTTGTTTGCCGTAACCACTTGCTTGCCGTGTTTAATGGCTTCCATGATGACTTCATATGCTGGATGAATTCCACCCATGACTTCAACCACAACATCGACATCCGGTTGACGTACGATATCGAGTAGATCAGCACTTTGTTTCACACTTGCAGGTAAATTTAAATCTGGACGTGGACGACGGGTGCCCACATGGGTAATTTCAATTTCACGACCGGTGCGACGTCTAATTTCAGCAGCGTTTTCTTGTAATAGTTTAAGGGCTCCACCACCTACGGTTCCAAGACCGAGTATTGCCAGACGAACTGGTTTCACGTCACACTCCAAAATATGTAATTAATAAAAATTTATCGACAATAGATCATAGCTAAAAAATGCGTCAGACTCTAGAGCCTAACGCATCTTTATATTTATCTATAAAAAATAGTAATTTAACTGATAATTATTATTTATTTAATCGTTGTTCCAGCTCATCAGCAGTTAAATATCCACCAAGATATTGACCTTCCTGATTATAGATGGCGGGTGTTCCATTTACCCCCATATTGAGTCCCATCTGATATTGATCCTTGACAGGATTTTGACAAGTTGCTGGTGGCAGCTGAGCACCAGAAATAGCCTGGTCAAAAGCTTTTTGTCGGTCAGTACTGCACCATATACTTTCCATAGCTGGCATAAATTGTGGACCACGTGGCCAGGCGATATAGCGGACTTCAATACCTTTGGCATTAATTTCACCCATATGCTCATGTAATTTATGACAATACGGGCAACTGGCATCAGTAAAGACATAAATAATATGCTTGGTCTGTCCTTTAGCTGGGTAGACCAATAAGTCTTCTTTTTTCAAAGCAGCCAGATGCTTTTTATTTTCTACTGCTTGTAACTTATCACCGATACTGTGTGGCTCTTTATCCCCTATGCGGATAACATCTCCCTGAATAATATACTTACCATCACTGGTTGCATAAACAGAAGACATGCCCTCAATACTTATCCAATAAATATTCGGAACTTCAGTTGCTTTAACATCTAGGATTTTTGCATTGATGTTGGATGTCTTAAGATTATTTTGTAGCGTTTCTATCAGTTTTTTTTGTGCATTTCGCTCAGTCAAATTTGATGCCTGACCTGTTGCAGGAGCTGTCGCTGTTAAAGTGTCATCTTTGTCTGTTTGAGGAGATTTTGAACAGGCACTAAATGCCAGTGTTGTTGCGACCAAACAAGTCGTCATTAACTTTGAACGGGTAAATTGCATAAACAACCCTTATTTTTGAGTATTTTTTAAGATGCCTAAGCATAGCAAAAAAACTTTCTAAAACGTTAATGCTTGATTAACATATTGTAAAAGTCGGTAAAATGATAAGTTCTACTTCGGGATTTCCTGTTTTTATCAAAAGATTATGCTCTTGGGTGAAATTTACGATGTAATTCCTGCATACGTATTTGGGCGACATGGGTATAAATTTGTGTTGTGGAAAGATCACTATGTCCCAGTAACATTTGTACTACCCGTAAATCAGCGCCATGATTGAGTAAATGGGTTGCAAAAGCATGTCTTAAAGTATGTGGTGAAAGTTCTGACTGGATATTTGCCTGTAATGCGTATCTTTTTATGGCATACCAAAAGTTTTGGCGGCTCATGATGCCACCATGCTGTGTTAAAAATAAATAATCCGTGGATGTTTTATAAAGTTGTGGGCGGGATTCATTTAAATACTTTTCTACCCAATCCCGAGCAAATTCACCTAATGGTACCAGACGTTCTTTGTTGCCTTTTCCGACGATCCTTAGATACCCTTGTTTAAGGTTAATCAATTCTAATCTTAAATTTAAAAGCTCTGTTACACGTAGACCACAGGCATATAAAACTTCAAGCATGGCACGATCACGAAGCCCTAAAGCAGTACTGATATCTGGAGCCTGAATCAAGGCTTCGACATCCTGTTCTGATAAATCTTTTGGTAAAGCCCGACCAAGTTTTGGGGTTTTATGTGTTGCAACAGGATTATCCAAACGAATTTTTTGTTCTCTTAGAAATTTAAAAAACGAACGCATTGCGGATAATGTTCTGGCAATAGAACGTGGACTTTTTCCTTGTTTCGTCAGCTCAATAAGGACATCGGAAATATCGTCTCCTGACCAGTTTGGCATAGCTATTTGACTGCATTCACTGCACTGTATCAGATCGGATAAATATGCATTACGTGTATGTGGGCTGACTGTTTGAGAAATGAGATAATCACGAAAACCTTGTAAAAAACTCATATGCTCAGGAATTTGCACTGGAGCTGGAGTTCGTGGCTTTTTATTCAGCATATTTTGAAAATATCCATAAAATTTATTTCTCTTTTGAAAATTTAGACTAAAATCATTGCAAAGTCGAATGCTTAAAAGGAATGAGAATTATAATCAAACATTAGTTGGTAATTATTCTCATTTTGTATGTATAATGAATTTAATTTTTGGTCTTTTTAGGATCTCCTACTGTGCTTTTGTCAGAACTAAAAGTTAAACAGACCGCAACAATTACCAAGGTCAATCGCAGGGTTGATGGTACAGCCGGTCAGCCAGATCTCGTTGCAAGTCGTTTAGAAACATTGGGTTTTGTTCCAGGTACTCAGGTAAAAGTCATTACTAAAGGTATTTTTGGGGGAGATCCTATCCTGATTCAAATTGGATTTACCAGATTCGCACTTCGCAAAGCTGAAGCCGATAAAATTGAAATTATTAAAAATCAAGTATCTCAAGGAGTTCCTGCATGAGTGAGGCGCTTCGAATTGCCTTGGTAGGAAACCCTAACTGTGGTAAGACCTCATTATTTAACCATCTCACTGGGACACGTCAGAAAGTAGCAAACTATGCGGGTGTAACAGTTGAACGTAAGGTAGGTAATTTTGTTTTACCTTCAGGCACTCAGGTTAGGGTCTTAGACCTACCAGGCACCTATAGTTTAAATGCAACCAGCCCAGATGAAGCCATTACTCGTGATGTCGTGCAGGGCAAGATTAAGGATGAGGGTAATCAAGATGCTTTTTTGTGTGTCGTTGATGCGACCAATTTAAAATTGCATCTGGGCTTGGTACTGGAAGTCATTGAGCTTGGTCGTCCTGTTTTGCTTGTATTGAATATGATGGATGAAGCACGTCGCCGAGGCATGCAAATCAACACGCAAAAGTTGGCACAGCGTTTAGGCGTCCCTGTTGTTGAAACGGTTGCGGTTAAAAATACAGGTATTGAAAACCTGATGGCTGCTTTGGAGCAAGGCAAATTTCATGCACCAAGCGCAGAATTGAGCGATGTTCATTTAACTGGTTCAAATCATGAAAAGATTTCTGAAATCTTAAAAGATGTGGTTCAGTTTGTAGACCATGAAGATAAACGGACAGATTTTTTAGATAGAATCTTTTTGCATCCTGTCTGGGGCTTGATCAGCCTTGCTGTATTGATGTTTGTGATATTTCAGGCGGTTTTTGCTTGGGCAGCACCATTCATGGATGGAATTGAAACCTTCTTTGGATGGTTAGGTGAGAGACTCGGGGAATATATTACCCAGCCTTTACTGCATAGTCTGGTCGTAGATGGGATTATTGCAGGTGCTGGTGGTGTGGTGGTGTTCTTGCCACAGATTTTAATCCTGTTTTTCTTTATTCTGGTATTGGAAGAATCAGGCTACCTGCCACGGGCTGCATTTCTACTTGATAAATTGATGTACAAAGCTGGTTTAAGTGGTCGTGCTTTTATTCCGCTACTTTCCAGTTTTGCCTGTGCAATTCCAGGCATTATGGCAACACGTAGTATTAATGATCCACGTGATCGTCTTACGACGATTTTTGTTGCGCCATTAATGACGTGTTCCGCACGTTTACCTGTGTACGCACTTCTCATCTCTGCCTTTATTCCATCTAAAATGATCTGGGGTTTTTTAAACCTGCAAGGTTTGGTTTTATTTGGTTTATATATGGCAGGTATTGTGAGTGCGCTTTGCGTATCTATGGTGATGAAATTCTTCCAGAAGGATAAATCACAGCATGCCTTGCTGATGGAGCTGCCAAGTTACCGTCTTCCTGACTTGAAAAGTGTCTGGATTGGTTTGCTGGATCGAGGCAAAATCTTCTTGAAACGTGTCGGTGGAATCATCTTTGCACTTTCAATTTTGCTCTGGTTTTTGTCAACATTTCCACAGCCTCCAGAAAATGCAACCTTACCTGCGATTGACTACAGCTTTGCGGGGCAATTAGGGCACTTGATGCAACCGATTTTTGCACCACTGGGTTTTAGCTGGCAGATTTGTATTGCCTTGATTCCAGCAATGGCAGCTCGTGAAGTCGTTGTTGCAGCACTTGGAACCGTATATGCGCTCTCAGCCGTTGATGATGAAGCTGTTGCACAGGGTTTGTCTCATTTGATTAGTGCACCTGGTACAGGCTGGTCTGTCGCAACTGGATTATCTTTATTGGTGTGGTTCATTTATGCACCACATTGTTTAGCAACATTGGCGACTGTACGCCGTGAAACAGGTTCATGGAAAACAGTTGCAATCATGACAGGTTATTTATTTGGTTTGGCTTATTTGATGGCTTTCTTGACCTATCAAATTGCCTCACGTTATTTTGGTTTATAACCGAAGGAGTTTGAGATGATTGAGTTATTGATCGTTGCGGCTTTAGTGATTTGGAGTGCCATAATCGCCTTTAACAAGATTTTTCCTAAAACGGCTTATGCAGTCTATTTTAAACTTGCACAGATTGCTGAACAGCAAGGTTGGTCTACACTTGCAAAATGGTTAAGACCTAAAATGGCGACTGGATGTGGTGGTAGCTGTGGATGTGGTAACAGTGAGTCAGAATCTGTTGCAGTCAAAAAAACAGAAGTTCAAGCTGTGAAGTGGAAATAAAACTCTACCTTAAAAATAAAAAGCCAATTCCAAGTGAATTGGCTTTTTATTTTTAAGTATTTGATGTGACCGGTTATTTATCTGTTTATGACAGTTTTTTTACGCACTGACACAAAAAATTGATAAGAAAATGCAAACATAAAAAGCATTCAAAAGAACAAAGTGCTAACATTTTGCAAGTTTCAAAATTACATGCTGGTAGGGCAAAATGTTAATACAACGTGGTGGCTTAAAAGTCGTAGCTGGACTTGGAATTTCAGGTGTTTCAGCAGTTAATTTTTTACATGATCATGGCTACCGTGTTGCAGTAACAGACTCTCGAGCAGTCCCACCAGGGCATGATCAGATCCCTGCAGCTGTTCAAACCAGTTTTGGTCAATTAGATCAGGATTTATTACTACAAGCAGAAGAAATCATTATCAGTCCAGGGCTAGACACTAAACTTCCAGAAATTCAGGCTGCGATTGCCAAAGGTATCCCTGTTGTTAGTGAAATCCAGATCTTAAGACGTGTTACGGATAAACCTATTGTCGGTATAACGGGTTCAAATGCAAAAAGTACCGTGACAACACTTTTGGGTTTAATGGCAAAAGATGCGGGTTTAAAAGCAGCTGTTGGAGGGAATCTTGGTCGTCCTGCACTGGATTTAACCAAAGATGATCCTGAAATTTATATTTTGGAGCTTTCCAGTTTTCAGCTTGAAACAACATCCAGTCTCAATGCAGAAGTCGCTGTTGTTTTAAATATGAGTGAAGATCACCTTGACCGTCACGGCGATATGGTTGGTTACCATGCGGCAAAGCATCGTATTTTTCAGGGTGTCAAAAAAGTTGTATTTAACCGTGACGATTCATTGACAAGACCACTCGTTCCAGATGTAACATCAATGCAAAGTTTCGGTTTAAATGCGCCTGATATCAATCAATATGGTATTTTAAAGGAAGATAATGGCTCGATCTGGCTTGCCCGTGGGCGTGAAAAACTCTTAAAGAGTTCTGAGATGTATATTCAGGGGACACATAATATTGCTAATGCTCTTGCCTGTCTGGCGATGGGTGAAGCAATCGGTTTACCATTAGAAAGTATGCTGCAAACCTTAAAAACGTTTAAAGGGCTGGAACACCGCTGTGAATTTGTAAAAGAGGTAAATGGTGTTCGTTATTATAATGACTCTAAAGGTACAAATATTGGCGCAACACTTGCTGCAATTGATGGTTTAGGTGCTGCAATTGAAGCACAACAGGGCAAAGTAGCGATTATCCTGGGAGGTCAGGGTAAAGGGCAGGATTTCACTGCACTACGTAATTCGCTTGAAAAATATGCCAAAGTTGTTGTGTTGATTGGTGAGGATCGTCCGATTATTGAAAATGCGATTCAAGGAACAACAACACTTTTACATGCTGAATCATTAAAAGAAGCTGTAGAATTATGTCAACAATCTACACATGCAAATGATGTGGTATTGCTTTCCCCTGCATGCGCAAGTTTTGATATGTTTTCAGGTTATCCTGAACGTGGGCATAAATTTGTTGAATATGTTAATGCGCTCAACTAAAAGAATGACAAGGAATAAAGTATGGCTGGGTTAGCTCAGACAACCATAGGTAAGGTAAATGATGCATATAATAAATATGCACCAAAATTGCCAGCCGAGATTACTGCACGAAATACCCTGATATTTTGTGTCGTATGCTTATTGATTATCGGGTCAATCATGGTGGCTTCGGCATCTATGCCTTATGCAGAACATATGCACCAAAACCCGTTTCATTATTTGATACGTCATGGACTTTCTATTGTTATTGCGGCGCTTGCTGCCGCTTTTACGTATAGGGTTCCACTAGAAAAATGGTTTAACAATACTTTTCCGCTCTGGATTTTGACCATGTTCTTGCTGGTGATTGCATTGGCTGTTGGTACTGAGGTCAATGGTTCAACCCGATGGATCAAGATAGGTGGATTTACATTGCAGCCTACTGAGGTTGCTAAAGTGATGATGGCTATTTTTACAGCAGATTATGTTGTCAGACGTGCCAAAGAAGTCAGAAACAGTTGGTCGGGATTGGTACGACTAGGTGTAGTCATGCTTTTCACTGTAGGCTTGATTATCGCAGAGCCTGACCTGGGAGCAACTGTCGTTATTGGATTGATGATGCTTGGCGTTTTCTTCCTTGCTGGTGCACCTCCGATTCAGTTCCTGTTTTTCTTTGGCGCATCTATAAGTGCAATTGGTCTATTGATCTTGTTTGAGCCGTACCGTTTAAAACGGGCGCTTTCATTTACTGATCCATGGGCAGATCCATTAGGTACAGGTTATCAGCTTTCCAATGCGTTGATGGCATTTGGTCGAGGAGAATGGTTCGGTACTGGGTTAGGACACAGTGTACAAAAGTTATCTTATTTACCAGAGGCACATACTGACTTTATGCTAGCAGTATTGGGCGAAGAGTTTGGTTTCTTTGGAATCGCGACTGTTTTAACTTTATCTTTTTTAATGCTGGCATGTTGCGTCAAAATTGGGCATAGGGCATTAAAAAACCAATACCTGCGTGTAGGCTATTTGGCATATGGGATTAGTATTATTTTCCTGATGCAGATCTTGGTAAATGCAGGCATGAACATGGGCTTGATGCCAACCAAAGGTTTGACTTTGCCATTTATCAGTTATGGTGGTACTTCACTGATGATGTGTGCTGTGATGATTAGCCTGGTTCTCAAAATTGATGCAACAACACAGGAAGTAAACCCAAGTAAAGAAGAATCCAGCTTCTAAGCAAAAGAAATTCTGGTTGAAATAAAGGGGCTATAATAGCCCCTTTATTTTTAGGTATTATGTTCAAGAACCATAGGTGGCATTTCGGTACCACAATGTAAACATTTTACCAGGCTTTGCTTCGGTTTCCCTACAGGGAAAACAGGAATAAAAAATAAGGAAAAATATGATCTTTGTTCTTTGATTTCATATGCAGATCTTGTTTTACAGACAGGGCAGAGAAATTGTCCTGATTGAGTATTTATAGTTTTAGGTGAAATTCCGAAGATAAAGAACATCGTATTTCTCTCAGCGGCTTTATAAGGATTTGAACATGAAATTATAAGTAAATTCCATCAAGTTTGGTGCTATGTGGAATTTTGCTTATATCCCATTGACTCACTGCCTGAGCCAACATTACAGAAGGACGGTCAATCTCTACAGGGTCTTGTCCTAGCGCGTGTATGGCATGCTGTAGAAGTTGTGGAGCCTGTTTTAAATCAAGTGGGTGAGCGAGATTCTGTTTGGAGAGTTTCTGACCTTGATTATTCATTGCCAGAGGCAGATGCATATAAGTCAACTTAGGATAATCCATTAAGTTGCCTAGCCAGATCTGACGTTCAGTATTATCTAGTAAGTCTGCACCACGAACGACATGTGTAATGCCCTGTAGATAATCATCAACGACAACTGCCAGTTGATAATTGATGATTCCATCACGCCGTTTAAGAACAAAATCCCCCAAGTCTTTTTTAAGGTTAGAGCAATGCTTACCTTGTAAACGATCCTCGAAACAGATTCCCTGATCGGTGACTTTTACACGTATAGCCTGATCTTGAAAAGGTAATTGTAAATCTCGACAAGTACCTGCATAGATGGCATTTGAACCGAGTATCTTGCGAGTACACTGGCAGGCATAAACAAGGTTTTTATTTTTTAATTTCTGGATGACATTTTCATAAATGTCCAATCGATCCTTTTGGAAAATAATCGGAGCATCAGATTCAAATTCAAACGCATCCAGACAGGCAAGAATATGGTCTTCACTATCGGGGTAGATGCGAGGGATGTCAGTATCCTCGATTCGGACAAGCCAAGTACCAGCATGTGCCTTGGCATCACAATAACTGGCAACAGCAGTAATCAGTGAGCCAAAATGTAATGGGCCAGTTGGCGATGGCGCAAACCGACCTGAGTATGAGCAGCGGCGTTGTATAACATCATCATCTTGCCGCTGCGCAAAAGCAGAGTCATCCTCTGCCAGGGAATTTAGAACAGTCACAATTAACCGTTGTTTTGCTTCTCTTTGATTTCTGCTAAAGTTTTACAATCAATACAAAGAGTTGCGGTAGGGCGTGCCTCCAGGCGTCGTAGACCGATTTCAATACCACAGGTTTCGCAGAAACCGTAGTCATCGTTTTTAATCGCTTCGATAGATTGCTCAATTTTACGAATAAGTTTACGTTCACGGTCACGAGTACGTAGCTCAATCGCAAATTCTTCCTCTTGCGTTGCGCGGTCATTTACGTCTGGTAATGAAGAAGATTCGTCTTGCATGGTGTTTAAAGTACGATCAACTTCAGACATCAACTCAGCTTTCCATGCCAATAGAATTTGACGGAAATGCTCGAGTTGCCCCTCAGACATATATTCTTCATTTTTTTTAGGCTGATAAGGCTCAATACCAAAAAGACTTGCAGTAGAACCGCCTTCTGAAGCCTTCGGCTTAGCCTTACGCACGCGTTTTGCAGACTTGTCATCTACAACAAGATCTGTATTTTCGTCCAAGACTTGATTTTGGTTGTCATTCGCCATATAGGGCATTCCTCATCATATACGTACTATCTATACGCAAAAAATATGGTGGTATGCAAGTGTTTTTATATACTTGATAAGTTATTACACTTATCAGGGGTCGTCATCATATAGAGTTTTTAAAAAATATGAAAGCCACCAATTTCGATTTTCAGGTCTACCTGCATTTCCCTGGTCAGTTAACTTAATCGAAAAAAAGCTAAATGAAAAGCTAATAACCTGATATTTCTTTATTTATTTTCTGAAAAAACCCCTTCAGCCGCTTAACTTTTGTTTCAAATTGACCATCAGATTTTAAATGTAAATAACGGTAACCAGGTGCAACCTCATCGAATGCAAAATTCTCGCTTTGCGGTTTAAATTGTGCAAATGTTGATGGTGTTGAAAGAAAATCTATATGATTCCATTGATTTAGAGATTCCTGATGGACATGCCCAAACAAGACAGCTTTGATATGCTGATATTTTTCCAGAATATGGGTGAGATCGTGGGTGTTTTTTAAAATATGTTGATCTATCCATTTAGATCTCATGGCAAAGGGATGATGATGGCATGCAAGAATGACATGTTTGTCCCGGTTGTCATTTAGCCATTGATCCAGATATTCTAATTGTTCCGATTGAATCCAGCCATGAACTTTGCCTTGTACTGCGCTATTGAGCATGACGATTTGCCATTGGTCAAGGTCTACAACTGTAGGCTTTGGGTCGGGTGTATGGAAAGGAAAATAACGGATATCATCGTGATTACCAGGAATATGGAAGAAAGGTATATTCAACTTGGTCATATAATCCAGATAACGTTGATAGGTTTCTGGTCTGGCAACTTGAGCTAGATCACCTGTGTGAATGATCGCATCAATATGTGTATGTTGTTCTAAAATATCTGCTATGACTGCATGAAAACTACGTTCAGGATTGATCTGGACAAATTCGGCATCAGGATCAGCCAATAAATGCGTATCTGTAATTTGAATAATAATTTTGCTGGAAGGATCCGAATCTTTAGTTGTGATCATGCCTTTTCCCCGAGACATTTTCTAGCCCATTGATATGTTGGCTTAACCATTGCAAAGCCATAATGACAGGAGCATTACGTAAACGGTTACTTTGTAACAAAGCGTTGAGTTTTGAATATTCAATAATATGTAATTGAATATTTTCCCCTTCCTCCTCAATGCCATGGATGCCTCCAACAGCAGGTAAATCAGCTTTTGCCACGTAAAGATGAAAAATTTCATTACAGGCACCTGCGGATGGATAGAAAGTAAAAAGATGTTCTAGATGTTTAATCTGACAACCAGACTCTTCGATACTTTCACGTCGAATACAATCTTCAGGTGACTCATTACCATCTAAAACACCTGCAATAATTTCAAGCTGCCATGGCGATTCGAGATCATCTACAGCACCTACACGGAATTGTTCAATTAAGGCAAAACGTTTTTGTTGGTCATCATAAATCAGGACGCCAGCGGCTTCTTTACGACGAATCAATTCACGAGTAATCGGTGATGTATAGTTTTCCTGATTAAATAATCGATGTATAAAGCGTACTTTTTCTACTTGCACAAAGCCTTTGTAAAGAAATTCACGTGATTGGATTTCAACATCAGAATGACTATAAGTGGCTTTGGAAATAATGCTCATAATCTCAATTAGAATGAAGTTATTTTGTTTCCATCCTAACTGAGAAATGGCTGAATACAAACTTTTTTTTAGCGTTTTATACTTTGTGGTATAACTTTTGCCCATGTTCATGGTAAGCAGATTTCATCGCCTTGAGACCTTGGTCTATTTCAGACTCTGAATCATCTTGAAGTTTGCTATTTTGTTGATTTTGAGCATAATCACGCACATTCTGAGTGATCTTCATCGAACAGAACTTTGGACCACACATAGAACAGAAATGGGCTGATTTGTGTGCTTCTTTTGGCATGGTTTCATCATGCATGCTACGAGCTGTATCAGGATCAAGACTTAGATTAAATTGGTCTTCCCAGCGGAACTCAAAGCGTGCTTTAGAAAGAGCATTGTCACGTGCCTGTGCACCAGGGTGGCCTTTTGCAAGATCGGCTGCATGGGCTGCAATCTTATAGGTAATAATGCCATCTTTGACATCTTTTTTATTTGGTAGTCCCAAATGCTCTTTAGGTGTTACATAACATAGCATCGCTGTACCATACCAGCCAATCATGGCTGCACCAATAGCAGAGGTAATATGGTCATAACCAGGAGCAATATCAGTTGTCAGGGGACCTAAAGTGTAAAAAGGTGCTTCTTTACAGACTTCAAGCTGTAAGTCCATATTTTCCTTGATCATGTGCATAGGAACATGACCAGGACCCTCGATCATAACCTGCACATCATGTTCCCACGCACGGTGTGTCAATTCACCGAGTGTGCGTAATTCACTAAATTGTGCTTCATCATTGGCATCCTGAATACACCCGGGACGTAAACCATCACCTAAGCTAAATGACACATCATAAGCTTTCATGATTTCACAGATTTCATCAAAATGAGTGTATAAAAAGTTTTCTTCATGATGAGCAAGACACCACTGTGCCATGATTGAACCACCACGTGACACGATACCTGTCAAGCGATTTGCAGTTAACGGCACATAACGCAAAAGTACACCTGCGTGAATGGTAAAATAGTCTACGCCTTGTTCGGCCTGTTCGATGAGTGTGTCTTTGAAGATTTCCCACGTTAGGTCTTCTGCAACCCCATTTACTTTTTCCAGAGCCTGATAAATAGGAACAGTACCAATCGGGACGGGAGAGTTACGGATAATCCATTCACGGGTTTCATGGATATTTTTACCTGTTGATAGATCCATGATCGTATCTGCACCCCAACGGGTTGCCCAAGTCATTTTTGCGACCTCTTCATCAATAGATGAGCCGAGTGCAGAGTTTCCGATATTGGCATTGATCTTAACCAGAAAATTACGTCCGATAATCATCGGTTCAATTTCCGGATGGTTGATATTGGCAGGAATAATGGCACGACCTTCGGCAACCTCCTGACGGACAAACTCCGGGGTAATTTCCACTAAATTACGTGCACCGAAGTTTTGACCTGTATGTTGGCGCATATCTACGCCTTCACGTTGAAGCTGGTTTTCACGGATCGCGATATACTCCATTTCCGGGGTAATAATGCCTTGCTTGGCATAATGCATTTGTGTAACGTTCTTGCCTTTTTTAGCACGTCTCGGTTTTGAAATATGTGCAAACCGAATATCAGCTGTGCGGATATCTTTTAAACGTTCTTGACCAAATGCCGAGCTGAGAGTATCTAAAATTTCAGTATCATTTCTTTCTTCTATCCAGTGTTCACGAACATTGGGTAGACCTTTATTCAAGTCAATCTGAACAGCTGGGTCTGTATAGACACCAGAAGTGTCATAGACCATCACAGGAGGATTTTGTTCTCCGCCTAATCCAGTAGGGGTATCAGTGAGTTCGATTTCACGCATTGGTACACGAATGTCTGTACGTGAACCTTGAATGTAAACTTTTTTAGAAGCGGGTAAAATACGTGTGAGATCTTTTGCATCTTGTTCATGTTGAGCAGAAAGATCATCTTGAGAAAGATTCGTTAATTGGTTCATAGCATGATCCTTATGAATGACATCAACGAATCAAGCACGACCAAAAACGTGGCAGTTATATCTATCAGCAGATAAATTTAGGGCATAAGTTTTTAAGCGGCTTGATTCCTACGCAGGTCTTAACCTGATCAGGTTCAACGGTACTTGTGCTTAAATTTTTTAAATAAAAACTTACACAATCTCAGCGAGGATTCACTCGCGCTCCGTCAAGCGGTGATTGATATTAACACAATCCTTTTAAAGAATTATTGCTTTGTTTGCTCAATCTTTGAGATATTTTAATTATCTCAGATCCAGGATTTTGCTTAAATCTTCTGCATAGTGATCCTGAAAACGTTCATATTTTTCTTGAATTTCTATCATTCTTGCATTGTATTGTTCCTGACTCTTTGCTGCATTTGCATAATTATCTGTTTGAAATTGCTGTACGTATTGCAACAGCTTTTGGGCTTTTAACCCTGATGCTGAAGGTGTTTTAGCCAGTTTCTCAATCGCGCTGAGTGCGTCAGGATCAATTTGTACATAGTTATCATCGAATTCAAATACAGGCGTGTTTTCTAACCCTAAAAATAAATATTTTTGATAGGCCTGAATATTCAGGTGAGCTTGATCCGAGAAATGGGCTTTAGGGTAGCGTTGAATATAGTTTTCCCAGAATGTAATCCAGTCACCCAGCTGTGTAAAGGAAACGGATAATCCTGCATCTTTGTCGATTGATCCGCTGATACTGGTCGATTCTTTGAGTTCTTGCTGTAGATAGATCTGATCTTCTTTAGGTAGTGATGTAGCAAAAATCTCAAAATAATAACGGGGATCCTGAGTAAGCGTAAACTCTCCCTCTCCCAAATTGTATTGATAAAAATATAGTGCTTTTTGATGTTTTGCCAGATATTGCTCGTGAGGATCAAGTTGGGTAAAAAGAGTGTTTAAATCATCCTTTGACAAACTGTAGCCTTCAGAAGATGTTTCTGTGATGTAACTTTGCATTTGAGATGACATCAGCTTGATCTGGTTGAGATAAATGTTCTGGGCTTTTTCCATCCATTGATAGCGTTGTGCCAGAGGTAGATTTTTTAGACATGTTTTCAGCCGTTGATTGAAAGCCATTAATGCTTCAGGCGCGAAATGTTGCTTAAAATATTTATTGGCATTGGATAAATCTCTACAATTCTGAAATGGCTTTTCTAAGATCAATTTATCCTGTATTACTGCATTTTCATTTGGATACGACGATTCTGGTTTTTGGCAGGCAGTCAGCTGTAAAACAAGATATAAAATTAAAAAGAGGTAGGCTAGTTTTTTCATCATGTTTTTCTGTAAATTTCACTTAAACCTAGAGGGTTTATTATCTAGGTTTAAATGTAATAAAAATTATGGTTGCTCTGTTGGTGAGTCTTCATTTGCTTTAACTTCAACGATCTGTGGTGGAGTAATCGCAAGTTTTGTTGTTATATCCTGGATGTACTGTTGTTCAAGTTTTGAATCACTTGCATCATCATTTTTTGTATGTATTTGAATCCATGCTTTTTGGTTAGATAAAATGTATGCCACATAATTTTTGGCAGTTTGACCCGCTGGGGTATTATTTTTTGCCAGATTTTTAATTGCATTATATGCTTGAGGATTAATGTAGTTTTTATGATGAGGGTCGAAGACAGATGTGTTTTTCAGACCAAAATATAAATAAGATTGATATTGTTTGAGCTTTTCTTTAGCTACAGCATCAAAATGACTGTTTGGATTTTGCTGAATATAGCTTTCCCAGAATAAAATCCAGTTGGCAAGTGTACTAAAATCAACAGCTAAGCTTTCGTCCCGATTAAGAGCACCATTACTGTTTTTTTGTTCAGCTAAGATTTGCTGAAAATAGGCTTGATCCGCTTTTTCTAGGTAAGGAGAAAAGAGATCAAGTTCATACTGAGCACTACGTACCAGGTCTTGCTCATCCGCACCTAAATTATATTCATGAAGATAAAGTTGCTTTAAATGATCAACTAAAAATTTTTCTTCATCATTAAAATTATCATAGTTATTTTTCATTTCTTCAGTAGAAACGGGATGATTAGGGTTATTTTGATCAGCAATATACTGGACAGCTTCGTCAGAGGTATTGTCAATCAGGTTTTTATAAACTTCATGAGATGCTTCTAGCCATGCATAGCGCTGTTGCTTATCGAGTTTAGGTAAGCAGGTTTTAACCAAATCATTAAACTCAATGACAGCTTCAGGATTCCAGTCTTCAATATACTGTTGAAGACCTTTGTCAATTTCTTTACAAATCATCAGTGATGGGCTATTAGGAGTGCTTTGTTCGGCATCGGTTTCGGATGTGTTTTGCTTTTGGCATCCACCTAGAAGGAACAGGCAAAAGAATATACTCATCACTTTATAGTTGTTTTTCATCCAATCGTCTCTTGTCTAGCTGAATGCAGGATAGGCAGGTATTTTAACTGAATTAAAATGCTGAATGTTGAATTTAAGAATAGGATATTGATTTCAATTGATATTGAATGACTGATCTACTGATCATAAATACAATGGGAAAAATGAATATTAACATTGTAGTTTATTGATAAATATTGAAAAGTGGTTTTAATGCGTATGAACTGTTTGTTATGAGACCTATAACAGGGTTTAATTAAAAGTTGTATTGAAAGTCGTTTTTGAACTTCATACAGTAGGATTCAATTTTAAATGTTATGTCTATGCATACTTTTCGGGGATCTTGGGAAAGAAATGAATCGAAAAATTTTGGTCAGTACGATATTTTTTTTCATGAGCCCATCGACTCATGCACTTGATTTGGTTGAGGCCTATCAGCGAGCAAAACTTACGGATCCTAATTGGCAAGCCAATTTATACCAATATCAGGCAGATCAGTTAAACATGGGAATTGCTCAGGGGGCGTTACTGCCAACTATAACTGTATCGGGCAATATTACTCGTAAACATCAGGATATGGATCAGATTTCATTTCCAGGTATCAATGGAGTCAGTTTTGGTTCTAGCGATTTAGTGGCATCGACTTCAACAACGAGACAGGCTTCAATTACTGCAAGGCAACCCCTATTTCGGATGGATGCATGGGAAGGTTATAAACAAGTCAAGACTTCAGTGCAACTGAGTGAAGTAACATTACGCTTACAACAACAGCAACATATTCTGAGTGTTGCGGAAGCCTATTTTAATGTGCTTAGGCAACAGGCATTAACTGCAACACATTTACAAGAAGAAAAAGCACTTTTAGAGCAGTTGAATATGATGAGTGCCAAGTTACGTGAAGGCCTAGTCGCGAAAAGTGATGTCAGTGAAGCCAATGCCCAATATCAAAATGCACATGCAAATAGAGTGGCTACTGGTGTGCAACTGATTTTGGCACAAGAACAATTATCACAGTTGATAGGTAACTATCAGGAAAAACTTGCAGTATTAAGAGATGACTTTCAATATCAAAAGCCTGTTCCAGGTGCTCTGGATGACTGGAAAAACTTAGCACTCAAGCAAAATCTGGAAATTTTACAGGCAAAAATACAACGGCAATATGCTGATGATCAGCGTAAAGTGGAAAAAGCTGCGCTTTATCCACAAATTGATGCAGTTGGTTCCTATGGTTATAGCAAGCAAAGTCCAGAAACCATGATTACAGGTAACGGACAATTTGATCAGATTGGCGTAGAGGTGAACTGGAATGTTTTTGAGGGTGGGCGGACTAAAAAGTCTATTCAAAAAGCAGCAGTCAATGTAAAAAAAGCAGATGTTCAGGTAGATGCTGCGATACGTAAAGCCAGTACAGATGTAAAAAAATCATTTTTACAAGTTGAAACAGATCAAGCAACTTTACAAGCCCGTAAAGCTGCCATGCAGTCTTCTGAAGTTGTTTCCAGTGCATCAAAAGCCCAATATAATGAGGGGCTTAAAAGTATGGTTGATGTGCTCTTGGCACAACGAAATGCATTTTCAGCCAAACAGGACTACGTCAATGCACAATATGACTATCTACTAAACGTGTTAAAATTAAAAGCATCTGTGGGGCAGCTGAGTGAAAAAGATTTAGAGGAAATGAATGCTTGGCTGATTATGAAATAGTTTCTAAAAGCTTTTTGTCATAAAAGTTTCATAATTGAGCGTTTAAATATCAACATATCTATAGTCTCAATTCTCTATGCGTGGAGCGCCTTACCTTGAGTACCAAGAATCCTGTATTTAGCCATCACATTTCTTCGCAGTTTAATGAGGATTTGCAAGGCGTAAACACTAAATTTATGACTATGGGTGGTTTGGTAGAGCAACAGGTTGCCAATGCAATTCATGCGCTCTTAGACACTAATGCCAACATGGCAATAGATGTGCAATTTCAGGACAATGTTGTAAATCAATATGAACGTGAAATTGATGAAAGCCTGACGCTTATTTTGGCTCGTCGTCACCCTGCAGCGATTGATTTACGTATGGTGATTGCCATGAGTAAAGCCAATACAGATTTAGAGCGTATTGGTGATGAAGCAGCAAAAATAGCTCGTATTGCACAAAATTTATGTGAAGAGGGTGAATCACCTCGCGGTTATATGGAAACCCGTCATATCGGGAATCAAGTCCGGGTGATGATTCATGATGCACTAGATGCTTTTGCCCGCCTAGATGCAGAACAAGCACTAAAGGTTTTATTGGCTGATGCAGATATAGACCGTGAATATCAATCCGCAACACGTACTTTAATGACATATATGATTGAAGATCCCCGTCATATATCTCGTGTTCTAAATGTGATGTGGGTGTTACGTTCATTAGAGCGCATTGGCGATCATGCCCGCAATATTTCTGAACAAGTCATCTATATGGTAAAAGGCTTGGATGTACGTCACACCAATATTGAAGAAATTGAAGAAAAAGTTCAGCGTGGTTAATCATTTTGATATAGAAAATGCTCCTGTAATAAGGAGCTTTTTTATTCCATTTTGTTAAGAAATATTTAATAATAGAAATAGAAGATAAAAAAATTCCTAGATTTTGGGGGAAATCTAGGAAGAAAATGGTGCCATGATGAAATGGCTTTAAAGCAATATTTTGTCTTTATGTTGCTAGTATAGGAAAAATAATTGAAACAATCATGATGAAATAGTATAGAGTTATGTAATC
>NZ_OOGT01000151.1 GCF_900323515.1 Acinetobacter stercoris | reverse complement strand
GGATACAGCTACTGGTACTGTCAATCCTCGTGTACAACAAATTGTAGTCCGCTTACTTGGGGATCTGTTTCAGGCAATCGAAGATCTTGACCTCTCTCCTTCTGAAGTCTGGAAAGGCCTAGAATATTTTACAGATGCTGGAAAGGCAAACGAATTAGGTTTGTTAGCAGCTGGTCTCGGTCTCGAACATTATTTAGATTTACGTGCTGATGAAGCCGATGCCAAAGCAGGTATCACGGGTGGAACACCGCGTACCATCGAAGGACCTCTATACGTTGCTGGTGCTCCCGAATCCGTAGGCTTTGCCCGTATGGATGATGGTTCCGAATCCGATCACATCGATACATTATTCATCGAAGGTACTGTAACTGATCCTGAAGGTAATATCATTCCAAATGCCAAAGTAGAAGTCTGGCATGCAAATGGATTAGGTAACTATTCTTTCTTCGACAAGTCGCAATCTGAGTTTAACCTGCGTCGTACTATCCTGACTGACGAAAACGGTAAATATGTTGCCCAAACAACTATGCCTGTAGGCTATGGTTGCCCTCCTGAAGGCACAACTCAGTTCGTACTGAATCTTCTGGGTCGCCACGGTAACCGCCCTTCTCACGTACATTACTTTGTTTCTGCACCAGGTTATCGCAAACTAACAACTCAGTTTAATATCGAAGGTGACAAATACCTTTGGGATGACTTTGCATTTGCAACCCGTGATGGTCTGGTTGCTACAGCTGTAGATGTAACCGATGAGGCAGAGCTTGCTAAACGTGGTCAGAATAAACCTTTCAAACACATCACTTTCAATGTTGAGCTTGTGAAAGAAAAAGCTGATGCTCCAACAACTGAAGTGGATCGTCGCCGCGCTAGCGCATAAAAATGGAACCGAGACTTAGTCACGATAAGTCTCGGTGACTGACCCAATACATTGGAAAGTCGGAGAACGGACATGCCTCGAATTCCTGTGATTAATACAAGCCATCTTGATCGTATAGATGAATTACTTGTAGATAATTTTGAAACTGGTGAATTTAAATTACACCGCTCAGTTTTTACCGATCAAGCTTTGTTTGATCTTGAAATGAAATATATTTTCGAAGGTAACTGGGTTTACCTGGCACACGAAAGCCAAATTCCAAATAATAACGATTATTACACGACTTATATTGGTCGCCAGCCAATTATCATTGCTCGTAACCGTAATGGTGAATTGAACGCTATGATTAATGCCTGCTCACATCGTGGCGCGCAACTATGTCGTTATAAGCGTGGTAATAAAACGACCTATACTTGTCCTTTTCATGGATGGACATTTAACAACTCAGGTAAATTGCTGAAAGTAAAAGATCCAAGTGATGCAGGTTATTCAGACTGTTTCAACCAAGATGGTTCACATGATCTTAAAAAAGTTGCTCGTTTTGAGAGCTATAAAGGTTTCCTCTTTGGTAGCTTAAATCCTGACGTACCTTCTCTTGAAGAATTTTTAGGTGAAACAACTAAAATCATCGACATGATTGTGGACCAATCTGATCAAGGGTTAGAAGTACTACGAGGCTCATCAACCTATACTTTTGATGGTAACTGGAAACTAACAGCGGAGAATGGAGCTGATGGTTATCACGTGTCACAGGTACACTGGAACTATGCAGCAACAACACAGCAGCGTAAAGAAAAAGAAGCTGGCGATAATGTTCGTGCCATGAGTGCAGGATCTTGGGGTAAACAAGGTGGCGGCTCATACGGCTTTGAGAATGGTCACATGCTGTTATGGACACAATGGGGTAATCCTGAAGATCGTCCAAACTTCCCGAAAGCAGAAGAATATACGGAAAAATATGGCGCAGCGATGTCTAAATGGATGATCGAGCGTTCACGTAATCTGTGCCTATACCCGAACGTTTATTTGATGGATCAGTTTGGTTCACAAATCCGTGTAGTTCGCCCTATTTCTGTCAATAAATCAGAAGTTACAATCTATTGCATCGCACCTGTTGGCGAGGCTCCTGAAGCACGCGCACGCCGGATTCGTCAATATGAAGATTTCTTTAATGCTTCCGGAATGGCTACACCTGATGATCTTGAAGAATTCCGTGCTTGCCAGGCAGGTTATGCGGGTATAGAGCTTGAATGGAATGACATGTGTCGTGGTTCAAAACACTGGATTCAAGGCCCAGATGAGGTTGCTGATGAAATAGGTCTGAAACCACTCATCAGCTGCATTAAAACCGAAGATGAAGGCCTATACCTTGCGCAACATCAGTACTGGTTAAAAACCATAAAACATGCCATTGCAGTAGAAAAGGAAATTGCTGATCAGGGAGAAACTGCATGAATGCTGCCGCAAATGAAAAAGTTAGCATTGAAACTGTAAGTCAGTTCCTATATCAGGAAGCCCGTTTCCTTGATGATGAACAATGGGACGACTGGTTAAACTGTTATGCACCTTCTGCATCGTTCTGGATGCCAGCCTGGGATGATGATGACAAACTTACTGTTGATCCTCAGTCTGAAATTTCATTGATCTACTACCCTGATCGTCAAGGTCTGGAAGATCGTATTTTTCGTATAAAAACTGAACGTTCTTCAGCAACGATGCCTGATACACGCACTAGCCACAATATTTCAAATGTTGAAATTATTGAAAGAAATGGCGACAAAATAACAGTTCGTTTTAACTGGAATACTTTAAGTTTCCGTTACAAAACCAACTACAGCTACTTCGGTATGTCACGTTACGAAATCGATTTTTCAGGTGAACAACCCAAGATTTTAAGCAAATATGTTGTGCTTAAAAATGATTATATCAATCAGGTCATTGATATTTATCACATCTAACTGCAACCATTTCAGCCAAACGGAAATTTGGCTGAAACATTCAAATAAGTTTTAAATTTTTATGTAGGACACAAAGCCATGTCAAACCACAATGTTGCACTTCAATTTGAAGATGGCGTAACCCGTTTTATTACTGTTGCTGATGGTGAAGCACTTTCTGATGCAGCATACCGTCAAAAAATTAACATTCCTCTGGATTGTCGTGATGGTGCTTGTGGTACATGCCGAGCGTTCTGCGAATCTGGTACATATGATATGCCAGAAGAAAATTACATTGAAGATGCATTAACACCAGAAGAAGCTGCTGAAGGCTATATTCTGGCTTGTCAATGTAAACCAACTTCTGATGCTGTATTTAAAATTGCCGCTTCATCTGACGTATGTAAAACCCAGATCAATAAATTTGAAGGGACACTTTCTCGTGTAGAAAACCTTTCTGATTCAACCATTACATTTGATATTCAACTTGATGAGGGTCAGCCAGACATTCATTTTCTTGCAGGTCAATATGTAAATGTTGGAATTCCAGGCTGTGAAGAAACACGTTCCTATTCATTCAGTTCTAAACCAGGTAATCGTTTGACTGGCTTTGTTGTACGTAATGTTCCAAACGGCAAAATGAGTGACTTTTTAAGTAAAACTGCAAAAGCAGGCGATAAAATGTCATTTACTGGGCCATTTGGTAGCTTCTATCTTCGTGATGTCACTCGACCAGTTTTAATGCTTGCAGGTGGTACAGGAATTGCTCCGTTCATGTCCATGCTGCAAGTATTAGAAGAAAAAGGTTCTGAACAACCTGTTCGTTTAGTTTTTGGTGTGACCCATGATTTCGATCTGGTTGCAATCGAAAAACTCAATGAACTACAAGAGAAATTCCCTTGGTTCGAATACCGTACAGTTGTTGCACATGAAGACAGTCAGCACGAGCGAAAAGGCTACGTGACAAGCCATGTCGATAATGAATGGTTAAATGGAGGCGATGTTGATGTGTATCTCTGTGGCCCTGTTCCAATGGTTGAAGCAGTACGAGGTTGGTTAGACAAAGAAGGTGTACAGCCTAAAAACTTCTTATTTGAAAAATTTTCTGCAAATTAATGTATTTAAGTATTCATCAAGTCTGAATGGATACTTAAACAAAAATGTTATCGCGAATTGCAACATGGATGTTAATGGTTGGACAGGGATTATATGGAAATAATTTATCTGTCCAGCACTGGTTTTCTTGCGGAGAAATTCTCTTCTTTTGTCAGAGAACAAGATAAGAGGAATTGCCTACACAAAATGATTAAAACCTTAAAAGATAAATGCGATTATATGGAAAGCTCTTTTAATCCTTGATTATTCAAAGATTAATTCAAAATTCTGTATTCATGAGTTACATCAATAAGGATTAGAGAAATAATGTCAGATCGTCAAAGATTTAAAGACAAAGTGATTATTGTTACTGGTAGTGCACAAGGTATAGGTCGTGGTGTTGCTCTACAGGTTGCTTCTGAAGGTGCTCAAGTTGTCATGGCTGATCGCTCTGAGTACGTCAATGAGGTTCTAGCAGAAATCAGACAAAATGGTGGTGATGCCGTCACTATCAATGCAGATCTCGAAACTTTTGCTGGTGCAGAAGCAGTCGTTGCTAAGGCGATTGAAACATATGGGCGTGTTGATGTACTTATCAACAATGTTGGTGGTGCGATCTGGATGAAACCTTTTCAGGAATTTACTGAAGAGGAAATCATCAAAGAAGTCAATCGTTCGCTGTTCCCTACGCTCTGGTGCTGTCGCGCAGTTTTGCCTGAAATGATTAAAAATCAAAAAGGTACAATTGTAAATGTATCTTCAATCGCAACACGTGGTATCAATCGAATTCCATATTCTGCATCCAAAGGTGGAGTAAATGGTCTCACCGTTTCCCTCGCTTTTGAACACGCAAAAGATGGTATTCGTGTAAATGCAGTTGCGACAGGAGGTACAGAAGCTCCTCCAAGAAAAGTACCGCGCAACACGACACCACTTTCCGACGATGAAAAAGCGTGGATGCAACAGGTAGTCGATCAAACTATTGATAGTACGTTCTTGGGTCGGTATGGAACAATCCAGGAACAAGTCAATGCAATTACATTTTTGGCATCTGACGAGTCGTCATATATGACAGGCACTGTAGTTCCCGTTGGTGGAGGAGATCGAGGTTAGACCTCGATTTTCTATTTGCATTCTAGACAGTCACATTCTGCAAGGAGGCGCAAGTGGCAACCCTATTAAAAACATTAAAAGATGATTGGTCGCTCTCTGCAACAGTTGCAGGTTTTTTAGCTGTTCTTATTTCATATTCTGGCCCGCTGATCATTTTCTTTCAGGCAGCACAACAGGCCAATGTCTCCACTGCCATGATGATTTCATGGATATGGGGGATTTCGATAGGCGCTGCTGTCGCAGGAATTTATCTATCCATCAGATTCAAAGTCCCAGTCATTACTGCCTGGTCAGCGCCTGGAACAGCCTTATTGGTTACGTTATTTCCGCATATTTCACTCAATGAAGTGATTGGTGCTTATATCACTTCCGCTATTGTTATTTTTCTGATCGGTATTTCTGGCTATTTTGATAAACTTTTAAAATGGATTCCACATGATATTGCCGCTGGCATGATGGCAGGTATCCTCTTCCAGTTTGGCATAGGTTTGTTCACGGCAACAGATACCATGCCAGTTATCGTATTTGCAATGTTACTATGTTTCTTGATTGTAAAACGTTTTTCACCGCGTTATAGCATGGTTTGGGTGCTCCTATGCGGGGTCTCACTCAGCTTGCTTTTAGGAAAAATGAACCCTGTAGATGTCAATTTCAGTCTAGCTATCCCACAATTTATTGCTCCAGAATGGACATGGAGTTCAACACTCAACCTTGCAGTACCTCTCATCCTGGTCAGCCTGACAGGTCAGTTTTTGCCTGGTATGGCAATCTTTAAACTTAGTGGTTATGACGTTCCTGCCAAACCTATCATAAGTGTAACCAGTATTGCTTCTTTAGCAGTTGCCTGTGTAGGGGGTATTACTATTGTACTGGCTTCAATCACTGCTGCCCTTTGCACAGGTGAACATGCACATGAACTCAAAGAAAAACGTTATATTGCGGGAATCGCGAATGGTGTGTTCTACATTTTAGGGGGAATTTTTGCTGGTAGTATTGTTATGCTATTTAGCATGCTACCAAAGGAATTGGTTGCTGCACTTGCAGGTCTGGCATTGCTCGGTGCGATTGCAACAAATATCACGGTTGCCATGAAAAATGATGAACAGCGTGATTCTGCTCTAATTACTTTTCTGGCAACAGCATCTGGAATGCATTTTCTAGGACTGAGTTCAGTTTTTTGGGGTATTTGTATTGGTATCGTCGCCCATTTAATCTTGAGTAAACGAAAATCCTCTCAAATTCCATTACAACAATCTAGCAAGAATGAAGCTTAGATTGGGTCATTGTTCAATTAGGAAAGATTATGATTGATAAAAGTTCAGCTTCATTAACCGAAGTACTTTCAAAGATTAAAGACGGTTCAACCATCATGATTGGTGGTTTTGGTACAGCAGGACAACCTGCTGAACTCATCGATGGCTTAATTGAATTGGGAAAAAAAGAGCTGGTCATTATTAATAATAATGCAGGCAACGGCGATTACGGTTTAGCCAAACTCATCAAAGCAGATGCTGTTCGTAAAATCATCTGTTCTTTCCCGCGCCAATCGGATTCTTATATTTTTGATGAAGCTTATCGTGCTGGAAAAATCGAGCTAGAACTCGTTCCTCAAGGCAACCTCGCCTGTCGTATCCAAGCTGCGGGTATGGGACTCGGTCCAATCTATACACCAACTGGTTTTGGGACTTTACTGGCTGAAGGAAAACCAACACTGAACTATGAGGGTAAAGACTATGTTCTGGAAAATCCTCTTCGTGCCGATTTTGCACTGATTAAAGCACAACAAGGTGATCGTTGGGGAAATCTGGTTTATCGCAAAGCAGCCCGTAATTTCGGTCCAATCATGGCAATGGCAGCAGATTGTACCATTGCACAGGTTTCAGAAGTCGTTGAACTTGGTGCTTTAGATCCTGAACATATCATCACCCCAGGTATTTTTGTTCAACACGTTGTTGCTGTTAAACCAGCACAGTAATCCGATGGAGAGATAAATCATGAGCTATAACAAACTAACTCGCGATCAGATTGCAGAACGTGTTGCACAGGATATTCCAGATGGAGCTTATGTCAATTTAGGCATTGGTTTACCGACTAAAATTGCAAGTTACTTACCTGCTGATAAAGATGTATTTTTACATTCTGAAAATGGTTTATTAGCATTTGGTCCACCACCTGCTGCGGGTGAAGAAGATCCAGAACTCATCAATGCAGGTAAAGAATTTGTCACGATGCTAACGGGTGGCAGTTTTTTCCATCATGGTGACTCATTTGCGATGATGCGTGGTGGTCATCTTGATATTGCAGTATTGGGTGCATTTCAGGTTGCAGAAAATGGTGATTTGGCAAACTGGCATACAGGTGCGCCAGATGCTATCCCGGCTGTAGGTGGTGCAATGGACTTGGCAGTAGGTGCTAAAAAAGTGTTTATCACCACTGATCATGTGACCAAGAAAGGTGAACCGAAAATTGTTGAATCACTGACTTACCCCGTTACAGGAAAACACTGTGTCGATCGCATCTATACAGATCTTTGTGTAATAGATGTGACGTCAGAAGGTCTAAAAGTCATCGAAAAGGTTGCAGGTTTAAGCTTTGAAGAATTACAAAGTTTAACTGGTGCCAAGTTAACAGATGCAACTGATTAATAATCCCTCTTAACCTCCCTTTAATTAATAAATGGAGTAAATCTCTAATTGTTTAAAATAGAGATAAAAAGTCCCCCCCTTTACAAAAGTGCGGGGATTTACAAAATGGAAAATATGAAAATGAAAAATGCATATATCGTAGATGCAATCCGTACACCTTTTGGCCGTTATGCAGGTGGACTTGCACCAGTTCGTGCAGATGACTTAGGCGCTTTACCCATCAAAGCACTCATAGAGCGCAACCCATCTGTAAACTGGGAACTGGTTGATGATGTCATTTATGGCTGTGCCAATCAGGCAGGTGAAGACAACCGTAATGTGGGTCGTATGTCAGCACTTTTAGCAGGTGTACCATATCAGGTTCCAGCAACAACCGTGAATCGTCTATGTGGCTCATCACTAGATGCTGTGGCCATGGCTGCTCGTGCGATTAAAGCCAATGAAGCTGATTTGATCATTGCTGGTGGTGTGGAATCAATGTCTCGTGCTCCATATGTGATGGGCAAATCTGAGGGCGCATTTGGTCGTACACAAAAAATTGAAGATACAACGATGGGCTGGCGCTTTGTTAACCCAAAAATGAAAGAAGCTTACGGCATTGATAGCATGCCTCAAACTGCTGAAAATGTTGCTGAACAATTTAATATTAATCGCGCTGATCAGGATAGCTTTGCGCTTGCCAGCCAACAGCGTACTGCAGCAGCTCAAGCCAGAGGCTTCTTTGATAAAGAAATCATTCCTGTCACCATTCCGCAGCGTAAAGGTGATCCGATAGTCGTCGACAAGGACGAACATCCACGTGCTTCTACAACCATTGAAGGTTTAGCAAAACTAAAACCTGTGGTTAAAGCAGACGGCACTGTTACGGCAGGTAACGCTTCAGGAATTAATGATGGTGCATGTGCATTACTTATCGCATCGGATGAAGCACTAAAGACACATGGCTTAAAAGCACGTGCCAAAATTATTGGTGCAACCACTGTTGGCGTTGAACCTCGAATCATGGGCTTTGGTCCTGCTCCAGCGATTAAAAAACTCCTGAAACAAACAGGTTTAACCCTTGAGCAAATGGATGTGATCGAGCTCAATGAAGCTTTTGCAGCTCAAGCTTTAGCAGTTACCCGTGATTTAGGTATCGAAGATGGCTCAACAAAAGTAAATCCCAATGGCGGTGCGATTGCAATTGGTCACCCACTTGGTGCTTCAGGCGCACGTTTGGTGACGACTGCACTCAATCAACTTGAAGAAACTCAAGGACGATATGCACTATGTTCTATGTGTATCGGTGTTGGTCAAGGTATTGCACTTATTATCGAAAGAGTTTGAAACAAATAATTTGAAAATTCTCCTCCCTTTTAAAGGGAGGTTGGGAGAAATTGAATGCCAACATTTACATCAAACGATGCAGAACTCAACTATCAGACTTTTGGTGATGCATCCAGACCTGCACTGATTTTTTCAAACTCTTTGGGTACAAAGTTCAGCATGTGGCAAACGCAAATTGATCATTTTAAACATGATTATTTTGTGATTTGCTATGATACTCGTGGGCATGGACAGTCATCAGCCCCTCAAGGACCTTATACAATTGATCAACTAGGTCTCGATGTCACTAATTTATTAGACCATTTAAATATTCAAAAAGCTGATTTTTGTGGTATTTCTATGGGAGGACTAACAGGACAATGGCTTGCCATTCACAAGCCAGAACGTTTTAACCACATCGTTGTTTGCAATACTGCAGCAAAAATTGGTCAGGAACAAGCATGGTTAGACCGTGCCAAACTTGTCCGTGAACAAGGTCTGAAACCAATTGCAGAAACAGCAGCATTACGATGGTTTACCGAACCCTTTATCCAGAGCCAAGCAGCAACTGTACAAGCAATGAGTAACGATTTGGCAGCTGGCAGCTCCGAAGGCTATGCAAGTTGCTGTGAAGCTTTGGCTAAAGCGGATTTACGTGAACAGTTATCATCGATCCAAGTCCCTGTTTTAATCATCGCAGGTCAACAGGATCCTGTAACAACAGTGACTGATGGCGAGTTTATGCTTGCACGTATTGCCAATTCAAAAATATTTGAAATCAATGCATCACACATTTCAAATGTAGAACGCCCTACTGATTTTAATCAGGCACTAGAGAAATTTATTTCTGAGTAATTTTTAAATAATTTTTTTGTACATAGAACTAAACCCTATAAATTTTAAATAATTTATAGGGTTTTTATTAAATGCTGGGATTGTTGAAATTTTAACTTAGTATTTTAAATTTTATAAAAATTATGACTCAAATTATTTTAGACTTAAATAAATTTGCAATTCTCACAACTGCACAGTTTTAGCTCAGTTTTAGCT
>NZ_OOGT01000194.1 GCF_900323515.1 Acinetobacter stercoris | reverse complement strand
ACTTATTGGTAAGTGCTTCTATTTCTTTTTTAAATATTTTAGCCTTTTGTTCGTTCAATACTTTTTTATTGGATTCTATTTTAAGTTTTATTTTTTAGAGGCGGAATATGACTATTTGAATTTTTATCTAAATGTTTGATTATTAAATTTTATAAATGGTGATATTTTTCATTTTCTTGAATGATTAAATTGAAAACCATATTCAAAATATTAAATCTGGTTGTGAGAAATTAATGATCATCCTTGAATAAACTTCTGAATATACAAAGTGAGTCATATTATGAGGTTGGGATTAATTTTACATAACGCATATATAACAACAAGCCATAATTTATCGTTTGTGGAAATCTGTAAGTAATTATCCATATTAACTTTAAATATGTATATCAAAAATCTCATAAATTGAAAATAGATGAGGAAATACTATGCGAAAACTTTTCGGACTTGGTTTTTTTATCACAACAATTGCATTAACTGCATGTAATAGTGATTCTGATACATCATCTCTAGTAGAGAAAAACTCTAATGAAAAAGCATTAGATATAAAAACATACACATCAGGGAGTGAGGGCATTTTCGCAGTTGCTTCCACACTAATTTCTGGTGAAAAAGACGCGATTTTAGTTGATGCGCAGTTTCAAAAAAAATATGCCAAACAAGTTGTAAAACTGATTCAGGATTCTGGAAAAAATTTAAAATATATTTATATTTCTCATAGTGATCCGGATTATTATTTTGGTACAGATGAAATTTTAAAAGCATTTCCAAATGCTAAAGTAGTGTCTACAGCTCAGACGGCATATCTGATTTCGGCATCGAAAGATGACAAACTTGCTGTCTGGAAAGATGATCTTAAAGATGATGCACCCGAAAAAATTATTATTCCTGAAGCATTGAATCAGGGCTATTTAGAACTGGATGGGAAACGGATAAATGTCCAAATGGATCCCGAAGATACAGCTCACAGCTTTTTATATATTCCCAGTTTAAAGACAGTCTTGGGTGGAATATCCGTGTCTTATGGTAGTCATCTTTGGCTGGCAGATACACACGGTGCAGAGGGGATTGACCGCTGGATTAAACAGATTAATGACATTAAGGCGTTGAATCCAGAAAAAGTCATTCCAGGGCACTATATTGAAAGTGACTTTTCAGCAAAACCTCTGGATTGGATACGAGGTTATTTGCTCGATTTTAAAACAGCAATTCAACAATATAAGACTTCAGCGGATATTGTCCGGTATATGGACGATAAATATAAAAATTTACCAGATAAAGATACGTTGGAGATGTCAGCCAAAGTATTTAGTAATGAGCAAGAATGGAAAGTCGCCACACCATATCCTGTAATTGGTCAAAAGATCAGGGTTGATTTTGATCAGTTAAAGTTTGATTTGGACTTTAAGGATAATAAAGAACTGACTTTTACAGGAGCAGGGGGTTCAGTCGGACCAGAAGTGCAGGAGACCGTACAATATACGCCTGTGGAAGTCGCAAAAAATGTTTTTATGGTTTACTGGCATGAAAAAGATGACAGTAACGTTGTGCATGTACAGGATTATAATCGAAATATTGTTTATACCAATATTTCTTCTAAAGATGCAGCATTTGTCAATTTGAAAGGTACGATTAGTGGTGTCAAAGGAGGAATTCATGACCCTGCTTTACAACAGCCTTTAAACTCTCCTTATCCACCGATTGGTCGCCAATTGCAGGTTGATTATGGCGAGCTTGGTTTTGATTTAATCTTTAATGCTGATGGCAAAAGCATGACTTTTGTTTCCAAGAAAGATCCAATAGTGTCTGAAACTGTTCAATATACAAGGCGAGAAATTGCTAAAAATGTATTTATGGTCTATTGGAGTGAGCCAAAATCAAAAGATAATGTAGTTCATATTCAGGATTTTAATAATAATGTAATTTACACAAATATTGCCCAATCGAATGGAGAGTTCCTGCATCTTAAAGGAAATTTTGTCTGGAAGTAGCCATTTTTATGAATTGAGTATCCTTTAAAGTAGTTATTGAGAAGATTAGAAGACTTCGACGAGGATGTAAGTATATTTTATATTATTGGTCTTTCTTTCTGAGTTTTTCGAGAAATTATATTGAACATATTTACGGTATTATTTAGCGAATTTTTAACCCATTGATAAATACAAAAACCACTGTACATACTATGTGCAGTGGTTTGATTATTATAAGATATGATCTATTTTGAGTGGTTCGCTTTGTTGAGTGCTATCTTTGTAATTTCATCAGTAATTTTAAAATTACAATATAAAGATATGAGATATGACAGAACTAACAAAATCAGGCTATATAGAATGAGTGAATTATAATTTTCTGAAGTTTCAATGACTTTTCCTGCAATAACAGGACCAATTGCCAAACCTCCACCTGTAACCAGATTAATAATATTCATATATTTTCCAGTACTGTCATACATGGATACTGTGGCAAGAACAAATGGAATGGTAAACATCCAGGCAAATTTGAATAATAAAATCGAAAACATTAAATCATGTTGAGTGATATGATTGAAGAGCAGAACAAGAGCAATAAAGAATAAAGCAAAACCAAAAGTCAGAAAGTATTTGCGATTAAGTTTATCTCCGATAATTGAAGGCAGGAAACACCCGATAATACCGATCAATGTTGAAATGGCTAAAACTGAATTGGTGAATTGGTTATCGATTTGGGCGTGTTGCCCGATATTACTAAAAAAAGTCCAGATTCCACTAATTCCAATATAGAACAGTAAAATCGCAAGAATGGAAAATTTTCCTTTATAAGGCGTTGTATGCGAACGGTTTTGAACCTGATTTATATTTTTATTTTGAATAATATTACTTGAAAAATACCGATGAAATGGTATGGCTAAACACATCAAAATGATTACCACGACAAAGCAGGCATTTAACCCCCAAAGTATAAAAAGTTTGGGCATGAAAAACAGAGCGAGTGCACCAAAAATCACTTGACCTAAAATCCATAAACCATAAGTTTTATCAGGCTTTGAAGTATAAGCGCAGCTACTAATCGTAATGATCATGATGCTACCACCAGCAAATGCGGAAATAAAACGGGTCAATAATAAAAATTCAAATGATTTAGCAAATAATGAAAGCAGGTTTCCTACGATAAAAATAAGTGAAAAGTACAGTGCAGCTTTTTTAAATGGAATACGTTTACTCCAGAGAAAACCTGGGAATGTTGCTAAACTCATCATTCCAAGTTCTACAAAGAAAAATAAACCGATTTGTGAAGGGCTCAGTCCCCATTCTTTTCCAAGTTGTTGGGCAACCACAGGTGCTGCCATTAATATAAAAGGGCAAATTGCCGAGAAAATAAATATAGAAAATAGATGGCCTTTTGAATCGTGTTGAGCTGTTGTCATCATTTTAAGCTCCCTGTTCAAAATACTTTGGTTACAGAAAAAACAACACGGGGATCCATAGATGAAACATTGGGATTAATGGTTGAGTTATCAGCATAATAGAGTTCGGAGTAGAGGTTAAACAGGCTAGAACTGAGACCAAATTTCCAATCATAATAGTGGTCTTTTTTGTCACTTCCCCAAACTTTTAAAAAAGCATTGTGATCTTCAAGTTTTGTTGCACCAATCGCAGCAATAAGCCCAAAATCCTGATTGACAGGAAAACTATATTTCGAATCAAAACGCCACATATGACCGCTATGATTATAATATTCAGGTGAAAATGCAATTGAGGTTTTAAGAAGGTCGTTTTGTCTGAACAGGGAAGAATTATCCAGACTTACTGAATATTCCTCAAAGTTTGTTTTGATCGAATCAGTATGCCCGGGATAATTAATATCAATATATTGCAGTGTTAATGCATTATTTTGATTAACAGCATGACGATAACCGAACATAAAATCGGCTTCGATGGATGAGCCGTTATCAATATCCGAACTTGATGCCCAAACTCCAGCATATATACCTTTTTGATGTTTGAGTTGTAAGCCGCCTTGTATGGCAGGATCACCATTGGTCATGGAGATTCCCCGCCAATGATAGTCACTGGCAAGTGTCATATTGCCAGACATTGACCATTGATTTTTATCGAAAAAATTATTTGCATAGGTGTTTTGAAGTAAAAGAACCCCTAAACACCCAAGTAATACTCTGTGTTTCATCACCCACTCCGGATTAGTTATTTATTCCATATTTTTTGTTTGCTTTTAATGCTTAAAGACCAAAAGACTCCCTAAGTTGGTCAATACGCTGGTTTTGAAAATTAATAAAATTTTGATCGGGTTGTTGTAATTGAATAAAATCAATCAGTTTATCCTGAACAGGTGTGCTGATTCCAGACAAGGCTTCTATTGCCGCCAAGCCACAAAAAGGGACATAAGCCTCAGAATAACCACCTTCATGAACCATAACCAGTTTTCCGTGACATAAGTCTTCAGCCGCTTTTTTAGTAAGCTCTGTTATTTTTCGGAAACTATCACTATGTAAGAGTAGGCGTGCTAAAGGGTCTAGGGCATTGGCATCATATCCAGATGCGACGATGATCATTTCTGGTTCAAATTGTTCAAGTGCAGGCATGACAATCTGTTCAAATGCATAAATATAGGAATCATGACCACACCCAGGATAAAGTGGGATATTGATGTTGAAACCTTGTCCTGCATTTTCGCCATGATCCTGATCGCCACTATATCCGGCAGGGAAACATTTATCTTGATGGATGGAAATCGTAAGAACATCATTACGTTGATAGTAGATATGTTGAGTACCATTTCCATGGTGAACATCCCAGTCTATAACAGCAACTTTTTTCAAACCCAGTTGAGCTTTGGCTCGTTCAATCGCAATAGGAATATTTGCCAGAAAGCAAAAGCCCATTGATTGGTCTGGCAAGCAATGATGACCGGGTGGACGTGACAGGGAATAGGCATTTTGAAGTTCGCCTGTATAGACTTTTTCAACAGCAAGACTAGCCAAGCCAGCAGAAATTTGGGCAATTTCAAAGCTACCTGGACCTATAGAGGCTTCGATACCAAGTAAACCTCCACCGTTATCGCTAACTTTTTTAAAATGTTCCAGATAATGTTGTGGATGGACTCTTAAAAGATCTGCTTTTGTCAAAGTACATGCCCCAAAGATTTCTAATTGGGAGGTAAGTCCTGAGATATCCATCAGATTTTTAAGTCTGCGTTTTGTTTCAGGAGACTCGGCATGTCCCGAACCACTTGATGGCTGGACCCATCCCCCTATTGGTAATGTACCTGCATAAAGACCAGTACTATGCCAGAAACAGAGCTCATCGAAAAAAAATCCTGTTTTCATTGTTTATCCTTATCAACGAAAAATGTAATTTTTTACATTTCTTATCATGTTATTTAAACGCAATTTATAAAAGGATTCTTGTAAAAAACGGACATTTAAAAAAGATATTAAAGTTTAGTTATATTTTATATTAAATGTTTGAAAATATTATATCACTGGAGAGCATTGCTTAATAAAAGTTATTATTTTATAAAGTCNATCATGGTCATGTATTTTATTAAAGTGAGAATGCTTTGATCTGACACAATCAGGGTTATTCTCTAAAATAGATTATAAACCCTGATGCAAAATTGAAAATAATTAAGCTACTGAAAAATAGTGTTTAATATAATATTCCGATTTTACTTCCCAGATTGTCGAGGTTCCTTTTTCAACAATCCATATATCACCAGCTTTATAGGTTTTAGAAATACCCGTGGATTCATCTGTAATTTCAACCTCGCCATATAAAATTACAGCCTGTTCACTGAAAGGATAAATCAGGCGATATTTCCCTTTTTGTGTTCCAAAGTAACCACTACTGATGCTATCAGTCGGTTCTCCCAATGACATCTTTCCATAGACCTGGACGTTATTGGAATTATCCAGTAAAACGCCGCCGAGGTCAGTGATATATCCCCATACATCTAGGGCTGTATAATCATTTAATTTCTCAATTGATGTTAATGCCATGTCTTACCTATTCATATAAACGATATTGATCTTCATATTTTTAACAGAGGCATGCTTTCCATGCTTGTAAAAAACCGACATGGCTTATAAGTTTTTTATACCTGATTAAATTACAGGATTATCTTCTGCCTTGCCCGTAACCTTTGAGTTGATGCAGTACCTTCCCTAGTGTACACATCGTGGCTCGCATCGAATCTTTGTAAGGAATATCTGCTTTTGAAACAGAGCTAAGTAGTTTGAAATGTTCACTTCCACCCATGATCCCTTGAGCAAGCACTTTGCAAATAATTTGGCTAGGAGTGACACCAAAACCACAATAACCTTGTACATAAAAGACGTTTTTATGTTCTGTTAAGCTCCCAATCTGTGGGAATAGATTTTTGGTTGATGCCATTGGACCACCCCATGCCAGATCAATTTTAACCTGATCAAGATAGGGGAATATTTTAAGCATGAGTGTCCGATTCCATGCTTTTAAGTCTTTGGGAATATATTCAAAAAAAGGTGTAGCGGCTCCAAAGAGTAGGCGATTCTCTTTTGTGATCCGGTAATAATCAATAACAGGACGAATATCACTATATGCTCCCCGAATTGGGCTAATGGTTTGAGCCAGTTCATCACTTAATGGTTCTGTCATGAGCTGGAATGCATAAGTATTGATAGTCGTTTTATGCAGGGTTGGTTCAAGTTTGTTTAAAAAACTATCACATGCCCATACCATTTTTTCAGCAGTAATACTTCCTTTTGCTGTTCTGACAGTGATTTTTTTTCCATAATTGACTTCAATAGCTGGGGTATATTCAAAAATCTTTACACCATAGACTTCAGTACACGCTTTAGCCTCACCTAAAAGTAGATTTAAAGAGTGAACATGACCACCCCCCATATGAACCAAAGCACTGGAATAAGCTTTAGAACCAACTACTTTTTCAACGTCTTTACCTTCCAGATAATAAACTTCATGATCTTGATTCGTTGCTTTGAATTGTTTTTCCCAGTTTCGTAAAGTGTTTGCTTGCCTTGAGTTAAAACCGAGGTAGGTGTAGCCATTGGTAAAATCAGCATCGATATTATATGTTTTGATTCTCTCCTGCATAATTTGAGGACCAAGTTCACTGAGTTCAAAAATGGTTTTTAAACCTTCTTCACCAACTTCATGTTTTATATTGTCCAGATCGTGTCCAATACCTGCCATAACTTGTCCGCCATTACGACCCGAGCCTCCATATCCTAAGTATCGTGCTTCAAGTACTACGATATTTTTCACGCCTTGTTCTGCAAGTTCTAATGCTGTATGAATACCAGAAAAGCCACCACCAATGATAACGACATCAGCTTCAATGTCCTGTTCTAATTGTGGATAATTTAAAAAATATTTTTTCGTTGCAGTATAGTAGGTTGCGGTTTCATCTATATGCATTCTTTGCCTCAAATAAGTCCATAAATTTAAAATTGTTTTAACAAATATGAGATATATCGGATTGTAAAAAAGCGACAAAATGTTTGTATATTTCGGTTTAAGATTAAGTGAGGAGACCTAAGGTTATATTTATAATAATATTATTG
>NZ_OOGT01000021.1 GCF_900323515.1 Acinetobacter stercoris | reverse complement strand
AACCAGAACTTATAAGAATCTATAAAAAACACTTATCCTGTTTTTTTGTGAAATAAAAAAATAAATAAAATCAATAAATTGAATTTAATTAAAAACGAGAAAAGTCTTATTGAGAGTAAGGCTTTCATATGTTTTTATTTTAAATACAAGATTTGGCAGGTTAACTTCAGATCCGAATCTTGGCAATTTAAAAGGATTAAAGAATTTCATATTTGGGAAAATGATGTTCTTTGTTCAACTTGAAAATAGCGTTTATTAAGCTCAAATGGATGAGGAACGCATCAACATGTCTTTATTAAAATCATCTTTGTTATCTGATCGTCAATGGGCGATTGTTGCATCAATCTTTATGATGGCAACTTCTGCAATGGGCCCTGGTTTTTTAACACAAACTGCTGTCTTTACTGTGAAATTGGGAGCTGCATTTGGTTTCGCAATTCTGATCTCAATTCTTGTAGATTATGTTGTTCAGCAAAATATATGGCGAGTTGTAACTCTGACTCAAATGCGGGCTTCAGATATTGCCAATAAAGCTCTGCCAGGCAGTGGTTATTTACTGGCATTTTTAGTTATTCTTGGTGGTTTTTTCTTTAGTATCGGGAATATTGCCGGAGCTGCATTGGGTTTAAATGCGCTGTTTGGACTGGATACTAAAATTGGTGGAGTTTTAAGTGGTGCATTAGCCATTTTAATTTTTGCTTCACGTAAAGCAACTTTGGCAATGGACAAAAGCATGATTGTTTTGGGCTTGCTCAAAATTGCCCTGATTATCATTGTTGCCTTTATCGTTATGCCACCTGTAGGACAAGCAGTTCAGCAAACTTTTGCGCCTGATCAGATTGATTTTGCAGTGATTACTACGATTGTTGGTGGTACTGTAGGTGGATATATCTGTTATGCAGGCGCACACCGCTTACTCGACAAAGGTGCAGTCGGTCCTGAAAATATTGATGAAGTGGCAAAAGCTGCAACCAAAGGTATTGTTGTTGTCGGGATAATGCGTTACGTCTTGTTTTTAGCATTTTTAGGTGTAGTTGTCAGTGGTGCAACGATTGATTTATCTAGTCATAATGCCAATCCTGCTGCACAAGCTTTTCAATATGCAGCAGGTACTTTCGGATTTAAGCTTTTTGGTCTGATCTTCTGGGCAGCTGGTATCAGTAGTACGATTGGTGCAGCTTATACATCGGTATCGTTCTTTACTGCATTTAAGAAAAATCTGACTCAAAAGCAAACTAACTATACGACTATTTCTTTCATTTCTTTAGCTTTATTGCTTTATGTATTGCTTGGTGCGACACCAGCAGGCTTGCTGATATTTGTTGGCGGGTTTAATGGTCTAGTTCTTCCAATTGGTTTAACCATATTTGTATACGTTGCTGCATGTCGTAAAGATATGATGGGAAATTATAACTATCCAAAATGGTTGCTCATTTTAGGTGTTCTGACTTGCTTATTAACGTGGTGGATGGGGTATATGTCATTTTCTACCGTGTTTAATTATCTAACCAGACTCTAAGTTAAAAAGGAGTTATGCAATGTTTGTGGATTTAAATAGCGACTTAGGTGAAAGCTTTGGTTCATGGAAAATGGGTAATGATGAACAGATCTTGCCTGTGGTGACCAGTGCCAATATTGCTTGTGGATTTCATGCTGGTGACCCACTGGGTATTTTAAAAACACTAAAACAAGCAGTAAAACTCGGTGTAACCATCGGGGCGCATGTGGCCTATCCTGATCTGGTTGGTTTTGGGCGACGCAATATGGATTTGTCCAGAGATGAGTTAATTGCCGATGTACTCTATCAAATTTCTGCTCTGGATGGTTTGGCGAAGGTCGCTGGTTCTAAAGTGAAATATGTCAAGCCACACGGTGCGCTATATAACACGATTGCTAAAGATAGTGTTCAGGCTGAAGCCGTAATTGAAGCAATTAAAATGTATAACCCGGAATTGGTTCTGGTCGCGCTTGCAGGATCTAATGTAGTTACTCAAGCACGTGATGCTGGGCTTAAAGTCGTATCAGAGGCATTTGCTGATCGTGCGTATCACAGTGATGGTTCTCTAGTTTCACGCCGTTTAGAGGGCGCTGTTTTGCACGATACTGATTATGTTGCAAAGCGTGTTGTATCCATGTTGCAAAAGGGCGGTGTTGAATCTATAGATGGCATATTTACTCCGATTCAGGCGGATACCATTTGCCTGCATGGTGATACTGACGGTGCGCTGGAAATGTCCGCTGCGATCAAAGCTGAATTGTTGAAGAACAATATTCAGGTTCGTCCATTCTGTGAATGAGTTTGTGTAGGAAGAAAGCAATGTTAAAGGATTTAAGAGTTGACCCAGCCCAACTAAAAGCAGCACTGGATGCCCGATTAAAAATTCGCGCTGGTTTTGATCAACCAACAGCAGGAATGGCAGCGGGAATGACGCAGTGCAATATGATTTCTGTCCCTAAAGACTGGGCATATGATTTTTTACTCTATGCACACCGTAATCCGCAAAGTTGCCCAGTTTTAGACGTTTTAGAAGAGGGTGTTTATAACAGTACACTTGCTGCTGATTCTGATATTCGTACTGATTTTCCTCGTTATCGTATCTGGAAAGATGGGGAAATGGTGGATGAAGTGACGGATGCCAGTGACATCTATAATGCCCATCCAGATTTGGTGACCTTTTTAATTGGCTGTAGTTTCTCCTTTGAAACCGCTTTGCAGGAAGCTGGTATTGAGGTACGTCATATCCATGACAATACTAATGTACCGATGTATTTGAGTAATATCGAATGCCTTCCTGCTGGGCGCATTTCAGGAAACATGGTGGTTTCTATGCGTCCAATTCCTTCACACCAAATTACAGAAGCTGTAAAAATAACAGCTCGTATGCCAAGCGTGCATGGCGCACCTGTACATATTGGACATCCTGAAAGCTTAGGTATCCAAGATGTAAATAAACCTGATTTTGGTGAGGCTTCACGTATAGAAGCTGGGGAAATCCCTGTATTTTGGGCATGTGGGGTAACACCGCAAGCAGCAGTCATGAACTCAAAGATACCATTCGCCATTAGTCATGCACCCGGTCATATGTTTATCACCGATATTCCTGATCGAGCTTGGATAGGTTAGTTATAAAAGGAAAAGCAAATGCGATTTCTATCGGTAAATGCTGACTGTTTTTTGATTGAACTGGCGAGTTTGGACGAAACTCTGGCGTTATACAGCAAATTGCAAGATACACAAATAAAAGGGATTAAGGATTTAATTCCAGCTGCAAAAACAATATTGGTTTTCTTTAATGAAATAGAAACCAGCTTTTATCATCTTATGCCTTTGATTCGTAGTCTGGAGGCAGGAACAAGCCTTGTTCGATCTGTTCAGGAAGTAATTATTCCTATTCGTTATGATGGCGAAGATTTAGAACAGGTTGCTGAGCTACAAGGTTTATCTGTTGCTGACCTGATTTTGAAACATAGCCAAAGTACATGGAATGTTGCATTTATTGGTTTTGCGCCAGGATTTGCCTACATGAGTAGTCCTGATCAGCCATTTACAGATATTCCACGGTTGAAAGTACCACGTAAAAAGATTCCAGCAGGCTCGCTTGGACTAGCAGGTCAGTATTCGGGAATCTATCCAAAAGATAGCCCTGGTGGCTGGCAGTTGATAGGTACAACGTCAAAAAAAATGTGGGATTTGGAACGTGAAAATCCTGCATTGCTATTGCCTGGAATGAATGTGCATTTTGAAGACGTCACACGACATCCTGTTTCAGTCAACGTGCCCAAGCAGATTGTAGCAGTTGAGGAAAAACGCTCATCTCCTGTCTTTAAAATTACTGCACCAGGTTTGCAAATGCTGATTCAGGATGAGGGGCGCTTTAATCAGACCAATATCGGTGTCGGGACAGCAGGTGCAATGGATAAGTCATCTATGCATATTGCAAACCGTATCGTGGGTAATCCAGCTGATACGGCAGCGATTGAGGTTTTAAATGGTGGTTTAAAAGCCCAAATACAAAGTCCGGCCGTTATTGCAGTTGCAGGTGCATTGTCAAAGATTCATGTGAAATTCGTTGATGGGCAACAGGCAGATTATGAGAGTTACCAGGCCATTGCGCTAGATGAGGGAGATGAGTTCCAGGTCTTGACTCCGACTGCTGGGCTTAGAAATTATCTGGCAGTTCGTGGTGGTCTGGATGTTAAGCCTGTTCTCAAGAGTTGTTCATTTGACACTCTGGCCTTGCTCGGTCCAAAGCCTTTATCAATAGGTGATGTTGTATATCACGGGCAGTTGAATGTATCTGATATCAGTTTGCATGAAGTTGCAAAAACTGATTTACCCAAAGTTGGTGATACGGTTGAGCTTGATATTGTGATGGGACCACGGACAGACTGGTTTGACCAGCAAAGTATTGAGGTATTGTGTCAACAATCATGGTTAGTGACCAATGAAAGTAATCGTGTCGGGTTACGTCTGGCAGGTGAAACTTCTTTGGTACGCAAAATGACTCAGGAACTGGAAAGTGAAGGGACATGTATCGGAGCATTGCAGGTTCCACCGAGTGGCCAGCCTGTTTTATTCATGAACGATCATCCTTTGACTGGTGGATATCCAGTGATTGCATCGGTTGCCAAACATCATTGGGATGTGGTTGCACAAATTCCTGCAGGATGCCACATCAGATTTAAAAAGATTAAAGAATTTGAAGATATTGGACAAGGATTATGAATACTCAACAACAAATGACTGAAAAACTATTGATCGCTAACCGTGGTGAAATTGCTGTTCGTATTATCAATGCTTGTCGGGATATGGGGATCGCTTCAGTTGCTGTCTATGCTGATGATGATATCGGTAGCATGCATGTTGAGCTTGCAGACGAAGCCTGGGGCTTGGCAGGTGCAACAGCGAGTGAAACATATTTAAATATTGCCTCGATTATCGACATTGCAAAAAAATCCAAAGCAACCATGATCCATCCAGGTTATGGTTTTTTATCAGAACGTGCCGAATTTGCTCAGGCAGTGATTGATGCTGGATTGAAATGGGTTGGACCTTCACCTACAGCGATTGAAAAGCTGGGAGACAAGATACAAGCACGTAAAATAGCCGCTTCAGTTGGTGCACCTTTGGTACAAGGTACTCAGGAACCATTGAACAATGCTGATGAGGCTTTATTGTTTGCTCAGGAACATGGTTTACCCATTGCAATAAAAGCAGCTTTTGGCGGCGGTGGTCGTGGGCTAAAAGTGGCTTGGAAACTCGAAGAAGTTAAAGAACTCTATGATTCGGCTGTACGCGAAGCCAAAGCTGCATTTGGTCGTGGCGAATGTTTTGTTGAACAATATCTGGATCAACCTCGTCATGTCGAAGCACAAGTGATCGCTGATCAGTATGGTCATGTCGTGGTATTGGGTACGCGGGATTGCTCATTGCAACGCCGTAATCAAAAACTGGTTGAAGAAGCACCAGCACCATTTATTTCTGATGAAATCTATCAGGAAATTTTAACTTCTGCGAAAAATATCTGTCAGGCAGCAAATTATGTAGGAGCGGGGACAGTTGAATATTTGCTGAGTCGGGATGGAAAACTATCATTTCTGGAAGTAAATACCCGTTTGCAGGTCGAGCATCCTGTCACGGAAGAAACTGCAAATGTTGATCTGGTGGTTGAGCAAATTCGGGTTGCTTTAGGGCACGAGTTATCCATCAAGGAAAGTCCAAAACCACAAGGTCATGCGATCGAATTTCGAATCAATGCCGAAGATCCAAGTCGTGGATTTATTCCTGCATTTGGAACACTTGGTTTATTTGAAGCTCCATCTGGTAATGGAGTACGTGTAGATACTGGTGTGCGTACAGGTTCACTTGTATCCAGTCATTTTGATTCACTTATGGCAAAGCTCATTATCACTGGAGCTACCCGTGATATCGCGATAGCACGTGCAAAACGTGCTTTAAAGCAATTTAAAATAGAAGGGGTTGCCTCTGTTCTTGATTTTCATCGTGCCATTTTAAATGAACCAGACTTTACAGAAGATTTTAAAGTTCATACTCGCTGGATTGAGAATGATTTTAAGCAGGACTTGAAAGCAACGAAACGTAGTATTCCTCAACATCAACAGCCGATGTTGCTTAGCTATATTGAAATCGATGGAAAATTACATCGCCTAGGTTTACCAGCGGGAATGTTTGCACAAAATGCTGTATCCACTATCAACACACAAGTGGAGCAGACACAACAAGTTGACGTACGTCCAGAGCATTTACTCGCCCCGATTAATGGGGTCATTAGTGAGTGGAAAGTACAAGATGGCGAGCAAGTTCAGGAGGGTCAGGTTGTTGCGATTATGGAAGCCATGAAAATGGAGGTACAGGTATTAGCCCATAAAACCGGTCAAATTAAACGGCTGAAAGAGCAGGCAACAACTTGTCAGGCTGATCAAGTGATAGCAGAAATAAATTAGTTAAACTGCCAAATTTATATATATTTAATCAATTGAAAAATGGAGGCTTCTCAAAAAGCCTCCATTTTTTTATTGACCTTTTCTTAGAACACCGTTCTAATGATAAGCTGTACCAATATAGAATGATTCTTGTTTAGATTATGGACAATAAAGTAGCTTTATTTGATCTTGAAAATAATATGCCGACTGCACAACAGATTCGGGATATTGTCGAGCATTATCCAACGCTTTATGTGTTCAACGCTCAAGGACAGTTTAACTTTCCATTAGCAGATCTCACTGAGCTCGCGAGCTGGATCAGTTCAGGGCAATTGATTGTACTGGATACGCCCACAGCACAGAAAAAAGAATGTGAATATGCTGTCATTGTTGGGCAGCTAATGGCTTTATTAGAACCAGAAACTCATATTGAGGTTATTTCTGCAAGGGATGAGATCGAGATATTGATACAGTTAATGCGTGGCTCTGGATTACAGTGTCATTTGATCCGTGTATCAACAGAACATAATCCAGATAAGCAACGTTTTCCTGATATAGAAACAATAAAAAATAAACCTTATTTGCAATTGGTTAAAAAATATTGTGATGCTTTAGCAAAAATGTCTGGAAAACCAAATACGGTTGAAAAGCTTCGTAATTCTATTGCCAATATTTTGAAGATTATTCCTGAGAATGCACAACGTCTAATAGGTACTTTGATTAATTTAAAAATTGTGAAGCGTGAAGATGAACAGGTATCCTATCGTAAAAAAGTATTAAAAAAATGGGCTGATCTGAATCTTGACTTAGATGATTCTTCACATGATAAAGTTTATGAAGTCGATGATTTATTAACTAAAATTCAACAAGATTCAAAACAGGTTTTATCTGAAATTGAACAGAATGATTCTGTTGAAAATATTCAAAATCATTTGTTTAGGAATTTCTCCAGCATTGATCCTGTGCAAATGGAAGTGATCCAGAAACTGGATGAACTAAAAGCTGAAAAACCAAAGGATATATATGCTTTACGTGATTTGCTTGAGAGAATGTTCCCGCAAACAGATGTACGTTTATTGCTCAAGGAATTGATTGAAAAGGGGTATATCTATTGGAATGGTCATGATGTTGTTTATAGTCATGAAATGTTTTTACACTAAAATTCAAGTTAAAAAGGCTGTGAATATGACCACAGCCTTTATTATTTAACTACCTAGTTTTCCATAATATTGCCGATCGGTGAAATATAAAACAATGGTCTTTGGGTTTTGGGACTGGTAAGGATAAAATAATTCGTAATAGCCATCTTTAGCTTTAAACAGAGCTTGCTTTGAATTATGTTTAAAGACTTCATCCAGATACTGCTTTTCATCCAGATCAAGTGTTTGTATATAGCGCTTTTTATCGACTGAAATTTTGCTATTGGTTTCTGTTGTAATAGCATTATTGGCGGCCAATTCTGGCTCAACAGGAATGGCATTATAATGCTCGTTATCTACTTCGATAAAATATTCTTTACCAAAGCCTAAATAAACTGGATTACCTTGAATTTGATCAGGAACAATAACTTTGACTTGATTAAACGATGTATCCAGAAGACTCAATGTTTCCAGGTTCTTACTTGCTTGTTTTATATAGCTTTCATTAAACTGATAATTGGTCAACTGCTGGATTTGTCTAGGTTGTGTCTGAATCATGTTTTTGACGGATTGTTCAAAAATGTCTCGTTTTTTCTTGGATGTTAAATAGTCTCCACTAAAAATAAGAATCGTGATGAGGGGGAAGACAGCTAACAGCATGATGATAATTTTTCGAGTACTCCGGTCGTTTTTAACCTCATCATTTCGTTCAGCAATACGTGTCAGATTAAACATAATATTTAACATCAGTGCGCCAGCCATCAGGGCAATAATCCCCAAGATGCTCATGGCAAAAGTATTGGTCATATATTCACGGAAAACTTTAAGACCAAATACCTGAATCAAAACAAAGGTAAAGACCCAGTAAATTAAAAGCACTATAGAAACTAACCCAATAATATTACTTATTTTTACTAAAAATTTTGCGTTCATTTTTATAATATATTCAATAAAAAATATTATCTTGCCCTGAAAAACGGTCTAGAGCAAGAGAATGCAGATTATAGGTTGGCAACCCCGCCATCAACCAAGAGTTCAGTCCCGACAACAAATCTTGATTCATCAGAAGCTAGATAAATCAAGGCATTGGCAATTTCGGATGCTTCTGCAAAACGGCCAATTGGAACAAGTGCTTTAATTTGTTGTTTGAGTTGAGCCTTTTCTACATCGGTTGTTGCAATTTTATCCAGTGCAGGCGTAAAAGTTGGACCTGGAGAAAGGAGGTTAAAACGAATGTTTTTACTTAATAATTCACGTGATAAGGTTTTTACCAAAGAGCGCAAAGCAATTTTTGAAGCTGCATAGACGCTGCTTTGTTCAAGAGCGATGTGAATACTGGTGGAACCACATAAAATCACAGAACATCCTTGGTTTAGTATAGGTAATGCGGCTTGAATAAAGAAAAAAGGTCCTTTCAGATTGGTATTGATCAATAGATCAAAATTTTGTTCATCCCATTCTTCCAGGTGGGCATGGGATACATTGCCTGCGTTTAAAAAAACGGCATCCAGATTGATATTTTGCTCTTGTAGCGTTTGTATAAGTGTCTTTTGAGCACTGATGTTAGCACTATCATGAACCAAACCGAGTGTTTGCTTTGGGTAGCGTTGTTGAATTTCTTGAACGCTTGTAGCATGACGGGCGGTAAATACAACGAAAGCGCCTTGTTCAATACATTTTTTTAGGCTTGCTAGACCTATACCGCTGGTTGCTCCGGTAATAAAAATGGTTTTATCTTGCAATCGCATGATTTTACTCTTTTTCAAAAATTAGACAGCTTCAATATGCTGTTTTTAGTGTGAATAAAACAGTAGTTTCCATTTGCATACTTGGTCGTGATATGGTTGGAAATGTGATGAGATGTGCTTCAATAATTTGTAATTTTATGTAGAGAAATTTATGAACCAGACATCATATGAACAAGATTGTTCGATTATGCGTTTTGTCGGAATTTTTTCTGGGAAATGGATTTTACCCATCGCTTTTCATTTGATTGAAAAACAAGCACCAGTCCGATTTGGTGAGTTACAGAAAGCACTTGCACCGATTACGCAAAAAGAACTTTCCAAGCATTTGAAAATTCTTGAAAAACATCAACTCATTACTAAAAAAGTCTATGCTGAAGTTCCTCCAAAAGTTGAATACCAGATCAGTGATTTGGGACGTACATTAAAAGATCCTATCTATCATTTAGGTGCCTGGATGGAAATATATGAAGATAAAATCAGACAAATTGATTAAGAATGAATCATATAAATTAAACTAAAATATGTTAATTATCTGCACCAATAATTTAAAACTTGCGTTTTGTATTCAGCTTATGCAACCCTAATATAGAAAGGTAAGGTGATTTATGGAACATGCAGGTATTTGGGTCGCAGGCATAATTATTGTTTTTGTGCTTGGGTCTATTTTTGGGTTACGTGTCAGCCCGAGAGAAAAAGCGTTGGGATTGATGCGTGAAAAAGCCCGTAAAATGGCATTGCATCCACGTTTGGTGGTTGCCCCAGATTGGACACATGTTCCTATGGCAACTTCAGATCGTGCCAGTATGGTTGCCTATTATAGTGTGCTTATTTCTGATGCACGTCTACCTTTAATGCGAGCACGAGTTGAAGACCAAGTCCTTAAAGTTGTTCAGGGGGATGCGAAATTTAATGATTTGCCCATTGCATTAAAAGGTATTTATGCTATTGATATGCAAGCAAACTGCGTCGGCATTTACTGGGATGAAGAAACAGACCTGCGTGCGACGCAACTTGATGATATGAAAGCATATTTACTTTCTCTGGCTGAAATTTGATTTATTTACAAACTATAGGAATAACGGTTCATTATGGCGAAAGCTCCTCGGTCCACATCCAAAAGCACAGCTTCAGCAAGTGAGGCTGGCACTAAACGCGCTTTAGTGATTGTGGAGTCGCCTGCAAAAGCGAAAACCATTAATAAATACTTAGGTTCACAATATATCGTGAAATCTTCAGTGGGGCATGTTCGTGATTTGCCTACGGGTGGTTCTAAAAGTACAGAAAAAAAACCAGCAACCCGTACCAAATTGACGGAGGCACAAAAGGCAGAAAAAGCACAGTCTGCCTTGATCAATCGGATGGGGGTTGATCCCGAACACGATTGGAAAGCTAAATATGAAATTTTGCCAGGCAAAGAACACGTTGTTGCTGAACTGAAAAAGCTTGCTTCGCAGGTTGACGAGGTCTATCTCGCAACCGATCTGGATCGTGAAGGGGAAGCAATTGCCTGGCATTTAAAAGAAGTCATTGGTGGTGATGAATCCCGTTACCAGCGTGTGGTATTTAATGAAATTACCAAAAATGCCATTCAGGAAGCATTTAAACATCCATCTCGTTTAGATACGGATAAAGTCAACGCTCAACAGGCTCGTCGATTCTTGGACCGTGTTGTCGGCTTTATGATCTCACCATTGCTTTGGGAGAAAATTGCACGTGGTCTTTCAGCAGGTCGTGTGCAATCTGTTGCTGTTAAACTGGTTGTAGAGCGTGAACGCGAAATCCGTGCGTTTATACCAGAAGAATATTGGCAAGTTTTTGCAGATACCAAAGCGACAAAAGATGATATTCGTCTTGAAGCTGTGAAGCAAAATGGCAAGACGTTAAAGTTAAAAAATAAAGCAGAAACTGATGCTTTATTGAATATTTTAAAAGATGCAGCATATAAAGTTGCCAACCGTGAAGATAAGCCAACCAAGGTTAATCCTAGCGCACCATATATCACGTCAACATTGCAACAGGCTGCAAGTACTCGACTTGGTTTTTCTGTAAAGAAAACCATGATGCTTGCCCAGCGTTTGTATGAGGCTGGTTTTATTACCTATATGCGTACTGACTCAACATTTTTGAGTGATGATGCAGTCAATATGGTACGTAATCATATTGAAACTGAATATGGTGCTAAATATCTTCCTGCAAAAGCAAACCGTTACGGTAACAAAGCCAATGCTCAAGAAGCCCATGAGGCGATTCGTCCATCTAACGTGGCTTTGAAAGGTGATAGTTTAGTTGGTGTAGAACGTGATGCCCAGCGTTTGTATGATTTGATCTGGCGTCAGTTTGTTGCTTGTCAAATGACACCGGCAGAATATTTATCATCGACGATTCTGGTTGATGCAAATGGCGTAGAACTAAAGGCCAAAGGTCGTACACTGGTATTTGACGGTTTTACCAAAGTTCGTGGTCAAAACAAATCTGATGATGATGTGTTGCTTCCAGCAGTTAAAGTCGGTGAAATTTTAAAACTTGAGAAGCTCGATCCATCACAACATTTTACTAAGCCTCCAGCACGTTTTACTGAAGCATCATTAGTGAAAGAGCTTGAAAAACGGGGTATTGGTCGTCCTTCGACATATGCAGCGATTATTTCAACCATTCAAGATCGTGGTTATGTAAAACTTGAAAACCGCCGTCTTTTTGCCGAGAAGATGGGTGAAATTGTCACCGACCGTCTGGATGAAAGTTTCAATAACCTGATGAATTATGACTTTACTGCTGATCTTGAAGGACAGCTGGATAAGGTTGCGGAAGGGCATCGTAACTGGAAAGAGTTACTTGACAGCTTTTATGGTGATTTCAAAAAACGCTTGACTACAGCACAAGGTGAGTCAGGTATGCGCCGTAATTTGCCTGTAGAAGTGGCTGCTGTGCATTGTCCGTTATGTTCACGTCCGATGCAGATTCGGACAGGGACTACAGGTGTGTTCTTGGGATGTTCTGGTTATAACCTGCCTCCAAAAGAGCGTTGTAAAGGCACTCTAAATCTGACACCAGTCGAATCGCTTGCTGCACTTTCAGATGATGAGGGTGTTGAAACTGCTGATTTGATGGCGAAGAAACGTTGTCCTAAATGTGGGACTGCGATGGACAGTTATGTGATAGATGGCGGTCGCAAATTACATATCTGTGGTAACAATCCAGATTGTGATGGTTTTGAGCTGGAAGAAGGTGAGTTTAAAATCAAGGGCTATGATGGTCCAACCATTCCTTGCGATAAATGTGGCAGTGAAATGCAACTCAAAAATGGTCGTTTTGGACCATACTTTGCCTGCACAAACTGTGACAATACCCGTAAAGTTTTAAAGAATGGCCAACCAGCTCCGCCACGTGTAGATCCAATTAAAATGGAGCACTTGCGTTCAACCAAGCATGATGACTTTTTTGTACTTCGTGATGGTGCAGCAGGTTTATTCCTTGCAGCTAGTAAGTTTCCAAAAATCCGTGAAACACGTGCACCTAAAGTTGCAGAGATCCGTACTGTTGCTGATCAGCTTGATCCAAAATACAAATTCTTGCTGGATGCACCAGATGCAGATCCAGAAGGCAACCCGACTTTGATCAAGTTTAGTCGTAAAAATCAGGCACAGTACATCGGCTCGGAAACAGCAGAAGGGAAACAGACGAAATGGAGTCTGGTCTATCAGGATGGAAAATGGGTTGAAGGTTAATCTCTCATTGAAAATAGAATGTCAGCTACGGCTGGCATTTTTTATTCTGCTTAAACTAATTCCAGTATTTGTAGAGTTTTGTAAGCTAAATCAGACTGTTATTCTAAATTTAGACCATGTTGAATATAAGTGGTGCAGTTTGTCTGAGGCAAAGGAACCCGTTGTATTTGGAAATCAAAAAAATTATATGATTATTTATGGGAAAATTTTGTTCTAAAACAACCCAGGAAATTATTGAAAATCCAATAGATATCTACAAGCAGTAACTCATTCTAGTTTTAGATGCGGGTGCTATTTTCCTGTTGGATTACTCAAAAGTGAGTAGTATTGTGGATAAAACAAACTTTATCCACATTTCATTTAATGATTACTGTGAATATGAGATATATAGATGCAGTTTTAATACAGACAAATTGATCAATTGGTTCAAAAATAAAAACAATCTTTATAAAAAAGAAGAGCAACGACTATGAGAACAGTGGGTAATGACTTGGTTCGTCATCAATTACATGAAAATCGCAAATGGTATTTGTTACTCGGTGCATTATTGATCATCTTTGGTGTTGTATTACTAGCCTCTCTTGGTATGGCAACTTTATCAGTGGTTTTCTTATTTGGAATCCTGATGATGGTTGGTGGAGTACTGCACATCGTTGCAGCATTTAAAATCTTTGATGGAGGTTATCGCTGGTTATGGGCGATATTTGGTGTACTGTATTTGATTGCAGGATACTATGCCTTTACTGCGCCTGTACAAACGGCTGTCGTCTTAACCAGTTTATTAGCAATTGCCCTGATCATTGGCGGGATTATCCGCATTATCAATGCATTTATGTTTAAACCGCTTCCAGGCTGGGGTTGGACACTTTTTTCGGGGTTATTGACGTTACTCACCGGGATATTAATTATTGCTTCGCCGACGTCTCCATTCTGGGTCTTGGGAATGTTTTTAGGAATAGATATCCTATTTCAAGGGATAAACTATTTAACTCTTGCTGCTGCGATACGTAATATTCCGCCAAGTTCAGCAGATGTATAAAGTTAATGTTTAAGAGCGCATACTGCGCTCTTTTTTATGCTGACTTGCAAGTTTTAAGTTTGATCCGGAGCAACTTTATAGTGACTGGCTATTGCGATTCTATTCCATGAATTAATGACGATCGCGAGCCATTCTATTGCTGCAATTTCTTCAGAAGATAGTTGTTCTGCTGAAGTTTGGTAATGTGCTTCTGGAAAATGTTGAATTGGCAGTAAAGTGATTTCTTCGATCAACTGCAAAGCAGCCTGTTCTTTTGGGGTGAAATATTCTGTTTCTCTCCATGCATCCAACAGTACAACCCGATCAATGGTTTCTCCTGTTTTTAATGCATCATGTGTATGCATACGGATGCAAAATGCACATTGATTAATTTGAGACGCTCTAAGTTTAAGTAAATGGGCAAATCCTTCGGCAATTTTTGCTTGCTTCACTCTTTGCATTGCCAGATTGTCAAGCTCGGCAACCGTTTTATAAAGTTCAGGCGCAGCCTTACTTAAGTTTACTCTATCCATGACACTGTCCTATAAGATGTTGCTAAACAGTTTAAACTGTGGCGCTTTTAAGCTATGTTAATTTTCAAATATTTTTACAAGAAAGTAGACAATGACGAAAACTTTTGTTCTTGCACCAGATTCATTTAAAGAAAGTATGACTGCAGAACACGCATGCCATGCAATGCAATCAGGTATCCAAAAGGTTTTTCCTGATGCCCGTTTTTTCCATATCCCTATGGCAGATGGTGGTGAGGGTACGGTAGATGCACTAGTTGCAGCGAGACAAGGGGAAAAAGTTTTTATAGAAGTGACAGGCCCCACAGTTTCGCAAAGAATAAATGCCTATTTCGGTTTAATCGATGCAGGGAAAACAGCTGTTATTGAAATGGCGATTGCCAACGGAATCCATCTATTAGCACCAGAAAAACGTAACCCTTTGATGACTACAACTTTAGGGACAGGTGAATTGATCAAGGCCGCGTTAGATCATGGTGTATCAAAAATTATCATTGGAATCGGGGGAAGCGTTACCAATGATGCAGGAGCAGGTATGGTACAGGCTCTAGGTGTAAAATTTGTAAATCAGCAAGGTGATGTCGCTGTTATAGGTGGTGGTCAGCTTGACCAGATTCAGCAGATCGACATTTCAGGTCTGGATAAAAGATTGGCAAATACTGAAATCATGATTGCCTGTGACGTGACCAATCCCTTGACTGGTGAACATGGTGCATCGACTGTATTTGGTCCGCAAAAGGGTGCAACCCCTGAAATGGTTGAAATATTGGATCGAAATCTAAAGCATTTTGCAGATATAGTGAAAAAGCAACTTAAAATCGATTATGAGCATGTTTCAGGTGCTGGTGCGGCAGGTGGTCTGGGTTTTGGTTTAATGAGCTTTACAGGAGCAAATATGCGTTCTGGTGTTGATATTGTAATAGAAGAAACGCATCTGGCAGATTATATTGCTCAGGCTGACTATGTTTTTACTGGTGAAGGCGGAATTGACTTTCAAACCGGGTTCGGGAAAACGCCTTATGGTGTCGCCAAAATTGCCAAGCAATTTGGGAAACCAGTATTTGCATTTGCTGGATATATTGGTGAGGGAATTGAGGAATTATATCCTGAAGGCTTTAGTGCAATCTTTGGGATTATGGACAAGCCCTGTGATTTAAATGAAGCTTTAGAACATGGGGCTAAAAACTTGCAAAGAAGTAGTGAAAATGTGGCTAGGGTTTTGAGATCAGGTTTATAACTAATACGTCAAATGATGACTGCCAATAACCAGAAAAATATGTTGAACCTGTTGAGTCTGTTAAACTAACGTTACCTTAAAGCAGATTCGAGATTATGAGTTTAAATACCCTGATTGATGAGTTAAACCCTCAGCAAAAACAAGCCGCAACAACAGATGCTCAGCATTGTCTGGTACTTGCAGGTGCAGGGTGTGGGAAAACTAAAACCATAGTGGCTCGTGCAGCTTATCTGATCGCTAATGGTACTCCTGCGAATCAGATTCAGATTTTGACATTTACTCGTCGTTCAGCCAGTGAAATCGTGGCTCGTGTTGAGCTGGCACTTGGCGAACAGGCAAGGGGATTACGCGCTTCGACATTTCATACATTTTGTATGTTTTTATTGCGCCGTGCGCCTAAAGCGTTTGGTCTGGAAAGCTTTTCAATCATAGATCGTGATGATCAACTGATGTTATTTCGTTTGATACGGGGTAAAGATGACAAGAAAAATCCAAATGCATTACCCAAACCACAACAGTTATGTGATCTTTATTCATTTGCCCGAAATACACGTCAAAAACTGAGTATTGCTTTAGAAAAACAACATCCGGAATTTCTGGAATACAAAGACCAGATTGCTGAAATCATGAAAGAGTATGAAAGTCGCAAAAGAACGAGAGCTTTTCTGGACTATGACGATATTCTGGCGGTAGTCGCTTCAGCATTGGCTCAATCCGAGGGACTGGTCGATTATGTTTCCAGGCTTTGTCAGCACATGTTAGTTGATGAAATGCAAGATACCAATCCTTTGCAGTGGGCACTTCTGGAACCATTAAAAGATAAGATTAATTTGTTCTGTGTTGGGGATGATGCGCAATCGATTTATGGATTTCGTGGTGCAGATTTTGAAAATATTCACCATTTTAAAGAGCGTGTTGCTGATGCACAAATCTTAAAACTGGAGAAAAATTATCGTTCTACTCAAGAGATTTTAGACCTTTCCAATTGGCTTTTGGATAATAGTCCGATCAACTATGACAAACATTTGCAGGCTTATCGTGGTGATGGAATAAAGCCACGGATGCATGTGTTCCCGAATGAGTTTGATGAAGCCAAGTGGATAGCAATCGATATAAAAGAGCGTCATTTGCTTGACGGTGCACCATGGCATGATCATATGGTATTAGTGCGTTCAAGTTTTGCTGCGAGGCATATTGAGGCCGCATTTATACAAGCCAACGTTCCCTATCGTTTTATCGGTGGCATGAAGCTTCTTGAGACTGCGCATGTAAAAGATTTGCTGAGTTTGTTGCGAGTGATTGCCAATCCTCTGGATGATATTGCCTGGATGCGATTTTTAACGCTGTGGAATGGGGTTGGGGATGTTGGTGCAAGTAAATTATCTCAGCAGTTATTGGCAGAAGTTGAATTTGACCCTATCTTTAACAAGCTGGAAAAGTTTGGGCGTATTCCAGAAAATTCAATCCTGATCATGAAACAGATGCAGGTATTGAAAGAGCATGTTGAAGCTTGTGTCAATCTGGCGATTGAAGCATTAAAGGATCAGCTGGAACAAAACTATGCCAAAAAAGACTGGTCAAAACGCTTAAGTGATTTTGATCTGGTCAAGCAGTTGGCTGCCAAACATAATCAGCTCAGCGAATTTTTAGAAGAATATGTCCTTGATCCGATTTCCATCAGTGAGATAGAGCGTCAGGAGCAGGATGATGTGGTCACACTAATTACGATTCATTCAGCAAAAGGGACGGAACAGAAAGTGTGTTATGTTGCCAATGTTTCTCCTGGACAATACCCAAATGCACGGGCACATGGTAATTTTGATGAAGTTGAAGAAGAACGGCGTGTACTTTATGTCGCACTGACACGTGCACAAAATGAGCTGATTTTAACCAAGCAAAATTTACATCAATGGGCGACTGATCAATATGATGAACAAGGTCGGAAAATCGAAACCTATTTTCTACATGATCTGACTCGTCAACTTTGTATCACTGAAACGCATTACAAACAGCGTGAGCAGACGGTAAAAAGTGCATTAATCGAACGTCAGTCAATAAACTTAGATTTTGGTATAGATCTGGATTAAACTAACACATTGCATTCGACATTTTATCTAAAACGTGAATGTTTGCTTTTAAATGATTTTGCCTCATATAAGGTTCCAAGATGAAAATTTTAGTGCGTAACTTAGAACGTTCTTTGACAGAAGATGAGTTACTTGAATTATTTAAACCTTATGGTCACATTGACTCATGTACCATTGTTTTAGACCAGGAAACAGGTAAATCCAAAGGCTTTGGTTTTGTGGAAATGAGTAATCCTAAAAATGCTGTAAAAGCGATTAAAGGATTAAATACTTTAAAAGTAAAAGGCATCGGTATTCGTGTAAAAGCAGTAGAAGACAAGTAGTCATTTTGGAAAAAGAAACCCCGAAAATATCGGGGTTTTTTATTGTGAAAAGGCAATACAAGATAAATTTTTAATTTGATCTGGTATCAAAGTTTTTAGTCGGGTGCTTGGAAATATGGAAGACATATAATGTTGCACATAAACCTAAAAAGGCTGCCAGCATTAACCAGAATGCAGGTGTACTTTTATTACCACTAGATTCGACTAAAAATGTTGCCATTAATGGAGTCAAACCTCCAAAAACAGATGTCGCCAAACTATAGGCCAGAGAGAAGCCTGATGTACGGACTTCACGTGGCATGATTTCTGTTAATGATGGAATCATTGCCCCGTTGTATAAACCATAAAGTAATGATAACCATAATAGGGTAATGAGTAAGTGCACTAAGCTAATGCTATGAGTGAGCCAGCTGAGTATAGGGTAGGCAGTGATAAGCATTAAGGCTGTGGTCAATAGCAAAACTGGTTTACGTCCAAAACGATCGGAAAAATGACCTCCAATTGGAAGGAAAATAAAGTTGGATATGCCGACAATGACCGTTGCCAATAAACTTTGTGAAGTTGTTAACTGTAATACTTCTTTTCCATAAGTGGGGGTATAGACAGTAATGAAGTAAAACATGGTTGTTGTTGTCGCAACAAGAAACATGCCTGTCAATACAATTTTCCAGTTTAGGGCTAGGGTTGTTAATATCTGTGATGTTGTCGGATGTTCTTTACGCGATGCAAAATCTTCGGTTTCTTTTAAATTGCTTCTTAAGAAGAAAATGAGTGGAATAATTAGGCATCCAATAAAAAAGGGTATACGCCATGCCCAGTCAGCAACCTGTTGTACTGTAAAAATTTGGTTGACGGCATACCCCAGGATTGCTGCAAAAACAACTGCGACTTGTTGACTGGCTGATTGCCAACTGGTTATAAAACCTCGATTGTGTTCATTTGCGATTTCAGCCAGATATACCGAAACGCCTCCAAGTTCGACACCTGCTGAAAATCCTTGAGCTAAACGTCCCACAAAGATCAGAAAAGCAGCGAGCATTCCTATACTGTTGTAGCTTGGTGTAAAGGAAATGATCAAAGAACCAAAAGCCATGATACTTAATGTCAGCATTAAGCCTTTTCGCCTTCCAATACGGTCCACATATGGACCCAGCACTAAAGCGCCAATTGGACGCATGAGGAAACTGACTGCAAAAATCAGAAAGGTTTTCATCAGGGCAGCATAGGTGCTATCAGAGTGAAAAAAAGTTTCTCCTATTGCTTTAGCATAAAATCCGAATAGGAAAAAATCATATTGCTCTAAAAAATTACCACTTGTAACATTGATAATGCTACGAAAACGGGAGACTGGTTGAGTTGATTCTGTCATTGAAATGCGGCTCCGATCCATTGAAAAGCATTGTTATTCACCATCACTAATGTCTGAGGATGAGTTGGATAACTTATCGGTCAAGGCAAAAGGATTCATTTGCTGTGATTTAAATCAAAATATGTGACCGAAGTCTAAAAACTGAAACTGAAATTTTTATTAACAATAAGAAAATTAATTTTAAAAATTTTAAATAAAATCATGGTGTTATTTATTTATTGAATGGTGGGTTGTCGCTCATTTTTTTAGTAAATCTTAAGCTGTATTTTTTTAGAAAAAGCATTACCATAAGTAAAGGAAATTTTAGCTGTAAAAGCATTCTATGCTGAATTAGGAATCATTTATGTCCCGCGTTGCCCGTTATCATGCTGACCGTACCAATCAGAAACTTTATTTTGCGCGTCTAGCGTGTCAGCAAGCTGAACAGACAGATCATATCCAGCAAGTACAGGCATTCCGTGAGACTGCCGTATTTCATTTACATGGTGCTGTTCTGGCTTTTTTGCAGGAGTTGGTACGTTATTATCGTTTAAATGATTTTCAACCTACTTTAAAGTCGATTGAAGATAATATGGCTGCAAAAGGGCAGATTTCTCCTGAAATTTCAGTGTTACAACAGTTAGCCAGAGACGGGTTTATTGCAGAGCTCAAACGTGCGTATAGAATGTGTCAATATGCACCTGAGCCGAAGGAACCTGCTCCTGAAGATGAAACCTCTTCAAATTTAATTATAAAAGTGACACAAGGTCCTCAATCTTGGCTGCCTGATGTAAAAATTTTACGTGAATGGCATCGTGATTTAACTCAGTTGATTGATGGCTTTAGAAATGAAATGGTGGAGTTTTAATCTTTAATTGACGATTGAAGCTTGAAATTTAGGCATTGATGACCATATATAGAATAAATGCAAAGTGTTTTAACTCTTTGTCACCTGAATTGGGCATGGAGGTTATATGTCTATAGAACAGTTGAAAGAACTATTTGGTAACCAAGAAGCGATTCTCGAGTTGGTTCAGCTTGAAGGTGGCGAATTGGCGCTTCGTAATGCAGGTTCAGAAAAGCAGCCTTTGGTTACGATTCAATTTAATGATGAAGTTAAAGCACTCTTGGGTGATCAGACTGCAACAATTGCTCAGCATATGATTCAGGCAGCGCTTTTTGGTTTGCTTGAAAAACAGATGAATCAGTGGCAGGCAGAAGTTGTAGAAGAAGAGCCTAAATTTATGAGTTAACTTGGAATTCATAAAAAAACGCACAATATTGTGCGTTTTTTTATGAATAGTTTAGTGTGTCGGTGCATGATGGTGAGCAATCTGGATTTGATTCAAGATATGGTTGCTCATGTTCTTTGCCATTTCCTCTTTTGCATAATACACCTCTCCAATATCATCAGCACGGATGACTTCAGCTTCTTCTTTGCTTGTTGCGCAAATAAGAATCTGAATTTTCGGATTTAATAATTTTGCTGTATCCACAATTTTATGAATATCCAGAATATCCATTGGAGAAATGACCAAAAGCCTTGCATGCTGAATATGTGCCTGAATCAAAACACCTGGTTCTGTTGCACGGCCAGAAACGGCTGCGATTCCTTTTTCCCGTAAGTCTTCTACAATTTCACGATTTTCTTCTGCAATCACAACCTTGATGCCATCTGCCATTAAGGTCCGGGTAATACGCCGACCGACTTCACCATGTCCAACGATAACCACCTGATCCCGTAAATAATCCTGATCGACTTCATCAGGTAACATGGCAAGAGGATCACCACTGCGTTCAAGTAAACGTGCCAAATGTGAACGTTCCCGAATCCAGTTTTGTACGGGTTCAATTGCTGAAAATACAAATGAATTTAAAGTAATGGAAAATAATGCCCCAGCTAAAATCAGGTTTTGTCCTTCACTGGTCATCAAGCCAATAGAAACACCTAAAGTTGCTAATATAAACGAGAATTCACCAATTTGGGCAAGGCTCGCACCAACCGTCAATGCTGTATTAAGTGGATAACGGAAAAATAAAACCAGTGCCATTGCTGCCAATGTTTTACCAATCATGATAATGGCGATTACTGCCAAAATATGAAGGGGTTGTTCTACGATAATACGGGCATCAAAGAGCATGCCAACCGAGACAAAGAACAAAATTGAAAAAATTTCACGAAGTGGTAATGTTTCAGTTTCTGCGCGATGGCTAAAGTCGGATTCTTTAACGACCATTCCTGCAAAGAATGCCCCAAGTGCCATGGATACCCCAAATATTGCATATGAGCCATAAGCAATAGATACCGCAGCAGCGACTACCGTGAGTGTAAATAACTCTCGTGATCCAAGTCGGGCAACAAATTGCATGATCATTGGGACTAGGCGTTTACCAATAATCAGCATGAATGCGATGAAACCCGCAACTTTAAGTAAAGTTAGACCAATGGTAAGCCAGATATTCTGATCACTGCCATGATTTTCTATCGGATGTCCACCAAGTAAAACGGCTGTTGCTGGAAGCAGGACCAAAACCAGAACCATGACCAGATCTTCAACTAGCAGCCAGCCAACGGCAATTTTACCATTTACGGAATCAAGTAATCCTCGATCTCCAAGCGCTTTTAAAAGTACGACTGTACTGGCACAGGATAGACAAAGACCAAATACTAAAGCTTGCCCAAAGCTCCACCCCCATAACATTGAAACACTTAGACCTAAAAGTGTTGCAACGGCTATTTGTAAAATTGCACCAGGAAGGGCGATACGTCTTACTTGCAATAAATCATTTAAAGAAAAATGCATCCCTACGCCAAACATGAGAAACATGACCCCAAGTTCAGCAAGTTGATTTGCAAGGGTAATATCGGCCTCTAGACCGGGAGTATTGGGACTAATGATAATGCCTGCAATGAGGTAGCCTATGAGTGGAGGAAGGCGTAGACGAGCTGCGATATAGCCAAATACAAGTGCTATACCAAATCCTGCAGCTAATAAAATAATCAAATCTACATCATGCGGCACTTAACGCTCCTTAAAAAAGTTGAGGAGAAAAATTGAAAGCATTAAAAATGCCAATGAAGTGGAATAAGGGAACAATTCCTAAACAAATTTTAACAAGTAGCAGAAAAAAAAAGCAAAAAAAACGACGCTAAATGGCGCCGTTTTTTTAAGAAAACTAAAATTATTTGATTTTAGCTTCTTTGAATACTACGTGTTGACGGATTTTTGGATCAAATTTTTTGATTTCCATTTTTTCCGGCATAGTACGTTTGTTCTTAGTGGTAGTATAGAAATAACCTGTACCAGCAGAAGAAACTAGGCGGATCTTATCACGCATTGTACTGACTCCTTAGATCTTTTGACCTTGAGCACGAAGATCAGCAACAACCTTTTCAATGCCCAATTTGTCGATAATACGCATACCTTTAGTGGTTAAACGAAGACGTACAAAACGTTTTTCGCTTTCTAACCAGAAACGGTGGTGGTGCAGGTTCGGCTCGAACCGGCGCTTAGTTTTGTTGTTGGCGTGTGAGACGTTGTTACCAACGACTGGACGCTTGCCGGTAACTTGGCAAACCTTAGACATGGTGTAACTCCATTGATTTAGCCAACAGCAAATCTGTATGGCCAGTCAAAAATAAACGGATGAATTCATTCAAGGGGCGTTTTATACCAAAAATCCGATTAAAAGACAAGCGGAATCGGTTAAAACGAGGCATGACTTTGTGTGATAGATCATGCCTTGATCAGTTAGCGAAGAAAGGTTTTCTCAATAAATTTGTGAATCGGTTTGTTAAATGGCGGCATGATGAATTTTAAGCTAAAGAACTTAGGAATTGACATCACGGAACGTTCATGTGAAAAACCAAAGAAACCTTCTGGGCCATGATATTTACCCATGCCTGAAGCACCAACGCCACCAAATGGCAGGTCGTCCTGTGCAACGTGGGTTAAAACAGCATTTTGACCAAAATGTCCTGAATGAGTTCGCTCAGAGACATATTGTGCCCGAGCATCATCAAAGTCGAAGTAGTATAACGCAAGTGGACGTGGTCGGTCATTAATAAAGTCAATGACATCGTCAATTTGATCATATTCCATGATTGGTAGCACTGGACCGAAGATTTCATTCTTCATAATGTCCATTGCTGTCGTAATCCCTGTGAGTATGGTAGGAGCAATTTTACGGATTGAGCTTAATTCTTCATTTTTAGGATTGATTTCAATCAGTTTAGCCCCTTGATTTTGTGCATCCTCAAGATAACCCTGCAGACGATTGTACTGTTTGTCATTAATAATAGATGTGTAGTCTGGATTATCTGCTAAAGATGGGTACATCGTACTCACAATATTTTTATAATTTTCGATAAATGTGGCTGTTGTACCTTTTGGCAGGAACATATAGTCGGGCGCTACACAGGTTTGACCTGCATTCCATAGCTTACCAAAAGCTATGCGTTGGGCTACATCTTTTAAGTCACTTGATGGATGAACAACTACTGGAGATTTTCCACCGAGTTCAAGAACAACAGGAACCAGATTTTCTGCTGCTGCTGCCATGACGGTTTTGCCAACATTGGTTGAACCCGTAAATATGATCTTATCAAAAGCTAAGTGGCTAAAGGCATCGGAAATAATCCCTCCACCTGTTACTACAGCAACGAGTTCTTGAGGAAAGGCTTCTGATAAAAGATTTTCAAGAATATGTCCAAAACGTGGGGATGAACTTGAAATTTTGATCATGGCATGATTACCTGCTGCCAATGCACAAATCAGTGGACCGACAGATAATAAAAGCGGGTAATTCCATGGTGCAATGATACCAATAACGCCTAGAGGTTGATATTGAACCCATGCTTTAGCAGGCTGATGCAGCATTCCAATATGACGTTTTGATGGTTTCATCCAATTGGTCAAATGCTTGCTATAATATTTGATCTGTTCTAGACAGGTCATTAATTCGCCGATTTTGGTTTCACCCACAGCGCGGTTGCCATAATCCTGGCTAATTGCTTCGGCGATTTGATCTTGGTATTTTACTAAGACTTTTTTAAGTCTGGCCAAACGGTCAATCCGTTCTTTTGCCGTAGGCATTTGAAAACGCTGATAAGCCAGTTTCTGTTGTTCTAATAGATCATGCAGATGCTGAACCTCAGGAGCATACGGAGTCATTGAATTTGTTTTTGTTTGACTATTCATGACAACTACCTGTAAGAATTAAGTGGACACAAACTATATTTTTAGAGTAATTACTCTAATTAGTCAAGTCGCTTTGTGTTAGCTCAAATTTTCCATTCATTCAATATGGTTCCAAGGATGTCAAATTCCAAAACTTTGAAAACGAAAGATCGCATCTTGCAAATCAGTTTACAATTGTTCAATGAGCGTGGAGAACGTTCAGTGACAACAAACCATATTGCAGCAGAGCTAGGTATCAGTCCTGGAAATCTGTATTACCATTTTCGCAATAAACAGGAAATCATCAAGGAGTTGATGGAGCAGTATCAAAAAGAAACGTTGGATATGCTGGCACTACCTGATGACCGTGAAGTCAATGCTAATGATAAGATCCATTATTTTCAGGTATTGAGTGGTCAACTATGGGAATATCGCTTTTTACATCGTGATGTCTATCATCTGGTTGAAAATAATGATGATTTTAGAAAGGTTTATCCACGATTTGCTGGCAAGGTCATGCAGCAGGGGCAGAAAATTTATCAAGCTTTTGTTGATGCCGGATTGATGCAAATGACGCCCTCCGAGATCGAAGCTTTAATTATTAATATCTGGATCGTGTTGACCAACTGGACTAACTTCTTATATATGTCTGGACATTTGAGTGATTCAAATCATCTTGAAGAAAAGTGGGTCTGGCAGGCTTTACGGCAAATGGTTTTTCTGGAAGGGGCATATTTGCGTGGAGAAAGTCGTGAGACTTATGAGAGATTGCTGGAAAGTTTTGGCTCATCAGAGCTATTTGCCAGTCTTTCTTCTAAACACGAATAAATTATTGAGAAGAAGTTTTGAAAGCAGCTAAAAAGGCGTTAGAATACTCGGCTGTTTTTTAGTTAACGTATAGTGATATCAATCAACATGAACATGATTACTGCCAATACAGCACGGTTACTGATTACTTGTGAAGACAAGCCTGGTATCGTGCAAGCTGTATCGAGCTTTTTGTATCATCAAGGAGCAAATATTACTGCGCTTGATCAATATGCAACCGAAGCTCATGGTGGGCGTTATTTTATGCGTGTTGAGTTTGAACTTGAGCATTTACAAGAGCGAAAGGAAACCTTACTACAGACTTTTGAGTCTAATGTTGCAACGCGCTATGACATGCATTGGCGTATGTCTTTGGTGAGTGATACTAAAAAAGTGGGGATTCTGGTTTCTAAAGTTGACCATGCCTTGCTTGAGCTTTTATGGCGTCATTCACGTGGTGGATTGCCATGTGAAATTACCAAGGTTGTGTCAAATCATGAAGATTTGCGTGAAGCAGTTGAAAACTTTGGGATTCCTTTTGAAGTCGTACCTGTTAATAAAGAAAACAAACGTGATGCCTATGCAAAAATTGACGAGTTGATGCAAGGTAATGATTTACTTGTTCTTGCTCGTTATATGCAGATTTTGGATGAAGAATTTGTAGCAAAATGGGAAATGAAAGTGATCAATATCCATCACTCATTCTTGCCAGCATTTGTTGGTGCAAATCCCTATAAACAAGCCTATGAAAAAGGTGTGAAACTTATTGGTGCTACAGCCCATTATGTTACGGCTGATCTGGATCAGGGGCCGATTATTGAACAAGATGTTGAACGTGTGAGCCATGATTTTACTGTCGATCAGCTGCGTGAACTTGGACAAGATGTTGAACGAAATGTCTTGGCTCGTGCAGTCAAGTGGCATTTAGAAGATCGTATTATTGTAGATGGACATAAAACAGTAGTTTTCCAATAAATAGCTATTCTGGCTTGATAAAAAGGATGTGTATACATCCTTTTTTTATATTTCTCATATAAAAAAACAATAAAAACCACAGAAATAATAGTTGCAAATGAAAACACTTCTCATTTATTATTGCATTACTTTAATTGTACTAACCGATAACGTCTATTCGAAAAAAGCATTGTATATTGCTTGTCAGAATAGATTTTAGTTTCAGGTATTCAGATTCATATGGGTCATTCTTCCGCAGCGTTTCAAAATCCAAATCCGATGAAGAAAAAAGTCATTGCAGCTATTGTTGCGGTGGTTATAGCTCATGTCGGAGTTCTTTGGTCTCTTAGTTATCTGAAAGTTGCCGAGCTAAAAAAAATCGAGAAAAAGCCAGTACAAGTTAAATTTGTTAAGATTACAGAGGATATTCCACCGCCTCCACCTCCAGCAACACCTGTTAAACCAAAGGTGAAACCTGTAGAAAAACCAGTGGAAAAAAAGGTTGAACCTGTTGTAAAACCTAAAGTGATTGCTCAAAAAACGCCTGTGATCGAGAAAAAAGTCATTCATCAAGATGATACTCAGGAAAAGTTGAAACAAGAGCAACAACGTCTACTCGATGAACAAAAGCGCCAAGAGCAACTTAAACAGGAACAGGCTCTGAGAGAGCAGCAGGCGCGTGAACAGGCGGCAAGAGAGCAAGCAGCACGTGATCAGGCTGCCAGAGATGCGGCAGCACAAAGAGCTAAACCACGTACTCTAAGTGCAGGAGAAATTTCATGGAAAAGAAAGCCACAATTGAATTTCTCTAACAAAGATCTTGGTGGCAGTAATAAAAGTGTTTCTGTCAATATTGAGGCAGATGCATCAGGCAAGATCACTGACGTGAAAATTTTAAAATCAACAGGTATGCCTGCACTTGATGAAAAAGTCTTACGTGCAGTACGTAATGCAAAATTTAAAGCTTCTAACGATGGTAGTGCAATGCGTGCAATACTACCATTGGAATTAGCAATAAACCCTAACGGCTAACATTTCAGGAGTTCGAGTATGAACTTTTCAGTTTATTGGCAGCATGCTGATGCAGTAAGTAAATCACTGTATTTTGTGCTATTGGCGATGTCGATCGCAACATGGACGATCTTCATTTTGCGTTTGCTTGGTACTCGCCAGCTTAAACAGATTGCGAATGCTCAACTTTCTACAGCGATATCTAAGCTGAAAACCAAATTGGCACCACTAGGTTTTGAACAGCGTAAGGCAGTTGCAGAGCAGGCACTTCTTCGTCAGATCAATATTGAAAAGGCATCTGCGGAAAAAGGTGTAGCTGTTTTGGGTACGCTTGCGTCTATTGCTCCATTTGTTGGTTTATTTGGTACTGTTTGGGGTATTTTTCATGCACTTGTTGCCGTTGGTAAAAGTGGTCAGGCGGGACTTGCTCAGGTTGCAACACCTGTAGGTGAAGCTTTGATCATGACAGGTTTAGGTCTGGCAGTGGCGATCCCTGCTGTACTTGCTTATAACATCTGTGTGCGTTTTAACCGTACCCTTGCAAATGAATTACAAGATAAAGCGCACGGTTTATTAATCGATACGATGTTGCAACAGGACTCTAGCGTAAAAAAGTCTGAAGATGTTGCAACTGAACAAAGTTATGTTGGAGGTCAGGCTTAATGGCTTTTCAATTGGGAGATGACAACGATTCTGGTATGAATGAGATGAACCTCATTCCGCTAATCGATATTATGTTGGTATTGATGATCATCTTTTTGGTGACAGCAACCGTTGCAAACCCATCAATACCATTAACTTTACCAAAAACGACTGCTGAGATTGTAACACCACCACCTAAAGCGATTAGTATTAGTATCAATGCAAAAGGTGAAGTGGCGTGGAATAGTGAAATTATCACTTTGGATGAGTTGCAAAAACGCTTCAATGAAGCAGGGCAAAGTCCAGAAAAACCTGCTGTTGAATTACGCGCTGATAAAGATGCACGATATGACACAGTAGCTCAGGTAATGTCTCGTGCCAGCGAAGCCGGGCTGAACGATCTTGCCTTTATGAGTGATAATTGATTTTCCAAAATCCTCCTTCAAAGGGGGATTTTTTTTATCTTGATAATATTTGATTGACTTTGCTAAGGTTCTAGAGACAACCCTGAATGAGTCCAATGTATTACTTTGGATGAAATACAAGGCGAAGCAGGGCAAAGCATTTTCAATGCTATCGCTGTAAGATGAGTTTATGTGAAAATAGCTACAGCTCTTTGTGCTTTGTAGTCTAAGTAATCTAAACCTCTTGTTGTTGCAGTCATGGATTTTCTACGAATCCTAATCTTTTAGTAAATCCTGAAATTTATTTCTCAGTTTCATTAACTTGGGGGGAATAGCAAAATTGCAATACCCTTGGGATGGATTACGTGCGAAGAAGTTTTGGTGATATTCTTCAGCTGAATAAAATGTTGGTGCAGGGCTAAGTTCAGTAACAATGTTTAAGCCATCTGCTTTGAGTATTTCTATTTGCTGTTCTGATTGTTGTTTTTGTTCATCATTAAAATAGTAAATAACAGAACGATACTGAGTACCAACATCATTTCCTTGACGATTAAGTGTCGTTGGATCATGTGTAGTAAAGAAAACATCAAGTAATTGTTTGAAACTAATCTGACTTTCGTCAAAGTCAATTAAAACGACTTCTGCATGATTGGTATCACCATTACAGATTTCCTCGTAACTTGGATTTACTGTTCGTCCACCCGCATAGCCGCTAGTGACTTTTTGTACGCCCTTGAGTTGAAGGAAAACAGCTTCTACACACCAGAAGCACCCCCCACCGAATAATGCTTGTTGCATAAATTCACCCTATGTAGTTGATTTGAATATAGTATATTTTATTTATGAATTATCCATGTAAGTTTTGTCAAACCCATGTAAAAAAGCCTGAATGTATCAGGCTTTTGATTATAAACTTATTAGAATACATAACTATATAGAATGGTTTAACGAGGCTGTACAGTTGCTTCAAATTGTAAAAGTAGCTGACCTTGTCTATCTAAAAATTTCAAAGTATGCCCAGAGGCACGGAAAGATGTAACTTTAGATAGCGCATTATTAAAACGGATCGTGAGTTGTTGGTTGTTATGACACATCATTTTAGTGCCAGCACTAGGTCCGATCTGTATATTTTGACCATTTATCTGATATGTTCCCATGATGCGGTTACAACCATCGAAGCCACTAAATCGCATGTGAGTTTGATCAAATTGCATGCTAGGCATTTTATGTCCAGATTCAGGACGAAATTCTAGAGCTCCTATATGGGTTAAGTTCCATGTACGATGATGTAAAAGGCTTGCTCCTTGCTCTGATCTAGATGGAAAAGATCGGATATTGTCCGTACACCCTAATATCATAAAAACTGAGGTGATTAAGGTGATATTTAATAAATGCTTCACCATAATTGTCTCATTTAAAAAAAGTGAGAATAATATTTAAGCAATTTTTACGGCAAAAATATAGCGTAATTTTGTAATAACTATTTGAATAAAATAAATTTTTTTGTTTATTTTTTATGAATTAAAACGAATATTTTAATTTTTTTGTGATGAAAAATACAGTTTTAATCTGCTCGGGAAACAGACAGTATGCAAATTTAAATAATAGAATTATTTTAAATATATTGAAAATTAATGGAAACTAAAATGTAGGTCAATGC
>NZ_OOGT01000045.1 GCF_900323515.1 Acinetobacter stercoris | reverse complement strand
GTTAATTAAATGGATATTTATTAGATGAAATATAATGTAATCACTCAGTCATTAAAAAAATGGATTGGGGTTAACTTCACAGTTGCAACAGCATTATTCTCGCTTCATCAGCAAGCTTTAGCACATGGGCAGGCAGCTACAATGTTGCCTTTATACCAAAATATGAGCGATTTTGGTGCGGATGTAAAAAAAGATGACTTTACCAATACTTATACGATCTCTAAAGGTTCGGTTGTTGTACGTGCCAAGCCAAATTCAAACACGGTTTTGGTGAATGGTAAGCCATTAAAGGTCAGTGTTCCTTTGCTCGAAAAAAATGGAAAACCAGTTGTGAGCAAAGAGTTTGCTACTGAAGTTTTCCAGTCAGGCTTAGATCAGACTTTTAAGATTGAAAATACAGCACATCCAATGAATGGCTTATCTGAAACTGAAATTAATCAGGCATTTCAGATTATTAGTAAATCAAAATATGCTTATCCAAACATGCGTTTTGGTGAGTTAAAACTTAAAGAACCTGATAAACAGAAAGTTTGGGATTTCTTTTTAAACAATAAAGCATATACAGATGACAGATTGGCTTCATTTATTTTGTTTAAGGGTAATAGTGCGATTGAAGGGGAAGTCAATTTAAAAACACAGCAAGTCACTAAATGGAATGTGCTAAACAATACACATGGTATGGTGCTATATGATAACTGGCTAACTGTGCAGGATGTGATTCAAAAAAGCCCTGAATATAAACAGGCTTTAGCGAAACGGGGTATCCACGATGTGAGCAAGGTCGTTACCACACCGTTAACAGTAGGTTATTTTGGTGGTAAGGATGGTTTAAATCATGAACTTAATGTTTTAAAAGTTGTTTCGTATCTGGATACTGGTGATGGTAACTATTGGGCACATCCCATTGAAAATCTTGTTGCTGTAGTTGATTTAGATAAAAAGAAAATCATCAAACTGGAAGAAGGCGCTATTATTCCAGTCCCTATGCAACCGAATCCAATTGCACAAAAAAATAAGAGTCAATTTAAGCCTTTGAACATCTTAGAGCCAGAGGGTAAAAACTTTTCTATTACAGGACAAACAATACATTGGGGACCTTGGTGTTTTCACGTTGGCATTGACTCTCGTGTAGGTTTACAGCTTGGTACTGTGACGTATAAGGATAAAGGTATAAAACGCAAGGTGATGTATGAAGGCAACCTTGGCGGGATGGTTGTACCTTATGGAGATCCAGATATTGGCTGGTATTTCAAATCCTATCTGGATTCTGGTGAATATGGTATGGGAACACTTACATCTTCAATCCAAAAAGGTGTTGATGCTCCAGATAATGCTGTATTGCTCGATGCTGTAATTGCAGACTTTACAGGCAAACCTCAGCATATTCCAAATGCAATTGCGATTTTTGAACGTTATGCAGGACCTGAGTTTAAACATCAGGAAATGGGGCAACCGAATATTAGTTCAGAGCGTCGTGAGTTAGTGGTGCGCTGGATTAGTACCGTAGGAAACTATGATTATATTTTCGATTGGGTATTTAATAATAACGGTATTATCGGGATTAATGCTGGTGCAACAGGAATCGAGGCTGTAAAAGGCGTGCAAGCACGTACTATGCATGATCCTACAGCAAAAGAAGATACCCGTTTCGGTACTTTGATTGATCATAATATTGTGGGAACAACTCATCAGCATATCTATAACTTCCGTTTGGATATGGATGTAGATGGTGACAATAACAGTTTTATGGAGCTTGATCCTGTTGTAGTGAAAAATACTCGTGGAGGACCACGCTCAAGTGCAATGGAGATTAACCAGCGAGTTGTTGGCACAGAACAGGATGCCGCACAAAAATTTGATCCGTCGACTATTCGATTATTAACAAATTTAAATAAAGAAAACCGCATGGGGAATCCCGTTTCTTATCAAATGATTCCATATGCTGGAGGGACACATCCGATCGCTAAAGGTGCAAACTTTGCCAAAGATGAGTGGATATTTAAACGTCTCAGTTTTATGGATAAACAGATTTGGGTGACGAAATATGATCCAAATGAGCGTTTCCCAGAAGGTAAATATTCTAATCGTTCAAATAGTGATACAGGTCTAGGAAAATTTGTTTCTAACAACGATAGCATTAATAACAAAGACCTTGTGGTTTGGATGACGACAGGAACAACGCATGTTGCACGGGCAGAAGAATGGCCGATTATGCCAACAGAATGGGTTTATACCTTGCTTAAACCATGGAACTTCTTTGATAGCACACCAACCTTAGATTCTGGTGAACAAAAACCACACACTCACTAAAACTTTATAAGGATCAACATCTGTTGATCCTTTCTTTATAAAGAATACGATTATGAAAAAATACTTAAGACACAGTTTAACTTTTAGCATGTTGGCAACTTGTGTAATGCAAACACATGCGGAATGGGTATATTCAAAAGATGGTTTTAGCATCAAGCCGACTGCAGAACTCACTTATGGGATGTTTTATAGTGATAAAAGCTATAATAATCCTGAATCAGAAACACATAAATATTGGCATGAAATCTATGCCAAGTATGGCTTCAAAAGCACATATGATTTTTCGAACGCATCACTATATGCTCATTTAATTGGTATAAGCTCGGCCACAATGGGGGATGGGGATGCTGGTGGTTTTACGACAGGGCATGAACATAAAACATCGGTCGATGAGTGGTTGATTGGTTATAAAAACACCGCTAGCGATAAACAGGATGCAACATTGGATATCAGTATAGGCCGCCAAAAAGTCATTATTGGTGATGGATTTTTAGTTGCTGGCGATGCTTTAAATCTTGGTAAAGGAATAGCTGATGAGCTGAATCGTGGTGGCGGATATTATCTGGCAGCCAGAAGATCTTTTGACTTTACAACAGTCATCAATTATACCCCGGTTGCAGGATTGAACACTCGCTGGATGTATCTTGAATCAGACAATAAAGCTCAATACCAGCCTAAATTATGGGCAACAGACTGGCAATATACTTTTGCAGACAATGATATTGGATTGACATATTTACAAATCACAGATGTTGATGACCCTGCAAATGAAACAGATCGTAAAAATCTGAAAGATATTGCTGTGAGGGGGAAAACAAAAATTAATGAGCAGTTAGGAGTAGCTGCAGAGTTTGTTTATCAAGATAAAAAGCATGACAATGAAAATGCTTGGTATGTTGGAGTTAATTACACATTTGATCAGTTGAAATATAAACCAACGCTAGGTTACCGTTTTTCTTCATTTTCAGAAAATTATGATTCTTTATTTTATGGAAATACTGATGCTGGTTTTGGCACATGGTTTCAGGGGGAGGTGGCAGGAAATTATGCTGGACCATTTAACTCCAATGCACGAATTCATCAGGTGTCTTTACAAGCTTCGGTTAAAGAAAATCTACACTTGGGATTACTGGCATATAAGTTTGATACGATTAAAAAAACTTATGAAAATCTGGATGGGCATGAAGTTGATGTTTTCGCAGTATGGTCACCTACACAGAATATCAATGTAATTCCTTTGATCGGTTTTTATAAGCCGAAAAATGATATTTATCATTTAGGAACCCAAGTGCCAAATGATAAAACCAATACATATGGACAGTTAATTTTGCAATATTTGTACTAGTTTTGAGAAAGCTGATCAATAGTTTCAGGGTTGGGACTATTGATCAAATTGAAGTTAGACTATACAGAATGACTTTAACTTTTAAGTTTCATTTGCTAGATTATTAAAAGTGATAATAATTAGGTAAACTTCATGAGAAAAATAATGGCATTTTGTGCTGTTTTAAGCTTATTTAATACAGCTTATGCAGATTCAATATGTGATCAGATAGAAGAACTTGCCGGAAAAATTATGTTTGAAAGGCAAAGTGGATTACCTTTAAATGAAGCAATTAAACAATCTGAAATTATAAAAGAAAAAGCTCAAGAGATAAGTGAGACAAACCCACAATCTTCTAAAATGGGACTATTTGTTGCCAAATTAAGCTACGATCTAACACAGGAAGCTTATCGACAACCATTTTATGATGGTGAAAATGGTAAAAATTTAGCAGTTGAAAAGTATCGTCAAGATGCCAAGTTCATGTGTATGCAGGATCGTTCTAAAGAATAGCTATCCGGATTCAGGCCTTTAAATAGCTAAATAACATTTCTGAGCTCACGTGCAGTTTCTTGTAATAATGGTAAAATTTGTTGAATTAAATATGTTTTTGTAGTTCGCATAGTCGGTGACACGATATTCAATGCTGCAACTACATTACCTTTTGGTCCATAAATGGGTACAGCCAAAGCATGTACACCGAGCTCATGTTCTTCACTGGAATAACACCAGTCCTGTTCTTTGATCTCATCCAATATATTGAGAAACCTCACGTTATCTGTGCAACTATATTTCGTCAAACCTTTTAATGGATATTTTTCTAGCCATTGTTTTTGTTCATGTGGTTCAAGATGTGCTAGTAAAATTTTACCTGCTGATGTTGCGTGTGCGGGCAAGCGATTGCCTAAATGCAATCCATATGGGTTTACGCGGTCTGTCTGCTGATGTGCTGCACTACGTGCGATCGTAATGGCTTCATAGCCATCCAGAACCATGACCGAAAAAATCAGGGAGGTTTGTGTTGTAAGCAAATTTAATAATGGTTGACAAATTTTAGGCAGCTGTGAACCACTCAAATACGCGCCAGAAAACTTTAGTACCTTAGGAGCAAGGTAATAATAATGACCATCAAATTCCAGATAACCCAGATATTCCAGTGTAAGTAGATGTCGCCTTGCGGCTGCTCGGGTAAGTCCTGTTTTTTCCGCAGCTATACTGATATTGAGTCGATGTCTTTCAGAACCATAGCATTCTAGAATTGACATACCTTTACTAATCCCTGCAACAAAGTCTTCATGTCGTATGGTTTTCTGGTTATCAGGATTCTGTAAAATATTTTTTTCCACGTCCTTTGCATTATCCATTGCTAGATTATTTCCATTTCATGTGATAGTTATAAATATTTAGGTTAATCAAATACCAACTTTATTATAGTATAAAATAGAACAAATGTTCGATCACCGCACAATAATGTTAAACATCGAACAAAATTGCATTTTTAAGGTAGAACAATTCAAAAAAACGCATAACAATGCATCAAGGAATTCTAATGAAAACACTCGGGATTGGTGATTCTCTAAATTTTCATCTAAACCGCTTATATATGTTGAGTAGAGTTTTACCTTAGTTATACATTGCAAACGGAGTTGCCTCATGATCGATAAAAGTTCAGCTTCATTAACCGAAGTACTTTCAAAGATTAAGGACGGTTCAACCATCATGATTGGTGGTTTTGGTACAGCAGGACAACCTACTGAACTCATCGATGGCTTAATTGAATTGGGAAAAAAAGAGCTGGTCATTATTAATAATAATGCAGGCAACGGCGATTACGGTTTAGCCAAACTCATCAAAGCAGATGCTGTTCGTAAAATCATCTGTTCTTTCCCGCGCCAATCGGATTCTTATATTTTTGATGAAGCTTATCGTGCTGGAAAAATCGAGCTAGAACTCGTTCCTCAAGGCAATCTCGCCTGTCGTATCCAAGCTGCGGGTATGGGACTCGGTCCAATCTATACACCAACTGGTTTTGGGACTTTACTGGCTGAAGGAAAACCAACACTGAACTATGAGGGTAAAGACTATGTTCTGGAAAATCCTCTTCGTGCCGATTTTGCACTGATTAAAGCACAACAAGGTGATCGTTGGGGAAATCTGGTTTATCGCAAAGCAGCCCGTAATTTCGGTCCAATCATGGCAATGGCAGCAGATTGTACCATTGCCCAGGTTTCAGAAGTCGTTGAACTTGGCGCTTTAGATCCTGAACATATCATCACCCCAGGTATTTTTGTTCAACACGTTGTTGCAGTTAAATCAGCACAGTAATCCGATGGAGAGATAAATCATGAGCTATAACAAACTAACTCGCGATCAGATTGCAGAACGTGTTGCACAGGATATTCCAGATGGAGCTTATGTCAATCTGGGGATTGGTTTACCAACTAAAATTGCAAGTTACTTACCTGCTGATAAAGATGTATTTTTACATTCTGAAAATGGTTTATTGGCATTTGGTCCACCACCTGCTGCGGGTGAAAAAGATCCAGAACTCATCAATGCAGGTAAAGAATTTGTCACGATGCTAACGGGTGGCAGTTTTTTCCATCATGGTGACTCATTTGCGATGATGCGTGGTGGTCATCTTGATATTGCAGTATTGGGTGCATTTCAGGTTGCAGAAAATGGTGATTTGGCAAACTGGCATACAGGTGCACCAGATGCTATCCCGGCTGTAGGTGGTGCAATGGATCTGGCAGTAGGTGCTAAAAAAGTATTTATCACCACAGATCATGTGACCAAGAAAGGTGAACCGAAAATTGTTGAATCACTGACTTACCCAGTTACAGGAAAACACTGTGTCGATCGTATCTATACAGATCTTTGTGTGATAGATGTGACGTCAGAAGGTCTAAAAGTCATCGAAAAAGTTGCAGGTTTAAGTTTTGAAGAATTACAAAGTTTAACTGGTGCAAAATTGGTTGATCAAACTTCAGATAGTCAATAAATATGAGTAAGAAATAGTATTGATAATTAAAGAGTAATTTGTAGAGATAAGGGAAAGAGCACCATGAGTCATCTATATGCAAGCTTATTCTATCAGCCTGAAGTTACAGATGTTTTTAGTGATCGAGCATTGCTTAAATATATGATTCAGGCTGAGGTTGCATTGGCGAGAGCTGAAGCAAAAGTTGGCGTAATTCCAGAATTTGCTGCAAATGTGATTGCTCAGGTGGCTCAGGAATATGGCGTTGATTTCATCGATTTTGATGCCTTGGCAACAGCTGCTGGTCTGGCAGGTAATGTTGCGATCCCATTTGTAAAACAGTTTACGGCAGCTGTGAAATCAGCAGATGAAGACGCGTCGCGTTATGTGCATTGGGGAGCAACCAGTCAGGATATTATTGATACTGCAACGATATTACAGGCGAGAGATGCACTTGTACTGATCGAGAGACAATTATTTCAGGCGTATGAATTGGCATTGTCACTAACAGAGAAATATCGTTATCAAGTCATGATCGGTCGTACATGGTTACAGCAAGCCTTACCGATTACATTAGGGCATAAAACTGCCCGTTGGGCGAGTAGTTTTAAACGTGATCTAGATCGCTTGGCACAGATGAAAAAACGTGTACTAACTGCACAGCTAGGTGGTGCGGTTGGTTCTCTGGCATCTATTTTAGATCAGGGAACAGCAGTGGTTGAAGCATATGCCCAAGAGTTGGGCTTAACAGTTCCAGAATGTACTTGGCACGGTGAACGCGACCGTATTGTAGAAATTGCAAATTTTTTAGCGATTGTGACTGGTAATACTGGAAAAATGGCACGTGACTGGTCATTGATGATGCAGACTGAAATTGCAGAGCTGTTTGAACCGACGGCAAAAGGGCGTGGTGGCTCTTCGACAATGCCACATAAACGTAATCCAGTTGCAGCTGCAAGTATTTTAGCAGCAGCAAACCGTGTTCCAGCACTCATGTCGAGCATTTATCAAAGTATGGTTCAGGAACATGAGCGCAGTCTAGGGTCATGGCATGCCGAGTGGTTGGCATTGCCTGAAATATTCCAGCTTTGTGCAGGAGCGCTTACACGTACTACAGATGTCCTAAAGGGTTTAGAAATCAATCCTGAAAATATGCAGCGTAATATTGATTGCACGTATGGATTGATTATGGCAGAAGCGGTCATGATGGCATTAGCACCGAAAACAGGACGTTTAAATGCACATGAACTCGTTGAAGAAGCATGTAAAAAGGCGGTTCAGGAAAAACTCCATCTAAAGGACGTGATTGCTGAAATAGATCAAATAAAACAAAACTTTAGTGCTAAGCAATTAAACGATATGTTTAATCCAGAATTGTATCTAGGCAATATTCAAGATCAGATCGATGCTGTATTGGAATGTGCAAAAGGAGTGGCAAATTGATGGATAGCATTATAAATCGTCAGGGCAAGACCATTTCAATACAAGTTGAAGGTATAGAAAGTACCCCTGTAATAATTTTTTCAAACTCATTAGGTACTGACAAGACAATGTGGGATGGTCAGGCTGAGTATTTCAAAGATCGTTACAGGGTGGTGCGTTATGATACTCGGGGTCATGGTAAAAGTGATGTAATAGAGGGTACAACACTTGCCAGTCTCGGAGAGGATGTCATTGATATCCTGGATGCTTTAAATATTGGACAAGCGCATTTTTGTGGTATCTCCATGGGAGGAATCACAGCACTCTGGTTGGCAATAAATGCATCAGACCGCTTTTATAGTATTACTGTTTCGAATTCAGCTGCAAAAATAGGACAAACGGATGCATGGTTAAATCGTGCTAATCAGGTTGAAGTCAATGGTTTGTCAGATCTGGCAAAGACCACACATAGCCGATGGTTTAGCCATAAATTTGATTATCAGCATAACCCACTTGCACAAAAAACTATATTGAGTTTGGCACATACACCTCCACAGGGGTATGTCAATGCTTGTCGTGCTTTGGCATATGCTGATGTTCGGACAGCGTTGGCACAAATTGAAAAACCAACATTGGTTATATGTGGCACTCAAGATCCTGTAACAACTGTTCAGGATGGAGAGGTCATCAAAGAGCGGGTACAAGATAGTGTGATTGCAAAAATAGAAGCTTCACATTTATCAAATATTGAATGCCCTGATGAGTTTAATCAAATACTGTCTAACTTTATAGATAGCACTCAGTGATTTAGACGTTTAAATGGAATTAGCCTAAAGGAGTCAAAGATGGCGTCTCAGGAGAGTCATACCCTGCAAAAGGGAATAGATGCCCAAGCATTAATCAATAATGCAGCACTTTCAAAATATCAATGGATGATTGCAATCATTTGTTTTCTTATCGTTTTTTTAGACGGTATAGATACAGCAGCAATGGGATTCATTGCTCCTGCACTGGCTCAAGACTGGGGGATAGCAAAATCACAGCTTGGACCTGTTATGAGCGCGGCACTAGGGGGAATGATCTTTGGTGCATTATTTTCAGGTCCATTAGCAGATCGTTTTGGACGAAAAATAGTATTGACAGTAGCAATGCTTATTTTTGGCGGGTTTACACTTGCCTGTGCATATTCAACAACCCTTGATCAACTGGTCATTTTTCGGTTTCTTACAGGTATAGGGCTTGGTGCAGCCATGCCAAATGCAACCACACTTTTCTCTGAATATTGCCCGGCACGTATTCGTTCCTTGCTTGTGACCTGTATGTTTTGTGGATACAACCTCGGGATGGCAATTGGCGGCTTTTTAAGTAGCTGGTTAATTCCTAACTTTGGTTGGCACAGTCTTTTTCTGGTGGGTGGTTGGGCACCATTAATTTTGATGTTAATGGTGATCTTGGTTTTACCCGAATCTTATCGCTACTTGATTGTTAAAGGGGGTTCAACTGAAAAAATTAGAAAAATTCTCAGTCGTATCGCACCTGAGCAAGTAAAAGGTATATATGAGTTTCATGTCCCAGAAGAAAAAACTGAAACTTCTGATAAAAAATCAGTATTTGCAATGCTTTTTTCAAAATCATATGCAAAAGGAACAGTGCTGTTGTGGTTTACCTACTTCATGGGGTTAATCATTATCTATTTATTAACCAGCTGGTTACCAACATTAATGCGTGAAACTGGTGCGAGCATGGAGCGTGCTGCATTTATCGGTGGGTTATTTCAGTTTGGTGGTGTGATCAGTGCCTTATTTATTGGCTGGGCGATGGATCGTTTTAATCCTAACCGTGTTATTGCCGGGTTTTATTTTTTAGCAGGCGTGTTTGCCTTTATTGTTGGGCAAAGTCTGAATAATCCGACATTGCTAGCAGTATTTATTTTGTGTGCCGGTATGGCTGCTAATGGTGCCCAAACAGCGATGCCAGTATTGAGTACACGGTTTTATCCAACCCAGTGCCGGGCAACCGGTGTTGCATGGATGACAGGAATAGGTCGTTTCGGTGCAGTTTTTGGTGCGTGGATCGGTGCGGTGCTATTAGGAAATCACTGGTCGTTTACCTCGATTTTAAGTTTGTTACTCATACCAGCGACTGCTGCTGCAATTGCCATTTTAATCAAATCATTTGTTGCCCATACAGATGCAACCTAAGAGGAATTTTTTATGAATGATGAAGAACGTTATCAGCAAGGAATTCAGGTTCGTACTGAGGTTTTAGGTGAAAAACATGTCGGAAAATCACTGGAAAATTTAAATGATTTTAACTCCGACTTTCAAAATTTTATTAGTCGTTATGCGTGGGGTGAAGTCTGGTCACGTCCAGGAATGCCTCGTCATACACGGAGTTTAGTGACAATTGCGATTTTACTTGCATTAGGGCGAAATGATGAATTACGCATGCATATCCGTGCATGTTTCAACAATGGTGTAACCAGGGATGATTTAAAAGAGTTATTTATCCACTCCTCATTGTATGCCGGTCTACCCGCTGCAAACGCTGCTATGCATATGGCTGAGGAAGTGTTTAAAGAGCTCGGTTCAGACACCAGTACAGAAGATTAGGGAAAATCTAAAAGCTTAAAAGGAGAGATAAATGTCTCAAATAATTTGGGGAGCTTATGCTCAACGTAATACAGATGATCATCCACCAGCTTACACACCAGGTTATAAAACCAGTGTATTAAGATCACCAAAAAATGCGCTGATTTCAATTGGGGAAACACTTTCTGAAGTTACAGCACCACATTTTTCTGCTGATCAATTTGGGGCTAAAGACAATGACCTGATTTTAAACTGTGCGAAAGATGGTTTGCCTATAGGCGAGCGGGTTGTGATTCATGGTTATGTGCGTGATCAATTTGGACGACCTGTAAAGAATGCTTTACTTGAAGTATGGCAAGCCAATGCTTCTGGCCGTTACAGACATCCCAATGACCAATATATCGGTTCTTTAGATCCGAACTTTGGTGGCTGTGGGCGTATGATGACTGATGAGAATGGTTTTTATATTTTCCGTACTATTAAGCCTGGTCCTTATCCTTGGCGTAACCGTATCAATGAATGGCGTCCTGCACATATTCATTTTTCATTAATCGCGGATGGCTGGGCACAGCGTTTAATTTCGCAATTCTATTTTGAGGGGGATCCATTGATTAATACATGTCCGATCATTCGCACGATCCCTTCAGAAGAACAGCGCAGGGCATTAATTGCACTCGAAGATAAAAGTAACTTTATCGAGTCAGATAGCCGTTGCTATCGTTTTGACATCACACTTCGTGGTCGTCGTAAAACATTTTTTGAAAATGAATTATTTTGATTGATGGAGTGATCGTTATGAATGGCTGGAATTTTCAGGAATTACATGAAACACCATCTCAAACAGGTGGGCCTTATGTACATATCGGTTTATTGCCTCAACAAGCTGGAATAGAAGTATTTGAACATAACTTTGATAATAACCTGACTAAAAACAATCCAAAGGGAACTCGTATACGTCTTGAAGGTCAGGTATTTGATGGTATTGGTGTTCCTTTACGAGACGTGCTAGTTGAAATCTGGCAGGCAGATGCAAATGGGGTCTATCCTAGCCAAGCTGATTTTCAAGATAAACAGGCTGATCCGGATTTCATGGGATGGGGACGTGCGGGTGCTGACTTTAAGTCAGGTATCTGGCACTTTAATACCATTAAACCAGGAACAGTTCCAGGACGAAAAGGGACTATCCAGGCTCCACATATTAATCTCATTATTTTCGCACGTGGTATCAATATGGGACTTAACACTCGCGTATATTTTGAGGATGAGAGTGAGGCAAATGCACAAGACCCGATTTTAAATGGTATCGAGTGGGAGCCACGTCGTAAGACCCTGATAGCGAAACGTTTAGAACGGGATGGAGAAATAATCTATCGTTTTGATATTCATATACAAGGTGAAAATGAAACTGTTTTTTTTGATATATAAGATAGTTTGCTAGACTTTAAACTCAACTGCAAAGCAATATGCAGTTGAGTTTTTATACTATTTGAAAGCTCTAGGCGTATTAATTTTCAAAAGCAAACCGGATCACATTTTATTTTGCACAATTGAGCAATAATCAGAATCTTTATTACATGAAATTTTAGCGTTCTCACCTAAAATAAAGGGTTGGTTCACTTTGCCATGCCCAAAATACGGATAATAATAAACTGGAATATTAGTTTGATCTGCATAGGATTGAATGACTTGTTTATAGATTAAACGTTCACCATCATTGGTTTTATTCGGGTAAAACTGTCCGAAGACAATTGCTTTCGGATGAAAATCCTTTTTAAATAATAATTGATGTAACAAGCGATCTAATTGTTTATACGTGACATTAACATCTTCAAGTAACAATACTTTATTATTCCAGTTTTTTTCATATGTTGTGGAAAATAATGTCTGAACCAAAGTCAGATTTCCGCCTGTTAGGCGGCCATTTAACTGAGAAACATGAGCAGATTGATTTAAAGGTAAAAGCCCTTGATATTTGATGCCGTTATTTATACTGGAAAATATTTGCTCGATTGCATCTGTTTGTAGTGAGGACTCATCTGATTGCTTTGATTGAACTAAAGCGTTATTGGCTGAGCGAGATGAAATTGCTTGATTTGAAAGATCTGAATTTGAGGAAGCATTGATCACCCTACCAGATGCAGCAGTTGTACCATGTATAGACTTCCATCCAATATAATTGTTTATAAAATAATGTATTACAGTGACATCACTAAAACCGATTAAAACTTTCGGCGAAGTTTTTTTAATAACTTCTTTTTTGCTTTCCAATATAGGTAATAAGTTTAAAGCACCTGAACCACCTCGGACGAACCATAGGTATTTTACTTGAGGATTGCTTAAAGCATTCACCAGATTTTTAGCACGCTCACGATCGGTATTGACGTAGCCAAAATCGGAAAGACGCTGATCTAGATATTGTGTGCTTACATTGAAGCCCTTGTTATTAAAAGATTTAACAATCATTGGAATATAACTTTCATCGTATGCAGAAGAACTTGAAATCAAATAAATGGTTTCTTTAGCATAGCCGTGAGAAAGTGAAAAACAGCATGAAATTGCTATTATTGATAAAAATTTCAAACTTTTCATAATTATTAAGTAAAAATCAAAACAATATTTTATAAAAATAAAACACTTAGTATTTAGGTTAATTTCATAAATTAAACAATTCTCTATATCTATAAATATTTAGATAATCAATATAGATTAATTTGGTTGATTATGCTGAGAAAAACAAATCCTATAAGTAGTTTATTCCCAGTTTCAACTGTTATTTCAATGATTTTCAATTGTAAATCAAATGATCATTTATTTTGTGTGTGATTATCTCACCTTATAACATTGCTCTAATCTCATAAGCAGTATTGCGGATCAAAGGTAATATGTTTTCGATCAAGTAATTTTCAGTAACCCGATTGGTTTGAGACATGCAATTGAGTGCAGCAACTGCTTTACCTTGAGAATTTAAGATAGGAACAGCAATCGCAATAACTCCAAGTTCATGTTCCTCTTTGGATAAGCAAAAATCCTGAGAATTGACCTGTTGCAAGACTTGATAAAAATCTTCCTCTTTCTGGATGCTAAAAGGTGTAAGGCGCTTGAGACCATATTTTTCAAACCATTGTCTTTGTTCATTTTGACTCAAAGCTGCAAGGAGTATTTTTCCAGTTGAGGTCGCATGGGCTGGTAAACGGTTTCCTAAATGCATGCCATAAGGACTAGAGCGTAGATTATCCAGTTGAGGCATAAAGCTTCTTGCGATTGGAACGACTTCATCATCATCGAGCACGACAACTGAAAATGTCAAAGAAGTCTGATCACATAATATATTTAATATCGGTTGAGCAATTTTAGGTAAATATGCAGAGCTTAGATAAGAACTGGAAAAACGAAGAACTTTATGTGTTAACCAGAAGTAGTGATCATCACCATCTAGATAACCTAAAAATTTAAGTGTTTTTAAATAGCGTCGTGCAGCTGTTCTGCTCATACCTGTACGTTCGGAAACCTGAGTGGCATTAAGTTTCTGGCGATCAATGCCGAAAGCCTCAAGCAAACTTAATCCTTTAGCTAGACCTGCAATAAAATCATCGTTTGATATTGTTTCACCAGAACTTTTATTTTCAACTTTATCGTATCTCACATGTATTCCTTACATATTTAACATCATATGCATGATGTTTTGTCCGATATACGGACAAGCTTGCCGTATTTCGGTAAAAATCCTGTTTTTACTATAGCTGATTTTAGAGAAAAAAATTAATTTTAAAAGTAGAGGACGAGGAGAAAAATATGGAAATTTTAAATACACAAGTTGCAATTATCGGTTCTGGTCCAGCAGGTTTGTTGCTAGGACAGTTATTACACAAAGCTGGAATACAACATATCATCATAGAACAGCGTAGTAGTGAATATGTCGCTTCTCGGATTCGTGCCGGTATATTGGAACAGGTTTCGGTTGATTTATTAAAAGAAGCAGGTGTTGACCAGCATCTTCGAGAATATGGTTTGCCACATCATGGGATAGAAATTTTAACCAATGGTGAAAAACATCGTATTGATCTAACGGGTTTAACACATGGTAAGCAAGTCACAGTTTATGGGCAAACTGAAGTTACTAAAGACTTGATGCATGCACGTGAGCAAGCAGAGTTGATTTCATTTTATGAGGCCAATGATGTAAAAATCCATGATTTTGAACAATCACCTCATGTAACATTCAATAAAAATGGCATGAATTATAAAGTGAATTGTGACTTTATCGCTGGTTGCGATGGTTATCATGGAGTATGTAGGGCGAGTGTACCTCAAGATAAAATCAATACTTTCGAAAAAGTATATCCATTTGGCTGGTTAGGTATCTTGGCAGATGTTCCTCCTGTTTCCGATGAATTAATTTATGTTCAGTCAGAACGAGGTTTTGCCTTATGTAGTATGCGTTCCAGCACGCGTAGTCGTTATTATTTACAAGTTCCATTGACTGATAAAGTTGAAGACTGGTCAGATGAGCGTTTTTGGGAAGAACTTGGTAAACGACTGGATGAAGAAAGTCGAAAAAATCTGGTTACTGGGGCATCTATAGAAAAGAGCATCGCACCTTTACGCAGTTTTGTTACCGAACCTATGCGATTTGGAAAATTATTCTTGGCAGGTGATGCAGCACATATAGTCCCACCAACGGGTGCTAAAGGTTTGAATTTAGCCGCTTCAGATATTGCCTACCTGTCTAGTGCATTCATTGAATATTATTTAGAGGGTTCGGAACAAGGGATCAATGAATACTCAGAAAAATGCCTTAAACGTGTATGGAAAGCAGAACGTTTTTCTTGGTGGATGACACATCTATTGCATCGTTTTGAGACTGAAAGTGAATTTGATCTCAAGATCAAGCAAGCCGAGTTGGCTTATATATTAAGTTCTGAAGCAGGGCAAACGACGTTGGCAGAAAACTATGTCGGTTTACCATATGAGCTTGGACAGTTTGAAAATATAAAACAAGCAAGCTAGATCAGAAGATAACAATAAAAAGTGTAAATTGCACTTTTTATTGTTGGAATAACACCAATACATTTTCTATTCTTTTATTTTAAACAATAAGTTAAAGTTGATATTTCTCGGAAAAATATTCGTTCACTTCTTCTATATTTGCATTGAGTTGTTGCATGATACGAATCAGGTTTTCTTTATCTTCTTTTGCTAAAGAGGCAAAAATATACTGTTCACGTTCCATTGCGACTTTGAACATGTCATCGTGTAACTGAGTTCCAGCTAAAGTAAGCATTATTTTAGTCGCTCTACTATCTTTTTTATCTGCCGAGATTTCAACAAAACCTTTATTTTTTAGATTTGATAAGGCACGACTGACGGCACCTTTATCTAACCCTATGACCTGACATATTCGGCTAGCAGAGATATTGGGTTCAACGGCAAGCATAGAAATAATACGCCAGTCGATAACGTGCATATCAAATAAATGTGCATAGATTTGTGATGCGCCTGCTGACATTTTATTTGAAAAAAATGTAATAAGTGCAGGTAGATAACGATCTAGTTCAAGCGATTTTTTTGTACTCATAATTTTAAAAATAAACCATTTTTCAAAATAGTAGCACAGCTATATTTTTATTTTGTTGTTTACACAACAATATAGTTGACTAAGCAACTATATTGTTTTAATTTTATACAAATAACACGAAGGACGTGTTTGTAAAATTGTCAACAAAATAAGATGGAAGCATCTCTACTAAAAGTGTAGAGACCAGGTATAAGGATATGAATATGAATATGAATATGAATATGAATGATTTTATTCAGGATAAGAATAGAATTTCTATACAGCAGGAACAGGAAGGTAAGAGTAAATTCCCAAAAAATCAATGGTATGTAGTTGGCTTATCTAAAGAGTTAAAAGATAATCTGATTTCAAGAAAAGTACTCAATATCCCGCTTATTATTTTTCGCAATGTTGAAGGCAAGGCTGTCGCGCTAGAAGATCGCTGTTGTCATCGGGGCATGCCTCTCTCATCTGGTACACTGGAAAATGGTCAAATCCGCTGTGGTTATCATGGTTTGCTTTATGACGGATATGGTCATTGTGTAGAAGTACCTGGACAAGATCGCATTCCTGCGAAAGCTAAAGTCAAATCCTATTTTTTAATTGAAAAGCAAGGAATAATCTGGTTTTGGTATAGTTTCGATACTGAACCTAATATTTCAGATGTACCTGATTATCCATATCATGAACATCCTGACTATTTATATGATGGAGATGTTTACCATTATCAGGCACCTTATCAACTAATTCACGATAACTTAATGGACTTGAGTCATCTGGCATATGTGCATTTAAAAACCATCGGCGGTAACGCAAAAATTCACATGAATGCTGAAATGAAAGTTGTTCAAAATGAAGATCAGGTTATTGTAAAACGTCATATGTTTGATTCTGATCCACCACCAACATATGCGATGGCATATCCTTTCAAATCCAAGATTGATCGTTGGCAGGAAATCGATTTTCGTGTTTCACATATTCGAATTTGGACTGGGGGAATAGATGCAGGTTCGGACAGTCTGGAAAATCCAGATCGTAATGGATTTAATATGCGTGGCTTCCACGGTATCACACCAGAAACAGATGAGACATGTCACTATTTTTGGACAATGGCAACTAATCCTAAACAGGATAGAGAAAATATTGCAAATGTTGTGATAGAACAGACACGCTTAACCTTTGATGAGGATAAAATTGTCATTGAAGATCAATTTAAAAACTTAAAACAATTTGAAAGTACAGATATGGTTGGAATACATATCGATGTAGGACTTGTTCGTGCAAGACGGATGATAGAATCACTAATTTGAGATAAGCCTTTCATATTTTTAAATGCTGGTCAGTTGGCTGGCATTTTTATTTCAATTATAAAAATAAATTAACCGAATATATTAGGGTTTGTTTAGTTTTGATGCGGTTTTTATCTAGCATCATCAATAATGGCTTGGATCTGGCATGTTTATTGTTTATTTAATTTTCAAAAGATTAAATCAGGATTTTAAAAAGTGGTGACAAGCTATTTAAGAGGACAGGCATTAATAGATTCGATAAAAAATCAAGAATATTCACGCGATCTTATTGGTTATCATGGTAGTGTTCCTCAAGCGAATTGGCCAAACAAGGCGCGAGTTGCTGTGCAATTTGTTTTGAACTACGAAGAAGGTGGTGAAAGTCATGTGGAACACGGTGATCCAGGCTCAGAGCAATTTTTATCAGATATTATTGGTGCACAAAGTTTTCCTGCGAAGCATATGTCTATGGATTCGATGTATGAATATGGTGCTCGGGCAGGGTTCTGGCGAATACATCAAGAGTTCAAAAAACGTAATTTGCCGATGACAGTTTTTGCTGTGGGAATGGCACTGATTCGTAATCCATATATTGTAGAAGCTATTCAAAATTCAAATTACGATGTGGTCTCGCACGGTCAGCGTTGGTTACATTATCAAGATGTAGATATGGAACTTGAAAAACAACATATGGATCAGGCAATAAGTGTTCTAGAAGCTTTATTCGGGCATGCTCCTATTGGTTGGTATACTGGTCGTGATAGTCCCAACACTCGAGAGCTTTTAGCTGAGTTTCCTCAAATAAAATATGATTGTGATAATTATGCAGATGATTTGCCATTTTGGACATCACTGACCAATAGCCATGGTGAATCCAGATCACATCTGATTATCCCTTATACATTAGAGTGCAATGATATGAAATTTTGTTCTCCTGGTGGTTTCAATAGTGGGGAACAGTTTTATCAATATCTTAGGGATGCTTTCGATGTACTGTATGCTGAAGGTGAGTTTTATCCAAAAATGATGTCAATTGGAATGCATTGCCGTATTTTGGGGCGACCTGCACGTTTCAGAGCCTTACAACGCTTTTTAGATTATCTACAGAGCTACGATGATATCTGGATATGTAGACGCGGGGATATTGCCGAACATTGGTATCAGCACCATAAGATTTAACTCGATTTTATATTTTTAATTTATTTTTCAATAATATATATTTGTGTTGGCATCAAAATTGCTCTTTACATATATCAATGTTTAGAAGGTTATACTTTGTGTATCTGAAAGAATTTAATCAATTATCTGCTTCAAACAAAAAGGCTATGCTTAGACATTGTGTGAATATTTCCTCCTGGGTTGATGTTATTACACAACATGAAGCATTTAATTCAATAGAACAGCTTTTATCTTTTGCCTGGCAACAGGCGCAAAGTTGGTCTTGGAATGAAATAAAGCAGTCTCTTGATTTGCATCCAAGAATTGGTGAACGTAAGGCGCATCAAACATTAAGTGAAAAAGAACAGGCTTTTTCTGATAAAGAGCAAGCAGCAATCAAGATAGATCATAAAACCCAGAAAGCACTTGAACAGGGAAATCAGGCATATGAAAAAAAATTTGGTTTTATTTTTTTGATTAAGGCTTATGGTTTAAATGCAGAAGAGATATTAATTGCATTAAATTGTCGATTAAACAATGACTTGAAAACTGAACAGGAAATAGTTCACCAACAGCTTATGGAAATTGCTTTGCTTAGACTCTCAAAGGAAATTCAATCATGATTAGTACTCATATTCTGGATACAAATTTGGGTAAACCTGCAAAAGATGTTGAGGTAAAACTATTTTCTGGCGAGGGATATTTACTTTCTCAATCTAAAACAAATGTTGACGGACGTGTGTCAGATTTTGCTTTAACTTCATTGAAAAAAGGTGATTATTATTTAGAATTTTCTATAGGTGATTATTTCAAAAAACTGGAAATAGAAACTTTTTTCCCGAAAATAGTTATTTATTTTTCAATTATAGATATCACACAGCATTATCATGTCCCTTTGCTGATTAGTCCATTCTCATATTCAACATATCGTGGTAGTTAAGTAATAAATAAGCGCTTTGTTACAAGCGCTTAATCATCAAGGACAAATGGTAATAGAAAATGGAAAGTTGTAGACATCGCAATTATTGCCATCACCAATTCTGTCGATAACACTAAAAAGACTTGGGGCTTCTAAAGTCAGTAGAGGATGATGCCAAGTACCAGCCTGATAATTAACCCCTTGTGTTCCGTTACTGATAAAAGCTTGAAGTCTGGAAAGGTCTGGCTGATCCTGGGTGAGAGCAGGAGCAACAATAATTAAAAATTTCTGTCCGGTCATAGGAATAAAAGCTTGTGAACCAAGTGGATGACGTTCTAGCATCTGAATGTTAAAAGGCAGTTCAGTTTGTTTAATATTCCTAAAAATACTGATCCCAACATGGGCATGATCATCTACATGATGTTCAGCAATAGCATGATAGCGTTCAGTATGCCGCTGATTAATATAAAAAAAATCATGCTGATTGCACTCAATTACTTCACCATACCTGTTAAAGTTGGTGGAATTGAGCTCTTGAATATGAACTATTTTTCTAATGTTTTTTGTAGCCATTTATGCAATTTTCCCCCATAAACGAATACGACTGATTCCACCATCAGGAATCATGTTGATACGTATATGTGAAATTTTCTGTTTTGAAATAATTTCATCAACAAAAGTGTGAATATGATCCATTTGCATTTTTTGTGCTTGTAACAAAAATGGCCAAAACATACTTTGTGATATAAGCTGAGCATCGGTTGCCTGTTCTATAAAAATGCCCTGAATTGAAACTTCATCAGGATAATTGCCTTTAAAATGAGCGGTATCAATTTCAATTTTTTCAATAATTCCTGTTTGCCCGAGTGCTAAAATACACCAGTCAAAACCTGGTGCACGACGACGTTTTGTTTCCCAGCCATCGCCCATATTTAATGCACGTTCAGGATTGATAAGATTACGTGGATGTCCAAAATGGGCATCACTATATGCCACAACCCGCCCGCCATTTTTTAATGCGACCAGATCCAGATTTTCATCACTATATTTAGACTCAATTTTGACGTGACCATAAACTCTAAAACGAGCAATCCCGCCATCAGGGAATATATTTAAACGTAAATGAGTGAACGATTGTTGATGTTGAATATTAAAAAGATGGTGTTGACTAGGAGCTAAAGCAGAATTTTCTAGAATATTGATCCATTCCACTCGACTTAAGTCATCATCTGGTGCAAAACATGCATCAACCGATGCAGATGCTGGGTAATTTCCTGTGAAAAAAGTTGTATCCAGATCTAGAGCTGAGACTGTTCCTGCAACACCGAGTTTTATAATTGCCCAGTCATAGCCTGCAATACGTTTACGGCGAGTTTCCCATCCATCCATCCACTTTCCATGATCATCAAATTTACCTTCTACAAATATAGGTGCTTCAAATTGCAGCATTCGCTGTGCATCAGCAAAAAACTCATCAGAGCATTGTGTCACTTTTGCACCAATTCTGGCATCTGCCAGGTTTGTCAAATGCTGGTATTCAGTTGGAATTTCAAATTCAGGAGCATGCAGTGTCGCCATATATATCATCCAGTTATCTTGATTATCACATGTATATTGATCACAAAAATTTAAAACCAGAGGTAATTTAAATTTATAAATATGTGGGATTACATAGATTTAAATGCACAGCGTATGCCAACTTTTTCGACTATGACGAATTACATCAAGAACTGGCACGGTTCTAGCTTTTCAAAAAAGTGAGATTTTATAGAGAAGGAGTGATGGATGGAGATCGTTATTGTTGGTGCAGGAATGGGAGGCTTAACCACAGGGATTGCACTAAAAAAATTTGGGCATCACGTCACTATTTATGAACAAACAGAAAAAATATTGCCTGTAGGTGCAGCGATTTCTTTATGGTCAAACGGGGTTAAATGTCTTAATTATCTAGGGTTGACTGAACGTGTCGCCAAACTTGGTGGACAAATGGACAATTTGGCTTATATCGATGGTTTAACTGGTGACACGATGACCCAATTTAGTCTACTTCCACTTATAGAAGAGGTTGGGCAACGACCATATCCTGTTTCACGTGCCGAACTTCAAAATATGCTTATGGATGAATTTGGGCGTGAAAATATTCGTTTGGGTAAAAAAATGTTATCGCTCACCGAACAAAATGATCGGGTACATCTAGACTTTGCAGACGGAACATCAGTTGAGTGTGAGCTTTTAATAGGAGCAGATGGGACACATTCGATAACACGCAGTTATGTTTTGGGGGAACAGGTCGAAAGACGATATGCAGGCTATGTCAACTGGAATGGTCTGGTGGAAATTTCAGATAAACTGACACCAGCAGATCAATGGACAACCTTTGTAGGTGAGGGGAAACGTGTTTCATTGATGCCAGTAGCCCAAAATAGATTTTATTTCTTTTTTGATGTTCCATTACCAGCAGGCTTGGAAAACAATCGAAAAGACTATCAAAAGAAACTGAAAGATTATTTTAGTGGATGGTGTGAACCTGTTCAGAATCTGATTGATCAGATAGATCCAGATAAAGTTAATCGTGTTGAAATTCATGATATAGAACCATTTAAACAATTTTATAAAGGTCGTGCCGTGATTGTTGGTGATGCTGCTCATAGTACGACACCTGATATTGGACAAGGTGGGTGTCAAGCAATGGAAGATGCAATTTATTTAGCAAGATCATTGCAAATCAATACATTAAGTCTGGAAGATGCTTTGCGACGTTATCAGGAAAAACGTAATGAAAGAGCAAATGAGCTTGTTTTACGCGCACGAAAAAGATGTGATGTAACACATATGAAAGATGAAGAAGTAACTCAACAATGGTATGCAGAACTTAGAAAGGAGAAAGGATCACATATTATGAACGGCATTATCAGTAATATTATTGGCAATCCATTGGATTGATCTTAAAGAAAAAAATAAGAAATACGATATTTTAAGGCAAAGAAATAAAATGAAAAGAATATTGCAAGGAAGCAGTTTATTTTAAGATGTACTTTTAGTTAAGCCATCGAATGTAGGAC
>NZ_OOGT01000173.1 GCF_900323515.1 Acinetobacter stercoris | reverse complement strand
GACTTAATTTTAACCGAAGACCTGTTCTCATTTTAGGTTTCGATTTGTATGAAAAAATTCAGTAACTAACTAGTTTGTATTCAAAAAATATTTATTGCATAATACGCCATCCGATGAAATGTCATATTTTTTAGGCATTTTGATCAATAGATTTTAAAGACCCTCTGGATGTGTATGCACATCCTTTTCATACTCAGCCATATGTTATATGGCTGAGTTTTTTTGTTTGAGTTTAAATGAAAAATAACGTGAATTGTATTTATTTGAATAAGCTTGGTTATTAATTTGCAGGTTTATGATGCTTGCTCATTTTGATGTTTAATCACGGATAATATGGCCACTGATTGCATCAATAATTTTACTGGGTTGCTGGCTTAACCCTAAATCACCATTGAGGTAATTGAGTTCAGAACCAAAATAATGGTTTGCCTCTTGTAAAGACCGGGCTGGCTCAAGCCCGGCAGGATTGGCACTGGTTGATACAATAAATCCGTTAAAGGCATTGCATAATGCAGTACACAGGGGATGATTGGTAACTCGTACAGCAACTTGTGAATGCTTACCCTTAATCCAGACTGGAATAGTGCTATCTGCAGGTAATAACCATGTCGTTGCTCGTTGGGTTGGGCTATGGTGTGCCCATGTCGCGATAACCTGTTCACGAATTTCAGGATTTAGGTTGTTTAGAAGATGTTCAACCTGAGCAAGCTGCCCAGCTAGCAAAATTACTCCTTTTTCAATAGGTCTTTGTTTTAGCTTTAAAATCTCTAAAAATGCTGCTTCATTATATGGATCACAACCTAATCCCCAAACTCCCTCTGTCGGATATGCTAAGACTTTGCCTTGTTTTAAACATTCAGCCGCTTCAGCAACAGAGGTTGTAATCATGGATGTTCACCTTACCTATTTACAAATATAAAGTCTATTGTGAACCTTAATGTAATTTACGGCAACGCAAGTACAAGCCTGATTGTTGAATACATAGACCAAGTAGTTCTAACTGCATGAGATCACTAGTTAATTCTGCTGTGGTCAATTTTAATTTTGTGGCCAGTTGGTCAATAGTTAAGCCAATCCAGTCTAGTTCCTGATAAAGTTTAAATAAATTTTCAGGTATTTCTTCAAGTGATTGTAAGATTATGGATTCGGATTGTTGCTGTGAATGCCATTGTGTCGGGAGTGCCAGATCTTCAATGATTTGCTCAGGATGATCGATTAAAACAGCACCTTCCCGAATCAGTTGATGACAGCCTTTATGATACTCGGCATAAATATGTCCGGGAATTGCAAAGACTGTTTTACCTTGATCAGCGGCTAGTTTAGCTGTAATGAGTGAGCCGCTATGAGTTGCAGCCTCAGCAACAAGCACACCCAGGCTTAAACCACTGACGATCCTGTTTCGTCGGGGAAAGTTCTGCTGTGCAGGAGGTGTTGTCGGTAAGAACTCGGAAACAATACTGCCATGATGCTGTAAAATCTCGGATTGTAATCTCCGATTTTTATGTGGGTAAATCATATCTAAGCCTGTACCAACTACAGCGATTGTCTTATGGTTTTTATTGGCCCCTAAATGTGCAGCTTCATCTATTCCTTCTGCTAATCCACTGGTGATAAAAAAACCTTTTTCACTTAAATAGTAAGCAAAATCATAGGCAACTTGCTTTCCATGAGGACTAGGTTTTCGACTGCCGACGATAGCGATTTGAGGTTGAGAAAGATTTTGTATAGATCCTTTTCCAAAAAGAACAGGTGGGTGATCCGAAAAGGGAAGAAGCTGCTTGGGATATCCTGCATCCTTATGAGTAAGGATAAAATCTGAATATTGTTTGATATCGTTCAAACATTTTTCAAATTTTTGTTGCCCTAAGTCAGTTAAAAAGTCTTTAGCACGTTGAATATGATTTTGATGTAGATTCAGTTCAGTCCATTTTAATAATTGCTTTTCTCCAATTGCTGATTCGATACTACCAAAATACTTTTCCAATTTTGCAAAAGCGGACAATGAATGCTGAACCAAATACCAGAGTTTGATGTAATCAAGTTGTGTTTTAGGAATCTGATTCAGCATAGAATGATTTCCTTAGTCTTCATCTTCAGTCGATTGAATTGAAGCACCAACCTGTATAGGTAAGGAGCTGTCCAGTACATAGGCATAGCTAAGGTTGTCAAAGGTTTTGAACAACATTAGATGACCAATTTGCTGTTGAGGAAGTTCTACATTTTTTTTAGTTTTTGGATCTTTTACAATTTCACCCCGTTGCGCAATACTAAATACCTGCCCGACTTTTGCACCTTGTAATGTTCCTCTATCTACGGTGACTACACTACGTTGTGCAGCCCGATTAATTGCCCCCATCACACGAATAATATGTCCACCATGGACAATTTCATTTTTGGAAGTTGGATAAAACATCGAGGGTAGCTCTGCTTCAAATAAAGGTAGGATCAAATCCCCTTTACGTACTTCTCTGGTAAAACTTTCAGTGAGTTCAAGTGTTGCAATATCATTTTTTAATTCAGTTGCTAAACCACTAGCAACTTGTTCAAGTTCAGTACCTGCGTTTATTTTCTTGCCATTTATACCTTTAAAAACATAAGGTTCATTTTGCCGGTATACGGCATATTGCTGCCCGATCTTTAATCCCTCACCACGGATATAAATTTTCTGTCCTTTGGCTGCGATAATCCGCTTGTCTTCTGTACCCAGGACATAAGGGAGATGCTGTATGGATTCAGCATTAAAAATGGTATTTCTGACAAGCCAAGGTTCAATTTCACTAAGTGAGATGACTGGGATGGTATTTGCTAGTTCTTCGATCCTGACTCTAGGTTGAATGCTTGTTACTTTTTTACCTGTATAGCGCTGAATTATTCCTGTACAACCATCACCTTCGTCTTTACCAATTAAAGGCTGTCCGTTTAGACTGCAGAGTAGCAATCGATCTCCAGGATAAATCCAGTGAGGGTTCTTTACATGTTTATTGCTTGCCCATATTTCAGGCCAGCGCCAAGGTTTTTTTAAAAATTTGGCTGAAATGTCCCACAGGGTATCTCCTTTTTTGACTATATAAACATGTGGTGCATTGGCTTTCAGTGATGGCGGGTTGATATTGGGACTAGCAGCTTGAATTGAATATGTTGGAACCAAACCAATTCCTGCACACACAGCAAGCATGAGTGTGTACTTTTTTAACCCCAAGGCATTAAAATGTATGCCTTTGAAAATTGAGTTCATTCTCATAATTCCTAAAATTATGTATTGATTTGCGTTATAATTAACGCATTCGTTTTTTAATTAGCATGAAGTTTATTCTTCATTTGTTTTCAAGTTCAATGGCATAGCCAATGAGGATACAGTATGGCCTTATTACCTATTTTAAGTTTTCCTGATCCCCGTCTGCGTACCATTGCCAAACCCGTTGATGAAGTCACAGACGAAATTCGCCAACTTGCATCAGACATGTTCGAAACCATGTATGAAGCACCAGGTATTGGTCTTGCTGCAACACAGGTAGATCGTCATATTCAGCTCATCGTTATGGATTTATCTGAAAATAAAGATCAGCCTATGGTGTTTATTAACCCTAAGGTCACCCCTCTGACTGAAGAAACACAACCATACGAAGAAGGCTGTCTGTCAGTTCCTCAAATATACGATAAAGTTGAGCGTCCGTCACGCGTAAAAATTGAGGCAAAAAACCTTGAAGGTCAATCATTTGAGATAGAAGCGGATGGACTTCTCGCTGTTTGTATCCAACATGAATTAGATCACTTAAATGGTAAATTGTTTGTTGATTATTTATCACCACTTAAACGTCAGCGCGCACGTGAAAAAGTAGAAAAAGTCGTACGTCAGCGCCAGAAAGATAAAGTTGCAGTGAAAAGATAGGTTTTTTTCTTTGAAAATTCATCCTTAAGGCTAGCCCAATTTCGATTGGGCTTTGTTATACTCGGGTCTTAAAAAGTGTTGAGATGATTATTTGTTTCTGCGTACCGGGTTGCTGCTTGGCTTTATGGCAGTGTTTTTACAGATTGCTGTATTTTTGCAGCCTTTGCTACCGAAGCAATATCAGGTTGCTCCGGTCTGTGAAACTATTACGCATGCAGTTTTACAAATAAAACAACAAGATATTTCACAACATTCATTACATGAACATTCTTCGATGTCTCAGCATCAGCATAATCATGCCATGCAAATTGCTGCACAAACTGAACAAAAACATCATCATGATCTAGTTGGTCATGCCTGTCAGTATTGTACAGTTTATGGGCATCTGATCATGCCTCCAGAGCTTGAAGTTAAAGAAGTTTTAGATCGGATTCAGATTCGTTTAATTGCATTTCAAAAAACATTTAAACATGTTTATTTTGTCCTGCAGCGACTCTTCTTAACCCCCCAAGGGCGAGCACCTCCTGTCTTTGCATAAATCAAAACTTTATTTTTTGGGTCTCGTCTGACTCCAGTCTTGTTTTATTTATGATTTAAAGAGATTGTTATGGTTAAGCCACAATTTTTATTACAGCCATTGACGGTTGCGATCATTACTGCACTTTCTTCAGCAACAGTATTTGCACAAGAGCAAAAAATTCAAATGGCATCTTTAGCACCGATTGTCGTGACTGCACAAAGTGCTGATGCGGATAATGGGTTGATTATCCATGCTGACCCTAAACAGCCCATTCAGCCTGTTCCAGCTACAGATGGCGCTGACTATTTAAAAAGCATAATGGGTTTTAATGCGATTAAAAATGGTGGAACCAATGGGGATGTGACCTTCCGCGGGATGTTCGGTTCACGAATTAAAATCTTGACAGATGGCACAGAAAATCTGGGTGCATGTCCAGCACGTATGGATGCGCCTACTTCATATATCCAGCCTGAAAGCTTTGACAAAATAACAGTGATCAAAGGTCCACAGACCGTTCAATACGCCAATACAGGTTCAGCAGCAACTGTGATTTTTGAACGGGAACCAGAACATTTGACTTCAGACAAACCTTATCGTGGACAGGCAAGCGTGTTGATGGGGTCATATGGTCGTATTGATCACAATGTTGAAGCGGCGATTGGTGATGGAACAAAATATATGCGCCTTAATGCCAATCGTTCAGAATCAAACAGTTATAAAGATGGTGATGGAAATAAGATCCCGTCATCATGGAAACGCTGGAATGCTGATCTGGCTCTAGGCTGGACACCTGATGAGAACACTTGGATAGAATTACGTGGAGGAAAGTCGGATGGTGAGGCAGAATATGCTGGTCGTTCACTCGATGGTTCTCAATTTGCACGTGAGAGTTTGGGACTGCATTTTGAAAAGAAAAATATTAATGATGTGATCAAGAAAATTGAGGGACAAGTTGACTATAGTTATAACGATCACATTATGGACAACTTTAGTTTAAGAAATCCTGGAATGGTGGATTTAAATGCCAGTATGGGACATGGTGGGATGCATCATTCCAGTGGTGATATGGGGAATATGCAAGGTATGGATCATAGCATGAGTGAACCACATCTAGTTCCAGATAAAACATCCATGCGTGTTACTCGCCGTACACTAAACTCACGTCTTGCCATGACGACAGAATGGAATAAGTTAAGTGTTATAACGGGTATCGACTCGCAGTTTAATAAACATGGTGGAGATATGGTTTCTCCAACAATGAATATGCCATTCAAGACAGATATGCGTTTTGAATCTTATGGGGCATTTAGTGAGTTGACTTATACATTCAATCCACAAAACAAATTAGTGGCGGGTGCACGTGCTGATCATGTGAAAATAGATAATTTACGCGATCAAATGAGTCGTTCTGAAACCTTACCAAGCGCCTTTATCCGTTTAGAAAATAAAAACCCAGAGCATGGTTTAAAGAACTATATTGGCTTGGGTTATGTGGAACGTGTCCCTGACTATTGGGAAATCATGCGTACAGATTATAAGGTTGCAAAAACAAATGCATTTAATCATCTGGATAATGAAAAAACCATTCAGCTGGATTTGGGAACTCAAATTAAGCACGGTGCCTGGAATGCATGGACTTCAGCTTATGTGGGGCTAATCAATGATTATATTTTAATGACCTATGATCCAAGTAAACCAGCTGGAATGATGAATCCAACAATTTCAACGAATGTCGATGCAACGATTGCAGGAGCAGAAGCTGGGCTTGGTTATCAATTTACTGATCATCTACAAGCTGATGTGAGTGCAATGTATGCATGGGGTGAAAATACCACAGATCATAAACCATTACCGCAAATAGCACCTTTAGAAGGACGTTTTAACTTGCGTTATGTACATGATAAATATACGTTAGGTGCATTATGGCGAGTCGTTGCCAAGCAAGACCGTATCAGTCTAAATCAAGGCAATATTGTTGGTTATGATATGAATGAGAGTAAGGCTTTCAATACGTTGTCTCTGAATGCTTCATATAACTTGACTAAAGATGTTGATGTAGCGATTGGTATTGATAATGTTTTGGATAAGGCATATACCGAACACCTTAACAAAGCTGGTGATGCTGGATTTGGTTTTGCTGCCAATGAACAGTTCAATAATATTGGACGTAATTATTGGGCACGTATGAGTATGAAATTCTAAGGATCAATTGAATAAAAAAAGCCTCCCTCCAATTTATGAGGGAGGTTTGGAAATTAAAAAAATTGATATAAGGCTATTGGTGCATACTCGCAAGTTGTAGACTATCTCCCTGATAAAGCGTAAAACCCAGTTTTTGCATTTGGCGTCCATTTTTCTGTAAAAACTCATCCAGTTTTTGAGAATGTCGAGCTCCTGTATAAACAAGAACATTTCTTGCAAGCAGATAATAGGCAAACCAAGCAGTTGTTTGGTGCTCAAGTCCGAGTTTTTTCATTTTTTGTCGGCTCAAGAAAAACTGTGTCACAGATAAATGTTGGCGATATGCCAATTTCCGATTGAATTCCGTGAAACGTGTATAAGGGCGTTCAAAAGGTTCTTTAGATAAGCTTGAACCTAAAGCAAGGCTTGTTTCATCTGGATTTGGATGGGCAAATGTCATCCAGTAGAGGAATCTCCATCCATCAGCTTCTTGATTAACAAGCCATTTTTCATCAATTCCCATGAGCCAGCCTGCATATTTCCAGAAATGCAGGAAGCTATCTATTTCTTTTTTAGTTGGCAAAATACCCAGTGCTCTTACGCCTAATAATAAGACACCGCTAAATGCAATATTGGTCATTGCCTGATCATATTGGTTGATCGGCAATCCCCAGGTTTCACTATCCCACTTTTCTGATTTAGCTAAATGATGGCGAACTAAGGAATGGATAAAACGTACATATATTGTGGAAGTAAAACCTTTGTTAAAACGATCAAAAGCATTTGGTTCCGTGATGTCAATCCACCATTTTGTAGTTTCAGCCAAACGTTTGTTGGCTTGTTTGTTTAAGGCGCCTGTCAGGATAAGTGGCTGATTAAAGCCTGGAAATAAATATCCCATCATCAAGGAAAGGTCTCTTAACACAAAACCACTATTGATACCTAGACGGTATGTAAATTGAATGGCTTCCTGCATTTTATTTTGATCAACCCAGGCAGGGGGTGTTTCGACCTGCTCGAAAAACATTTTTAATTCAGGGATTTCATGTGGTAGATGATCAAGCCCTTTATAAAGAGCTGTTTCAAACCATGAACGATGTTGTTTGGGGTTTTGCATGATCCATTGTAGTAATTTGTCCATAGGCTCATCACCTTGTTGTAAGGCTTGATTTAAGGACAGATATTCTTCATAGGATGGTTGCAGTTTCTGTTTGGCAATAAAACTCAAAATTTGAGTTTTCCAGTTGCTTTGTTGCATTTTTTCAAAAGAAGCCAGGCGCTTTGGTATATTCAGGGTTTGCATTGCTTCGATTTCCTGATTATTGTTTAATCAGACTCTAATATGAATATTTATTCGCATTCAATTCGCATTTATAAATAGGTGAAAGGATGAGGAAAAGACCACAACAACAACGTGCAAAAAAAATTGTCGATCACATTTTAGAAGCCACACAAATTTGTATTGTTGAACAAGGGTTATTACAGGTTACAACACCAAAAATTGCCGAAAAATCTGGAGTGAGTGTAGGTTCTATTTATCAATATTTTGAAAATAAAGAAGAAATTATCCAGGAATTGTTATCTCGGAAAAGTGATCAATTGGGATTGGCACTAAAACAAATCGTCATGACCCAAGATCAGCTTAGCCTAGAAGAAATTATTCCCATGAGTATTCAGTTTGGCTTCGATACGATGAAATCCGATGGAGGTTTTTTTAATGAAGTTCTTAAAAACTGGCATGGTTACAATCATTCAGATGCTGCACATGTCTTAGAAAAGCATTTTTTGGAAATAGGTATGTATCTTTTTAGCCGTTTTTTCCCGGAATGGAATTTTGAAACTTTAAAGAATAAATCTTTTGTGATTATTAATAGCACCTTGTTTACCATGATGCGTTATGTGAGTGGTCAAGATTTTTTAATTACAGAACAACAGCTTAAGCAAGAAATTTCAAAAATGATTTTGTCTTACTTAGATGCGTGAAAAATAATTTCAATATAGGTTAAAATAAATTATTCATTAAAATCAAAATGTTAATTATTTTATGGTTTGAAAATTAGACGGATGAATAATTTATTTTAAAACAACGCTTGCAAGGTGCATAAAATGCTGTAGAATGCACATCCATCGGCGGTGATGTTGATTAAAACTTCTTAAAAATCAGTTAGTTGAAGAAATTGATTGAGTTTGGGTTGTTTAAAAATAAATGAACATCATGGTTGACTTTCTAGAAATAGAGAGTAATATAGCCGACCTAGCTTGATGGCGATGAGCCATGAAGAAGATCATTAAGAGAATATGAAGAACAACTTGTGTGGATTTTTACTGGTTGATTAACGATAAATTATCATTGA
>NZ_OOGT01000006.1 GCF_900323515.1 Acinetobacter stercoris | reverse complement strand
CAAAATATTAATGAAAAACCGAATTAAAATAATATCAATATATTATAAAACCTATCTTAAAAAAAATTACTATAGAGCATCTAATGCTATCTATTTGATGATTATTTCCTAATTTTCATCTATAACAGGTTGAGTTATTTCATATAAATTTAAATCACTTTCACTTACTCACTATATATCCCAAAACCATAATGATAAATCCATTCTGGCACCTGATTTGGATAAACAGCTAAAGATACTTTACACCCCTCTTCTACCTGAATATTTTGCTCTCTACACAGTTGCACTAACCCGGCAGGGGAGTTCGCTAACCATGCATTTTGAGGTGCTTCTTCCACAATAAAAGACACTGTTTTTATTGAAGGAATATATTTTCCTGTCTCTGGATCAAACTGTACATGATGTAAATCCGTATGTTTAATTTTTAAATCATCATCTTCCACATCAAAGATATAAACTTCCTGCTTTTGAATATCGCGTAATGCTGTTTCGTCATAGATTTCTTCAGCTAACAAAAATGCAGGGACTTTGGAATTTGCAAAATATTGGAACTTTGACGGATAGAAATAATCCTCACAGAACTTCTGAATCTGGGCATCATCATATTCGGCAAATTTACAGCTATTCTGATCGAAACGAAGACAGGCATTGATCACGACTTCATGCTGTGTATTCCATGGGATCAGTTTTTCAATATCCTGAATTTTATAAATATGCTCTTTACTTGAACTGCCATAGGCTTCATAGCCCGGCCATTTAAATACTGCCTTTTTCTGCTTTTTCGGCTGATCATTATTTTCACAATAGCGATAATTAAACTGCGGAATAACAATATTTGGTGTATCAATCAGATTTAAACGATGACGATTTACTCGTCCTGCTGTCTGTACAATAGATTGAATACTTGAAGCATCAATCACCGCCCAATCAAAATCATGATCTCGTCCAACCTCTTCAACAGGTGTTGCAATCACGATAAATGGCACATCATCAGACTCACTATTTTTTAAAATCGTGTTAATTTCTTCATCTTGCAGGATATGTTCATTGCCCGATAATCGCTTTTGTTTATTGGGATGACGGGTGAGTAAAAAGTCCAGACGCTGTTCTTTATAAAACCGAGAAATCAGCCAGTCATTGGCATGGTAACAGGCAATTCTGGCATGTGATAAATGCACAGAGAGATATTTGGCTAAAGCGATCGCATGTTTAATATTGGCAACCCGAACCAAGCCAAAGGAAAGCTTTTTATCCGTATTTTTAAAATTCCAGCCATGTGATGTATGTAGGCTCTGCACACTTTCAAGAATGGTTTTTTTCCAATTGTCTACGTTTGGATGTTCAATCGTTGCCAATTTTGCAATACGGTAAGGCGTCCTGGCTTTTTCAGTTAAAACCGTTTGTAGATCATTTAAATGCTGTTGATATTGCCTATCAAAATCAGCATGTTGCTGGATATCCTGAACCCATATTTTAGGGTTGAGTTCATTATCAGTGATTGCCACGAGGAATTTCTGACAGTTGTTCTGTTCTGGCTGTGCATTTAATGCTTCACGCATTTCAATGCCTGACTCATAAGCACGATAAATGGTTTTGGCAACCGTTTCAGACAGTGTTGCTGATGAACAAATCACATTGCGACCATACATTGCCGACAGTTGTACCAGCCGTAGCACTGCGATTAGAGATTTGGGTTCATAACCGTCAATTTCATCCAAAATCAGATCACTACTCATTAGGCGCAACAAAGCTTTGACATGATGCCCCTGACGGTGTGGTTCACCCGCCGCAATCAGATAATCAATGGTAGAAACTAAAAGTGGCGATGCCAAAACAGTTTGTGCCTGCCGGTCTAAACCTGTCCTGCCTTTTGATGTTTTCTGATAAAGTGGATTCAGCCACTCTGGCAATGTATTGCCCTCACCCCATTTTGAATCAAATATTGGTTCAGCGAGATTTTCATCATCATCAATACCTTCATCATTTTTACTGCGTTGATTAAACAGCTGCTGGGTAACTTTATCTCCGATAATCACCGCAATTTCATCTTCAGATAAATTCATGGATGATTTGAGTGCTTCACCTGTTTGTAAAGTAAGTGAACGTAAATTCAGAGCAATAGCAATGCGTGGATCATTTGGACGTAAAATGCATGCAGCGCGCAGATTCATACGTGTTTTACCACTGCCCGTCCCTGCAATATTAAAAATTAAACTCGGAATATCAGGATGTTTTGTCATCTGTTTTTGCAGGGCATTGGCAACTTTATTTTGCCAGTTAAATCGTTCATTTCTGGCAGGCTGACAAATATATTCAACGCTTTGTTCACTGAGTCCGGTGAGATTTAAATCCGTCATCATTTTGACAGCAAGATAACTGGCACGATCTCCTACATTTTGTAAATGCCAGTCTAAAGGCTGATCTAGTGATCTTTTTAAATCACCATTTTCATGTTTTTTAAGTTTGCTATTGGCAAATAAACCGACATTTTCAGATGTATGGTTTGAGTATTCTCGAGCTGAAACCGTATGATCAGCAAAAATGAGTGCTGCTCTGGCGTGTAACGTTAATGCTTTCCAGTAGGTTTGGCTTTTGGCCGTATCTGATATGATCAGCTTTTGCACCCGAGTCATACGTGCCTGATGACTTTTAAAAATGCGCTGGTCAATATCCCCAGCACAGGTAATCTGTGGGTTTGAAATAGATGTCTGGGTACGTACATGTAAACTTGCGTTTGGATTTAAGTTTGAAGCTCCCAATAATCCATGATGACTGACCACCAGAAAATCGACGGCTTCGAGTTCATTGAGGATGGATTGTTTATCCAGCTTTGTTCGATCACCTAATGACAATTCTGAAATATTATTTTCAATACCGTTCCATGCATCCTGCCAATGCCAGTTATTTTTTCGCATATTTTGCAAAAGTTTCATGGATAGCCATTCATGGCGAACTTCATCTTTAATGATTTCAGAACTTTTTAATTTGTTTTGAAAATGGATGGATGCTTTGCCAATATCATGTACATCTCCTGCTGCACCTGCGAGTAAGCTTGCAACTCTGACCCACGGCTGTATTTGTAACTGTTTTTGCTGTTTTCGGGTTGAAGCAACTGGATACGCACCATCAGCCCCAAATTTAGTTTTTGAACCCACGATCCAGACCAGTTTCATTCGGCGCATACCGTAATTCACGTAGGCGGCTACTGCAGTTTGGCGGGTCGCTGTCCGTTTCAAAGCTGTTCGAATTTCTTTAAGCCCTTCCATAGTCATGGGAGCTTGCCATGAGCTTTGGCCTGTACGGATAGCATAGCTATCAAGAATAGCACGTGTTTTTTTAATGGCTCTTTTTTCACATGCAGAAATAAAAATTACATGCATAATCAATATTCTAAAATTTTTATAGCTATTATATTTAGCATATTTTTGAAAATTTGGAAGAACATAACGACATTATTTGACGTTATAAATGTAGTTATCTATATAACATGTGTAAAGCTTATGAAAAAAAGGTGGCGCAATAAACGTTCAATGATTAACAAAACAAATAAAAGTTAGTTTTAAATAATGGTAATATTCATTGACCTTTTAGGTTCACCATCATCAAGATGGTTTAGAAAGCGATTCTTCGCAGCTCATTTTGATCATGAGTAAATATGTTTACCATCGTGTAGATGGTTTAGAAGCACTTAAATAAGAATATATTTTATATATTCTTATTTTTTTATTGCCGCGATACTTCCAATCTTATTTTGATAAAACTTTTAAATTATTCTTGACTCATTTATAACATCAGATATAGTCTAAATAACAGACAAAAAAGGCAGATATAAAGTTTGGTCGCTCAATATCTGCCTTTATTCCATACCTAAGCCAATAAATAAGGAATCTAGCTATGCTACCACAACAACTCAATCTCTTTGAAGATGAAGTTTCTACTTCTAACAGTGATGATTCAACATTTGATACTTCATCAATAGAAGAAATTTCAATACCCGATTTAATCGCTCGTATCCGTTATTTGGAATCGGCAATACAGCAAGTTAAAACAATTCTCAAAATCAAAATGTAAATAACGTCCTAGATCAAGCTATACGACATTTGGTGTCGTATAGACTAAATATTAATCTTTAACTTTTCTTTTTTTGTGTTACAAAGTTAAAGAAAGATNAATATACCAATGCTTTATAACACCCATATTTTATTGGATTAGTACTACCAATCCTAAATATAACGATTTTTACCAATTAGGGGGTAAAAGTGACTTCGAAAATGATAAATGAAGACATCTACCAGCAAGCTCTTGCTGAATCTGTCCATTTTAGTGTGAAAACCATAAACTCAAACATTGAAAAAGGAGGTATTCGCTTAACTAAAGACCAAAAACTAGACTTGCCTTATATTTCTGCACGTACATTGTTAGTAGATGATTTTCTGATTCCAACAGACTATCAAGCCAATGCTGGGAAAACCGCAACTTATTTTAAAGTTATAAAAGCAGCTCAGTTAGACGAAGATCTAAGCGAAGCTGACGATGAATTTAAGCGGAATGTGGCAGATATAAAATCCAAACTAAAAGATACATTTTCTGAATTTTATAGCTCAGGTTTAGAGCATATTGATGTTCGTATGCGTCAACTTCTGATTCCTAAAAACGATGGTTATATTTCCATTAGCCCGATCAGTGCTGCCGGGGTAAATCATTATCTTAATATTGAAGTTGATACACTCAAAGAACAACGAAAAAACGAAGGAAAAGATTCTAAACTTAAAAATATTCAAACTGCTGTTTTTGGCATAGGTGGAGCAAATCCCCAGAACGTCGGTAGTTTAGTTCGTTCTATGCAACGACCTATCGTTTTGGGTTCACCGACTTTAAATCACCAAGCGCGTTTGGCATTTCAATATTTTTATAAAGGCTTTGACTACAAACTTTCAAATGCATTTATCAACCGCGACATGTATGTCGAATTGACTATTTATGCATACCAATTTGAAAGACAATCGAGCCTGACACATAATCTCGACTTACATGAACAGGGAATTTATGCGCCATTTTCTAATTTAAAAGAACGTGAAAAGGAATTTTCTACAATTGAAAAGGTCGTTGCCAATATTCTTGCTCAAGGCGATGAAATTTTAGAGATTTTAAAAAGCATAAAAGATCAACTTCCTAGTCAGAAAGTCCTCGAAAGAAAATCCTTTTGGAGCCACCCTGATGTCAAAATTCTAACTCAAGGTTTAATCAATCCAGAGTTACAGCAATTTGATGACTGGAAAGAACTCTTTGCCGAACATCTTGCCAAGAAAATTACTCAACATGCCTACTGGCAAAAAGAAGTTGAAATCCAAAAGAAATGGGCAGCACAAACAGATCAGAAAATTGACATCTTAATCGACAAAGAAAATTCTAAAGGCTTTTTAAAACGTCGTATCCTGGAGCTTTTAAAATGAGTTTTTTAGTTATCCCTTATTTAAAAGTTCAAGCTGCCAACTTCCAAAGTAACGGTTTACTCATGGGTGGTGCACCGCTCATGGCAACTGCAATGTTTAGTCATAATCTGGCAAGACAGATCGACGCAGATATAGAAGGCTTTTATTATATCCACCATGATATGCAGCGCCTGGGTGGTTTGGCGTATGGACGTTTTACCCCTGCACAACGGCGCGGTGCAGTTTTTATTGGCAAGAATGACTATTCATCCAAAAATAAATATGCCCTTTCACTACAACCAACCGCAAGTTGCCATTTACTGGTCAGTTTAGTGATTGAGTTTAACGAAAAACGTTTCGATCTCGATACTTTTGTTCAAATCCTGAAACGTAGCAAGTTTGCAGGTGGACAAATCACCGAATTTGGTCAGCTAAAAGAGTTTAATGAGGCTGATGAAGCCTTAAAACACATCAGTTCAGGTTTTTTAGTCCAAGATCGTCATGACCTGCTTGAAAAATATCAACTAGCCTATCAGGTCAATCGTCTGCAAGCATTTACTCAACTTTTGGCCCATCGGCCTACGGCAAAAGACGCCCCGCCTGCGCTGGAACTTTTACCTGATGAAAGTTTGGCCTGGCTATCTGCAACCACGATGGGTTATGCCCTGCTTGAACCTGAAACATTTGATCGTACCGGGATTCGTCATGCAGATGATCAAGAGCAAACAGCACATGCCTACGCAGAACCTTTAACAGGTTTGATTCAGTATATTTCCTTGAATCAGGTTCTTGATGATTATGCATCAGAGAGACCTTTACACTGGAATAATCTGGATGAACTGAAATGGTCTTATCACTGGCAACAGCAAGATATTTTTTTACTGCAACAAAACTCTAATTAATTTAATTTTTAAAACTTAGGAAATCACTCATGTCAAAAACAGAAATTTTTAAAAAATTACCGGGTAGCCTTTCTTTACAACGTGGCACGATTGTCAGTGATGGGGCGTTTTATCATCTATTTGAAAATGGCGAATCTGAACCACTCCATGTGATGTATCACGGAATCCGTGGCACACAGAACGTGGCAGGAAATAAAGAAAAAGGCTCTGCTACTGGTAACTCACTAGCACGTGAAGTTTCAAATATTCAAATGACAGAATCAGCGAAACTCCTACCAAATGCAAAACTTTTAGTAAAATGGGATCTGCGTTTTATTGATCTCGATCATATTTTATTTGCCTGTGCGACCAAAGCAGGTGCAGATAAAGAAGATGAACAAAACTTCCGGAGAGCTTTTAAAGAATTTACCGATAAAGCCAAAAATAGCGAAGGCTTAAAAGAAATCGCCCGTCGTTATGTGCGGAATATTGTCAATGCCCGCTGGTTATGGCGCAACCGTACCATTGCTGAAAACATCACCATCAAAGTCAGTGAAATCGAATATCAGGACAATAGCAATTCAGCTAAAAAATATGTAAATACGTTAGAGTTTAACGCACTAGAGTACGGCTTAAAATCATTTGAAAATGTCTCGGAAAACGAACAAAAAATTGCAGACATCATCGTGCGGGGGATGTGTGGTGATAACAGAGCCAATTTACATATTGAAGCGATTGTTGACTTTGGTGCAAGCGGAATAGAAGTATTTCCATCACAAAACTATCTGGAAGATAAACCGAAAGGTTTCTCACGCTCGCTTTATCAGATTGACCCGAAACCACCTGTACGCCAGTCTAATGATAACCAGTACTTGGGACAAGCCGCGATTCGTGATCAAAAAATTGGTAATGCGCTACGCACCATCGACACTTGGTATCCCGCATTTGTAGAAAATGACTCCAAACCAATCCCTGTAGAACCAAACGGTGCAAGTCTGGATGCACAACTGTTCTTCCGTGTTGGTAAAGAAAAAGTATCGGCATTTGATATTTTAAAAGAAATCCAGACGCTTGACCCAGATAGCGAACGTGGCATGTTTTTACTTGCCTGCTTGATTCGTGGCGGTGTGTACTCTGAAGGAGAGTAATATGCAGGCCAATTTTTACATTGATATACGAATCGTGGATAGTGCCGATGATGGAGAGCTTGCCCTGCCTCATCTGCGCAATCAGATTTACAGCATCGTGCATGCAGCATTTCGACAAATGCCTGAACGGTTTGCCTTGGCTCTGGAAATATCTCCTCGTCAGCAACGTAAGATGCAGGCAAATGAGCTAAAATATGGACGTAAAACATCAGGAAATTATGATGTCTTACGTATATTTTCAGAAAAGCAAGATGATCTGGAACAATTGATTGATCATATAAAAGGTCACTGGAAAATTCAGGATTATGCCGTACTTAGCCCAGCAGCTTTAGCTGTTCCGACTGCCAAAATCACCGGATGGAAAAGTTATAACCGTTTCCGTATTCCAACTGTCAAAATGGAACGAAATCTGTTAACTAACCCAAACAAAAAAACACTGCATGAACGACGTTTGCTGGAAGCTCGAAAACTGCCTTATTTTAAAGTATCAAGTCAAAGTACAGGTCAAGTATTTACAGTTCCTGTAGATATAAAAGATGTAGAAGTTTCCAATGCAAATGACGCTGGAAATAGTTTACCAGATAGCTATGGTCTGGCACGTAAAACGCAGCCCTTTGCCCTGCCTGTATTTGAGGTGATTTAAAAATGAGTGATCTTCGTCAACAACGCAGTCGGGCATTGATGTTATCGAAACGTGCCTGTGTATTTTATCTGGAACGGGTTCGTGTCATTTTAAAAGATGATCGGATTGTGTATTTGACGGAGAATCTGCAACCTATTGAGCATTATTTTAATATTCCAGAAAAAAATACTGCTTTTTTACTTTTGGGGAAAGGTAGCTCTCTCACTGATGCAGCTGCCAGACGTCTAGCAGAATCCAATGTCATGGTCGGATTTTGTGGGTCTGGTGGCTCTCCTTTATTTTCCAGTCTTGATTTGACCTTTTTAGCACCACAAAGTGAGTATCGTCCAACAGAATATATGCAAACCTGGATGAAAGCCTGGCTAGATGACGATGCTCGTTTGCTTATGGCAAAGGTATTATTGTCTGAGCGTATTGCGATTGTGCAAAGTATTTGGAAGAAAAACCCTGCCCTTATTCAACATGGTATTTATCTAGATCAAATAGCATCGCAACGTTTTCAAAAAGATATTGATGAGGCTGACAATCAAACTGAACTCTTGGCTGCCGAAGGTCGTTGGGCTAAGGCATTATATCGCCAATTGGCTCAAGGGTTTGATTTTGAATTTAATCGAGAAGAAGGTAAATCTTCACATGATTCGATGGCTGATACAGCAAACAGTTATCTAGATCATGGCAACTATATCGCTTATGGATATGCTGCAGTGACTTTAAATGGTATGGGGATCAGTTTTGCTCTGCCAATTTTGCACGGTAAAACCAGACGTGGTGGACTGGTATTTGATATTGCTGATTTGGTTAAAGATGCCTTTGTTATGCCCCAAGCATTTGCTTCTGCCAAGTTTGGTCATAATCAAAAAGAGTTTCGCATGCAGTTGATAGAAACCTGTCAAGATCAGGATGTACTAGACTATATGTTTAGCTTCATTTCTGATCTTTGTAATAAGATTAAATAATTCAAATATTTATAAAATACTTGTTTTTTGATGTATTTTCACTCTTTAATAGCTTAACAGTTTATTATCTGGAGTATTTTTTATAAAATACTCCAGTTCACCATCGCATAGATGGTTTAGAAGTCGAAGCTGCCTTTCTAGCATCGCTTTCGTCTGTTCACCATCGCATAGATGGTTTAGAAGATCAAGAAATATAAAACCAGGTTTAAAGAATTGTTCACCATCGCATAGATGGTTTAGAAGAATGGTAAGGTTGAATGTATTGATGCCTTGGAGTTCACCATCGCATAGATGGTTTAGAAGATACGTGGGGCTTTATTTTGGGAGAGTGTTATGTTCACCATCGCATAGATGGTTTAGAAGATACCAAAATGGCGCATCATAAATAGCATGTTGTTCACCATCGCATAGATGGTTTAGAAGCCTTGATTGTAATATGGTATCGTTGCGCTATTGTTCACCATCGCATAGATGGTTTAGAAGACTAGGACAAGCTCCTTTTGAGTAACCCAGCTGTTCACCATCGCATAGATGGTTTAGAAGCTAATTTGCATCGTCTTAAAGTTGAGTTGTCAGTTCACCATCGCATAGATGGTTTAGAAGAACCGTTGCAGATTCTAAAGCATCAACAACACGTTCACCATCGCATAGATGGTTTAGAAGGTAAATGTGGGAAGGAAAAGGAGATTGAAAATGTTCACCATCGCATAGATGGTTTAGAAGTGTATTGCTCGTCAGTCATGCCATTTCTTTTTGTTCACCATCGCATAGATGGTTTAGAAGTAAAAGAAATTTCTAAAAAGTTTGGGCCAAATGTTCACCATCGCATAGATGGTTTAGAAGTTGTTGTATGAAGCAAATGATCCTTGCTCTACGTTCACCATCGCATAGATGGTTTAGAAGACCAAGTATGCTCATCTTTGAAAAACCCACCTGTTCACCATCGCATAGATGGTTTAGAAGAGGAACATGGGAGAATTGGACTGATTGCAGAAGTTCACCATCGCATAGATGGTTTAGAAGACTAACAAAAATGGAATGCAGGACATTTGCAAGTTCACCATCGCATAGATGGTTTAGAAGATGCCTAGGATTTCAGAAACTCGTTGAGAATAGTTCACCATCGCATAGATGGTTTAGAAGTGCGGGCATGAATGCTACCGGTGAATATGACAGTTCACCATCGCATAGATGGTTTAGAAGTTGTGCAGATCTACAACAGCTGGAATCAGGGCGTTCACCATCGCATAGATGGTTTAGAAGAGCATGTCACATGAGCATGATGACCAATGGGAGTTCACCATCGCATAGATGGTTTAGAAGGATTTCACGATGTTTCGTGCTGTGGATGATACGTTCACCATCGCATAGATGGTTTAGAAGACACGCTGATCCGCCCAATTACATTCGACAATGTTCACCATCGCATAGATGGTTTAGAAGCATTCGCGTGTAACCAGCTTTACTTGGTATGTGTTCACCATCGCATAGATGGTTTAGAAGACTTACCCTTTTGAAGTCGACCCCATATTCAAGTTCACCATCGCATAGATGGTTTAGAAGAAGCAAAAAACACATCATCTTTAGTGTGAATTGTTCACCATCGCATAGATGGTTTAGAAGACAATACCCAGTCATCTACAGCCTTATTTACTGTTCACCATCGCATAGATGGTTTAGAAGCAGCCTGTCCAGTTCCTTTTATGGCAAAAACTGTTCACCATCGCATAGATGGTTTAGAAGAGCATTAGGCGCGTATCTTGGAAACATTCATGGTTCACCATCGCATAGATGGTTTAGAAGTTGTTGATGTGAATCTATATACATCTGTACCAGTTCACCATCGCATAGATGGTTTAGAAGCACATCGTCATGCTTAACCTTGTGCCTGTATCGTTCACCATCGCATAGATGGTTTAGAAGTTCCTCTGGGTTGATTTAGCATGAAGCCCCTAGTTCACCATCGCATAGATGGTTTAGAAGTGTCAGTTTTACATTCTGATCATCTTTATTTTGTTCACCATCGCATAGATGGTTTAGAAGTTGTTGGAATGAACCCAACTTCACTACCAAATGTTCACCATCGCATAGATGGTTTAGAAGTCAAGCCCTCTTTTGCGTCGGGCATTTAGAGCGTTCACCATCGCATAGATGGTTTAGAAGGACCAAATACGCTGCTCCGAGCTCAGCAAAAGGTTCACCATCGCATAGATGGTTTAGAAGGATTTAGTCGAAGCGGTGGCAAAGATCGCGAAGTTCACCATCGCATAGATGGTTTAGAAGTTGGGGAAAAACCGTGAACAAGATCACATTTAGTTCACCATCGCATAGATGGTTTAGAAGTATTCCTAAAACAATGCCCCTGTAATAGGGGCGTTCACCATCGCATAGATGGTTTAGAAGTCACCCGATAGCGCCCAATCCGGGGCGCTGCAGTTCACCATCGCATAGATGGTTTAGAAGGGTCGGCGGTTCGCTTCACCGGTGACGGGGTCGTTCACCATCGCATAGATGGTTTAGAAGTTTGAAGCTTTTGTGCGGTCTAGGTACTCTGTGTTCACCATCGCATAGATGGTTTAGAAGTGCTCCTTTAACTTAGCCGTTGCCTCAGCTGTGTTCACCATCGCATAGATGGTTTAGAAGGCTATGGCTGACTTCACAACTGCTTCGTCTAAGTTCACCATCGCATAGATGGTTTAGAAGTCGGGAATTTTAACGCCGGAATAAACCATGTTGTTCACCATCGCATAGATGGTTTAGAAGGATTTGCTAAGAAATGCGCCTGATATTTATTGGTTCACCATCGCATAGATGGTTTAGAAGTCACATCCAACGAACCATCGGCATTAGTGGTAGTTCACCATCGCATAGATGGTTTAGAAGGTTATTCAAAACTCTCACAGCTCGCATGTCGCGTTCACCATCGCATAGATGGTTTAGAAGTAACACATCATCTGTTCGAATGTGTAAGACCTGTTCACCATCGCATAGATGGTTTAGAAGAACATAAGTTTTACTGGAGTTATTCTTAAATAGTTCACCATCGCATAGATGGTTTAGAAGTTGAACATCACTTCGCAGTCACGTTTAACGTGGTTCACCATCGCATAGATGGTTTAGAAGTCTCAAAATCTGTTTGATACACAAATGGCAGAGTTCACCATCGCATAGATGGTTTAGAAGTGTCCGTACTGATGCGCGTTGGTTTCAAGATTGTTCACCATCGCATAGATGGTTTAGAAGTCAAGCTGTTAAAATTCTAAAAGTACATCGTTGTTCACCATCGCATAGATGGTTTAGAAGTGTGGAAGTTCGTCGCGCTGGCGGAACGTACCGTTCACCATCGCATAGATGGTTTAGAAGGTTAATACCTGAAACAGGGATTGCTGGATTTTGTTCACCATCGCATAGATGGTTTAGAAGCTCATCGATGTAAACAACATGTATGTTTCATGGTTCACCATCGCATAGATGGTTTAGAAGATATTCGTTAAATAACAATAACGCCATTTCCGGTTCACCATCGCATAGATGGTTTAAGCTATTACACCATCAAAAATACCCCTCAATATTTAAATATTGAGGGGTATTAATCTAGGACTGCTTCCAGTGAAAAGAATATTTAGATCATTCATCAGCAAGAGAACATTCAAAATTACCTGGATTCTGCGCACAGCGAATTTTCTTTAAAATTTTCATCATTTCGGGGTTGTAGTAACCTTCTTTGGTCATTTGAATACGTGCTTCACGCATAATTCGGATATATCCGGGTTTATCTGCCTCGCGGATATCCATCCAATATTTTGCAGGAATTTGTTTTTCAAGCTTATCTACAAACTGAAATGCTGGTGACAATTGTTTGGAAATAATCTCACGAGCGACTGATCCCATACCCACAGGAAATTTCCCCCTGTGCATAATCAACACCCCTGTCAATTGTACAATTGGAAATCGAATGATTCCTCCGACAACATTTCCAGATTTGTCCTGCATACCCTTGTGTAGTTCCAATGGATCGAACAACAATGCAGGACCTGCCATAACATCAATTTCTTTATTATTAAACTTGCCGCCAACAGAAGTTAAATCAACTGTTACAGGTTGTGCACCAACGTTTTGCACTAATTTTTTTTGCGTTCCATCAAAATTCATCACTGCAACTTTTTTACCAGCAGCCTTTGCCAGACTATCAATGCGTCTGTCCGTCACCATGATATAAGCTGCACCCAAGGGAACAACACCAACAACCTCATAATCTTTATTGACCATTTTATTGTCAAATTCTGGACGAGCCAGCAACTGAATAACCGACGAAAGCTGTTTGTAGTTTTGTACTGCACCAATAGCATCTATACTGCCTACAAAGGAGTTGAACTGACGTGCACGAATATTACTGATACCCGCTCCATCACACTTTTGTGCTCTAAAATCCTCAGTCAATACCCGTTCATCTGTATAAACTTTTAAACTGACCTGGGTGGATGCCTTTTGCTTAAGTTTTGGATAATCAATATCAATATTGATTTGTGATTTAGATGGACGGATCACATTCATATTGACCCCAAAGTCTTTGGCAACCTGTGAAATACGAGGTAATTCACTAATATAACTTGTCGCTTGCTCAAATGCTTCACCGTTAGGACCATTGGGTGAATACACACATAAAGTGACTTTTTGCGGAATTTTCTGCCAAGTCTTGGGATCATTCAATAATTTTTTGATTTTATTTGTCGAATACGCGGAGAGCGTTAAATCAAGCTTTGGTGTATTTGCAGGTGCAGCATAGGTCATTGCTGAAAATGTCATGCAAGCACAAGTTGTAATCGCTAAAATTGAATGATGAATAAACGCCAAATCTGGTATTGGTCGCTTTTTATGTTCCCTGATCATCTTGTTATCCTTTAGTTTTTATTTTGCTTTTGCACAAAACATGCAATATAAATAAGCTAATTTATAAATATGCAAATTAAATTGACTGGTTCTTAAAACTCACTGTCATAATTGTAAATAATGGTTTTATTTAAATTATCTACATCATTTAAATAGGATTTTAATCAATATAAAAGCCACCTTAGTTCACATATTATCTAAGGTGGCCGATATTAAGAATATATTTTAAGATCAGAGTAAATTAAAATAACCAACCAAGTCTCAATTTATCTTTCATATACTCGACTACGGCGTATCGCATGTTTTTTGCGATAGCTTACAACCACACTAAAAAATAATACAATGAAAGTGACAGATAAAGATAAACTGGTTTCATAGCTATAATCGGGAGATATAAACATATAACCGAGCACAGCAAGAATGATAAAAATAACAATCCATGTTAACCACGGGAAACACCACATTTTAAAATCAATTTTTACTCCTTGTTTCTCCAAATCTTTACGTAATCGTAATTGTGATACTGCAATGACCAGATAGACCAGCAAAGCAATTGCACCTGTCGTTGAAAGTAAAAAAGTTAAAACTTGCCCTGGATACAGATAATTGGCGATACACCCTCCGATGCCCACAATACTTGAACCAACAACAGCCACTTGTGGTACGCTGGATTTACTGATTCGTGTGACTGCCTGAGGTGCATCTTGTCGTGTTCCCAGAGAAAATAACATACGTGAAGATGTATACAATGCCGCATTAAGACAACTGGCAACAGCAACAAAAACCACTGCATCCATAATCAGCTTTGTATAAGGTACATTCAATGTCATCAGTACATACTGAAAAGTTCCCATTTCCTTAAAACCCGTGGAATTCCAGTTCACCAGCGAAACAGCAAGGAAAATAGAAAGTACGTAAAATAAGACAATTCTATAAATCACCATATTGGTCGCTTTACGGATTTTTTCCTGAGGATTTTTTGCTTCTGCTGCTGCGATAGATAAGATTTCAACACCAAAAAATGAAAATGCTGTAATGAGGATACCACCTAATACACCACCCAATCCATTTGGCATAAACCCACCGTGAGAAAATAAATTCCCCACACCACTGACATTGGCTAATGGCCAGAAACCAAATACTGCCAGTGAAGCAATCACGATAAAGATAATAATCGCAATGACTTTAATCAGTGAAAACCAAAACTCGAACTCACCGAAGCTTTTGACATTGAATAAATTTGAAATCGTCAATAATACAACCAGTGCAAATGCATAAAACCAGCCAGGTACACTGGGGAACCATGTATGCAAAATTTCTGCCCCTGCAATGGCTTCAACAGGAATGACCAAGACCCAGAACCACCAATATAACCAGCCAATGGTAAACCCTGCCCAAGGACCAATTGCACGAGTAGCGTATGTAGAAAATGAACCTGTATCAGGCTGCAATACCGCCATTTCACCTAACATTCGCATAACCAGAAATACCAGTAAACTGGTTAATGCATAGGAAATAATGACAGCTGGCCCTGCTTTTGCGATTGCTGCTGATGATCCGATAAATAGTCCAGCACCGATTACACCACCAATGCTGATCATCATGATTTGGCGATTGCTGAGTCCCTCACCAAGTTTTTGTGTACCATTATTATGATTATTCATTGATCTATCCCTAACCGATTATTTATAAATGCTAAAAATAAACCCATAGACAGAGATCTAATCCTTAGACTCATTAGTATCTAAAATTTTTAGCAAGATAAAATAAAATCATGATAAAACTCATAATTTCACTATAAAACAAATAAAGATTTTGCTTTGAAATGTGTAAACATAAAACTTGGCTTTTAATCCAGACATTAAAATGCCCGAAATTTTACAACACGAATTCATTCATGGTTCAGTACTTACTTCATTGATGTTTTAAATTTGAACATTTAAAACAGTTCTATAAAAAGAATAGTTCATCAGATATTCACTATTCTTTTTTAAGTTATAAATATCAACTGATGTATATGAAGTGAAGTTCGCCTTGTTTTATGTTTTGCCATTCATTTTCAATAGAGGCTATTGATATAAATCAGCATCAATACCTTAATCCAGTTGATATAAATGTTCTCCTACTGCGTTCATTAAGCGATCCAGATCTTGTGCACTGGCATTAAACATTGGCCCAAACTGCAATGTATCAGCACCAAAACGTACATAAAAACCTGCTTTCCATAGTTTCATCCCCGTTTCAAAAGCACGAATGGATGTATCTCCATCTCTTGCAGCCAGTTGTATCGCTCCGATCAAGCCACAATTGCGAATATCCAGAATATGAGGTATTCCTTTCAACTGGTGTATCTTGTCTTCAAACTGGGGAATCAACGCCTGAACTTGCCCCATAACATCTCTCTGTTCAAGTACATTCAGCGTAGCCAGACCTGCAGCGCATGCGACAGGATGCGCCGAATAAGTATAGCCGTGCGTAAATTCAACCAGATGTTCAGCAATATCCTGCTGCATAAAAGTCTGGTAAATTTCCTCGCTTGCAACTACCCCTCCCAGAGGAATAGCGCCATTGGTGACCTGTTTTGCAAAATTTAAAAGGTCTGGTTTCACATCAAAATACTCTGAAGCTGTCCATGTCCCCATCCGGCCAAATGCCGTAATCACTTCATCAAAAATCAACAGGATATTATGTTGATCACAGATTTCACGTAGTCGTTTGAGATAACCTTTTGGCGGTACAATTGCCCCTGCCGAACCAGAAACAGGCTCTACAATGACCGCTGCAATATTAGAGGCATCATGTAGTTCGATCAGCTTTAACATTTCATCAGCAAGCGCTACGCCACCTGTCTCGGCCATCCCTTTAGTAAACACTTGATCTTTTTGTAAGGTATGTGGCAAATGATCAACATTCATCAAGTCGCCGTACATTTTACGATTGCCACCTATTCCGCCTAAACTTGTGCCACCAATATTGACGCCATGATAAGCACGTGCTCTACCAATCAATTTTGTTTTTGTCGGTTGACCTTTAATGCGCCAATATGCCTTTGCCATTTTTAAAGCTGTATCCGCAGCTTCCGAACCGGAATCAGTAAAAAAAACATGATTCAATCCTGCTGGCATATGTTGAATAATTTTTTCAGCCAGTTGAAAAGAGAGTGGATGGGCAAACTGGAAAGCAGGAGAGTAATCGAGTTTTTCCAATTGTTTTGCAACACTTGATTGTATTTCAGGTAGGCAATGCCCAAGCCCACAGGTCCATAACCCTGATAAGGAATCATACACCTGTCGCCCATCTGCATCGACCAGCCACTGATCTTTTGCAGAAACAATCATTCTTGGATCTTTATGGAAATTCCGATTGGAGGAAAATGGCATCCAGTGTGCCTGCAAATTTAAATGATCTATTCCTTGTGTATTTATCATACCGATCTCCTTATTCTGTTCAGGAGTTTACAAAACAACTTTAGGTTTGATAAATTCAAATTAACTTATCTTTAGATTTAAAAAAACTCACCTAAATGAAAACAAAAAAATTGAATCAAGTGACTGATTTTGATATTAAATTATTAAAAATATTCAAAACAGTATCTGAAACAGGAAGTTTCACCGCTGCCGAGAGTTTATTAGGTATTAGCCGATCAGCAATCAGCCTACACATGAGCGATCTGGAAAAACGTCTAGGTGTACGTCTGTGTCAACGTGGTCGTGCAGGTTTTTCACTCACGCATGAAGGGCAGGAAATTTTAAACTATACAGATACCTTGATCGCTTCTATTGAAGATTTTCGTTTAAAAGTCAATCAGATTCATAAAAAACTAAAAGGTGATCTAAATATAGGCATCATCAATAATCTGGTCACTATGCCTAAATCTTACATCACACATACGTTAAAACAGCTCACACAGGAAAGCTCAGAGGTACAAGTTAATATTAGTATGAGCACCCTTGCCGATATCGAATGTAAAGTCATGGATGGTCGCTTACATTTGGGTGCAATCCCCTTAGTGACCCCTCTTTCCGGTCTAGACTATTTTGATTTATATGCGGAGCAATCATTTTTATATTGTGGTAAAGATCATCCTTTATTTGAAAAAGAACTCGAGTTATCGCATTCAGATCTGCATGAATGGAATGCTGTTATGCCAAGTTATACCTTGAGTCCCAAAGCACTACAGCTTTATCAAAACTTAAACTGTACTGCGACTGCAAGTGACCGTGAAGGCATTGCATTTTTAATTCTGACAGGGAATTTTATCGGTTTTTTACCAGATCATTATGCAAAGAAATGGGTTGAAAACAGCGATATGAAACCATTATTTATTGAGTCTTTTCATTATGATACACGCATATGTCTGGTGACCAGCAAAGGGAAAAAGCGTAATATGATTGTTGAATCTTTTTTTGAAAAAATTACCGATATTATTACTCAAAATAAATAGTCGTTCGATCATGGAAATTGTACGTCCATAGCTTGATACGACTTATCTATCAGGATCTGTTGATATTTCAAATTGGTTACGAAACTTGAAAAATGACCTCGCCATTCTCTACATTTCGCAACCAGTCCGTTCAATTTAGCAGGCAACACAATATAGTTATAATATGTCAGCAGCCCTTAATATTTTACGATTGATTTTGGAACAAATCACGCCCTTTGGTTTCAGGTAAAAACAGCGTAATCACAATCACCACAAAATATGCTCCACCAGCAAACACACCAATTGCCCAGCCCAAACCATTATTTTGTGCTAAAAATCCAACAAGTGTCGGGAATAATGCACCAATACCACGACCAAAATTATAGGCAAAACCCTGCCCATTTGCGCGTAGCTCATTTGGAAATAATTCAGTTAAGTATGCACCTAAACCACTAAATATTCCTGATGCCGCAAAACCAAGTGGAAATCCAAGTAACAACATTAATTCATTGGTCAGTTGAAACTGGGTATAAAAATAAACACTTAAACAGGATAAAACAGAAAAGATAAGCAGATTTGCTTTGCGCCCGAACTTATCGGTCATATATGCGCCTGTGATATACCCAACGAATGACCCAAAAATAATTACCCCAAGATAACCTCCTGTATTCAATACAGAAAGACCTCTTTCAGTCTTGAGATAAGTCGGTAACCATGTCGTGATTGCATAATAACCACCTTGGACACCTGTACACAAAATAGCAGTTAACAGGGTGTTTTTTACCAATCGAGGTGAAAAGATTTCCCAAAAACTGACTTTTGTAGTGCCAGCTGCCTGTTTAGTCTGTTTAAAAACCTCTGGTTCAGGAACATGCTTACGTATAAATAAAATCAGTAATGCAGGAAATACACCGATCCAGAACAATGTACGCCATGCAATTTCAGGTGGAAAAACAGTAAAAGCAATGGTATACAAAATGGCAGCTACCCCCCACCCTATAGCCCAACCACTTTGTACAGTACCCACGGCTTTACCACGATGCTGTGAACGGACAATTTCTCCCATCAGAACTGAACCAACAGCCCATTCACCACCAAAACCTAATCCCTGTAATGCTCGCAAGATAAAAATCTGTTCAAAATTCTGTGCAAAACCAATCAGTACTGTACAAACCGAAAACCATAAAATAGTGTATTGGAGTATTTTTACCCTGCCGTATTTATCCGCCAGAATGCCTGCTCCCCAGCCACCAATTGCAGAAAATAATAACGTTACTGTACCAAGCATTCCTGCCTGACTTTTATCTATGCCCCACAGTGTGATCAACGTTGAAATAACAAATGTAAATACCATGAAATCCAAAGCATCTATTGCCCATCCACCAAATGCACCAATAAATGTTTTTTTTTCAGTTTTGTTCAATTCCCTAAACCAAAGCATTTTCCTTCTCCCTATTCTTAGGTCATTGCTGGAAATCCATAAAGCTTTTGTGGATTATCAACGAGTACCTTTTTACGGTCTTGTTCCGTTGGTAGCCAAAGTTCTAACTGATTTAATAGAGCCCCCGTATCCGGCATTTGAGTAAGTGCGACATGTGGCCAGTCACTCCCCCATACACATTGTTCAGGTGCTGTCTGATACAACTTTCTTGCCCATTGATTGACATCCATAAAATTTGGAAAATTATCACCGATACGATAAGCACCTGACAGTTTGACCCACCAGCCATGCTCTTCCATCAAGTGTGTCAAACCTTTCATTGCAGGACTTTCAAGTCCTGAGGAGACAGGGGTATGTCCCATATGATCAACCACCCCGATGACAGGTAATTTTTGTAATCTGGGCATAAGTTCTGGAATATCAGCCGCATCCATTAAAAACTGCATATGCCAGCCAAAACTTTTGATTTTATCTGCCAATCGTTCCATCGCTGCAAAACCAATGCCACCACCAAATAACACATTAATTCGAAGCCCTCTTACCCCTAATTGGTGCATCCGTTCCAGTTCATTTTCTGAAATATCGGCATCAACTACAGCTATACCTCTAAGCTGGTCTGGATGGCGTGATAGCACTTCAAGCATATACCGGTTATCCGTGCCATAAACACTGATTTGAACCAGCACTCCACGTGACATTCCTGTCTGTTTCAGCATTTTGAAATAATCTTGTTCGGTCGCAGGACGTGGGGTATAACTTCTCGTATCGACCATGGGATATTGTTCAATATCTTCAGCAACTACATGCGCATGAGTGTCACATGCTCCTTCAGGAACCAGAAAATTGATTTTCTGAAAATGTTCCAAAGGCGATAAACAGTAATCCATCTTCTCTTCGTCGCTCCTTGTCTATGATTCAGGTGGTGAAAATACCTAAATCGATATCTTATTTAGATAAGTTTTATTTCTATTCAATTCATCAATGAAATATTACATTCACGTTATAGCATGTTGCATGCAATAAAGATAACCAAAAAACAATCAAAGTGCCACACTAATTTTAATGGAACAATAAATTAAATATTCGTCTTATTTTTATCTGAATAAATCTTGATTTTTATAAAGCCAACAACTACAGCTATCGATGATTCAGGGTGCTTGTAATAAACAGTCTTTTGAAGAGAGGATATAATGAAAACCAGACTTTTAAATAAACTGAATCTTGATTCTATTAATGAGATTTTTCTTTGCATCTGTTTGATCTTTCTCGACACTCTCTATGTACTTAATGTCAATCTTATAACTATGGCAGATTTTATCAATAAACATCTGCCATAGCCTGAGAATTAGTAGCAATTAAGCATTTACCACATCAGGAACGATTCAAACGGAGTGCATTAAGTACTACGGATAATGAACTTAAAGACATCGCCACCGCAGCAAACATCGGTGTGAGCAGAATACCTAAAACAGGATAAAAAATACCTGCTGCCACTGGTACACCTAATCCATTATAGATAAATGAAAAACCTAAATTCTGTTTCATGTTTTTCACACCCTGTCTTGCCATATGTAAAGCATCAGCTACACCACGAATATCACCTTTGACCAAAGTAACCTGTGCTGTCTGTTTAGCAATATCTGTACCTGTACCCATAGCAATCCCCACATTAGCCTGAGCGAGTGCTGGTGCATCATTGATCCCGTCACCTGCCATCGCTACAACTTTGCCCTGAGCTTGATATTTCTGAACAATACTTAGCTTTTCAGTCGGATCACAATTACCATATACCTGCTGAATTCCAAGCTCGTCAGCAACCAGTTGAGCATTTTGCTCATGATCACCTGTTGCCATAACGACTTCTATACCATCAGCATGTAGCTGATCAATTACTTGCCTGGCATTGGCTTTAATTGCATCTTTAATCGCAATATAAGCAAGGACTTCATGCTCATTTGCCAGAAAACTAAGCGCATTTCCCTGTGAGCGTAACTGATCAATTTTGTGTGAGTGATCTGCATCTATTTTCAGTCCCAAATTATCCAATAACTTTTGGCTCCCCACATAAAGCATTTGATTTTGAAGACGTCCTTTAACGCCAAAGCCAGTTACATCTTCAAAATCCTGAGCCGCCAATAATTGTTCTGGAGATACTAATCTTGTTAATGTTTCCGCAATCGGATGGGTTGAATATTGCTCAACAGATGCAATCCATAGTTCAGCGTGGCTTTGATCCAGATTTGAAGATAAGACCTCGATTTTGGATACACCTGGTTTACCTTCTGTCAAAGTACCCGTTTTATCGACGACAACCACATCCACCTTACTTAATGCTTCTATCGCCTCTGCATCTTTAAACAACACACCTTTTTGTGCTGCTCTACCCGTCGTTGCCATAACAGACATAGGTGTCGCCAAACCTAGTGCACATGGACAGGCAATAATCAGGACGGAAACAGCACACATTAATGCCAAATCAAAACTCGCTCCAAAGAACATCCAGGCAATAAAAGTGATTACACTAATCCCCAATACAATCATGACAAAGTATTTAGCCACGACATCAGCCATTTTTTGTAAAGGCGCTTTTGAACGTTGGGCATCAGCAACGACCTGTATCATTTTTGCCAAAGTTGTATTTGTGCCTACAGCAGTGGTCTGGATACGAATTGAACCTTGCTGGTTGACTGTTCCTCCGATGACTTTATCATTCACCTCTTTTTTAACTGCTGCAGGTTCTCCAGTCATCATGGATTCATCGACATAGGTTTTCCCCTCAATGACAATACCATCTAAAGGGATTTGCTCACCTGATGAAATCTGTAATATCTCTCCCTCTTTAACATCACTAATTTCAACTTCTACAACTTGACCATCTTCAATTCGTTTTGCCGTGTTTGGTTGCAATTTTAAAAGTGCACGTAATGAATCTGCCGTTTTCGAGCGTGCTTTCAATTCCATGATTTGACCAAGCAAACTCAAAGATACGATCATACATGCCGCTTCAAAATACACTGCAACACCATGTCCTGTTTTAGCTTGAACAGGAACTAGGGATGGAAATACTGTTGCAACAACACTATAAATAAATGCAGCCAGTATCCCGACACCAATCAGGCTCCACATATTCAGATGCCAGGTTTTATACGAAATCCAGCAACGTTGTAAAAAAGGCAGACCCGCCCAAAGTACAACAGGAATAGATAAGACCAGTTCAATCCATGGTTGAATATGTGGAGAAATAAAGGCATGAATATGAGAGCCCATAGCTAAAACAAAAACAATCAAAGTCAGCGGTAGGGTTTTCCAAAAACGATTTGAAAAATCGACCAATTCCGGGTTTGGTCCCTCATCTAAACTCGGTTGCATCGGCTCTAAAGCCATACCACAGATCGGACATGTCCCTGGACCTTTTTGCACGATTTCGGGATCCATCGGACAGGTAAACAAAACATCATCCATCCCCTCAGGTACAGCCCGCTGATCATGTGGAATCAGGTATGGCTCTGGGTCATTTTGAAACTTGTACAAACATGATGGATTACAAAAATAATAGGTTTTCCCCTCATAATCGGTTTTTAAATCTGTACTGGTATCAACTGACATCCCACAAACAGGGTCTATTGCTGTATGTGTCTGATGATGCGCATGTTGTGAATGGTCATGGTGGCTGTGTTCATGTCCTCCACAACAACCTGAAGTTTTGACTTCAACTTTTTTGTCACTACCACAACATGAAGACTTAACTTCTGTTTTGATATATTGAGCTGGATTGGTGTTAAATTTATTTTGACAATTTTCAGAACAAAAATAATAGTTTTTATCCTGATAAACACTGTGATATTGGGAATCCGTTTTAACCTGCATACCACAAACAGGATCAGTCACTGTTTCCACTGTATTTGCTTTAGAATTGGTGGTCACTGGCATAAATATAGCCGCATCATTTAAATATTTATGAGAATGATGACCGGTGTTTTTCCCACCGCAACAATGCGCTTTCTCATCTTTTTTAAAATGATGTAAATCCTGGGCTGAACCGGAATCCTTTGGGCTTTCTTTATGTTTGGAACAGCCACATCCCTCTGAAATTTGAGTCTTTTCCTGTAAGAAGGATTGTGGATTTTGTTCAAATTTCTGCTTACAACCCTGACAGCAAAAAAGGTATTTCTTTTCTTTATATTCTGAAAAATGTGTCGAATCTTCAGACACGCTCATACCGCACACCGGATCATTTTTCACCAATGTTAATGTAGAACCATGCCCAGAACAGCAAGAAGTTTTTTGTTGCCCACTCATGAGATTCCCCTATTTTCTTATTCAATTATGATAGGATAAAGTCTGTACCTGAGTACAGAGTCAAGTCTTTTTGTGAGGTTTATATGCTAACCATTGGAAAACTTGCCAAACAATGCCATCTCAATGTGGAAACCATTCGTTATTATCAACGGATCGGCTTAATGCGAATTCCGGAAACAACAGCAAATTACCGCTATTACAACGATCAAGATATTGAAACATTGAGCTTTATCCAAAAAGCCAAAGATGCCGGATTACAACTCAGCGAAATTCAGGAACTGCTTCATTTAGAGCTGGATGATCGTGAAAAAGTACGTCATGTCATCGAACAACGTCTGGAAAAAATTGATCAACGTATTCGTGAATTACAATCTTTAAAAGTTCGTTTAAGTACATGGATTGATGAATGCAAAACCACTACAGATACCTGCTGCCCGATTTTAAAAGCACTCAAACAATAAAATAGGAACAATCTGTATTTAACATCCATTTATAGAAAGCTTTGATATGAAAATTTCCAAACAAAGTCATGAATTACGTAAACAACTCAGAAAAAAGCGTAGGAATATTTCTCGTTTTCAACAAAAACAAACAGAACAAATCATCTGGTCAAAACTGATCCATTCTTCAAAATTTATTCATTCTCATAAAATTGGCATATATCTCGATGCTTTTGGAGAGGTACAGACAAACAAAATCATTGAATATTGTTTTAGCCATCACAAACAAGTCTATTTACCCATGATTTGTAACATGAATAACAAACTGGTGTGGGTAAAAATCACGCAACATCAGTATCGTAGTAAACGTTTCTCCTATCATCGATTGGGGATGCTCGAACCTATGGCAAGTCGTGGCTTTAATGTCAATCATCTTGACTTATTAATCATGCCATTACTGGCATGTGACACCTCTGGCACCCGAATGGGAATGGGTGGCGGTTTTTATGATCGTACTTTGGCAACGGCTTTAACTAAACCATTCCGTTTAGGGCTGGCACATGATTTTCAGTTATTGCATGAAAATTTAATTCGAAATAAATGGGATCAAGCTTTGGATGCTTTACTGATTCCTCATCATTTCTACATTTTTAAGCGTCAAATGAGTCAATAATGGAAAATTTGAACATTTAACAATCATACACTTACGAAAAATTAAACATTTTATGATGTGAAGCCCTTGTAATTTTCCAAATACCCATCACTATAATTTTCATGGCAACACCGTTGTCACTCATTAGGAGTGCCCATGTCTGAAATTATTATGAATGAAAAAACCTTAGAGCCTCAGGTTCCAAGTGTATTACCACTATTAGCGCTACGTGATGTTGTGGTTTATCCACACATGCAAATTGCGTTATTTGTGGGTCGTGAAAAATCGATCAATGCAGTTGATGTGGCTCGTAACAGTGACAATTTAGTATTTGTAGTTGCACAAAAAGATTCTCTTACAGAAGAAATTGATCACGACAACCTTTATCAATACGGTACTGTCGCGAAGATTGTGCAAGTTGTGAATCACGAAAATGATGAAAACTGTATAAAAGTCCTTATCGAAGGCTTGCACCGTTCGAAACTCGAAAAAATCATCGATAATGGTGAATATTTGACGGCTGAACACAAGCTTAGCCCTATGACTGTATCTTTAGACAAGGATACTAAAGACACACGTGTGCAAGAATTACGTGCCTTGTTCTCTCAATATGCAGAAGCAAAACTACGTAATGCCCGTGAATTGATCGCAGCAGCAAATAAAATTGATGATTTATTACAATTAGTTTTCTTTGTTGCGACCCGGGTTCCATTAAATATTGATATTAAACAAAAGTTCCTGGAACATGATGAGTTTGAAGCACATTTACAAGAACTCATGACCTATTTGTTGCAACAGTCAGAAGAGCAACAAATTGAACAGACCTTACATGATTCTGTAAAACGTCAAATGGAAAAAAATCAACGCGAATACTTCTTGAATGAAAAAATGAAGGTTATTCAGCGTGAACTTTCCGACATGAATGGCGGTGCTGAAGACGACGTTGCTGAGATTGAAAAACGTCTTTCAGAAGCTGATTTACCAGAACATGTACGTAAAAAAGCTGAAGCTGAATTCCGTAAGCTCAAAGCGATGCAACCTGCATCTAGTGAAGCGGCTGTGGTTCGTAACTATTTAGAGGTGATTTTAGATACACCTTGGAACAAAGCGAGCAAAGTCAGCATCAATTTGGCAAAAGCTCAGGAAATCCTTGATTCTGACCATTATGGTTTAGATGAGGTCAAAGAACGTATTGTTGAATATCTGGCTGTTCAATCTCGTGTGAAAAAACTTAAAGGCCCTATCCTCTGCCTGGTTGGACCTCCGGGTGTAGGTAAAACCTCTTTAGGTGAATCCATTGCCAAAGCTACAGGTCGTGAATTTGTTCGCATGGCTTTAGGTGGTGTACGTGATGAAGCAGAAATCCGTGGACACCGTCGTACGTATATCGGTGCGATGCCAGGTAAAATTGTGCAGTCATTAACAAAAGTCGGTGTGAAGAACCCATTGTTCCTACTCGATGAAATTGACAAGATGGCACAAGATTACCGTGGTGATCCAGCTTCCGCTTTACTTGAAGTACTTGATCCATCACAAAACAACAAGTTTAACGATCACTATCTTGATCTTGATCTTGACTTGTCTGAAGTGATGTTTATCTGTACCGCGAACAGCATGAACATTCCAGAAGCCTTGCTTGACCGTATGGAAGTGATTCGTCTACCAGGTTATACCGAAGATGAAAAAGTCAATATTGCAGAGCGTTACCTTGTTCCTAAAGCAATCAAGAACAATGGTTTACGTGCCAAAGAATTGACTGTTCATGAAGAAGCGATTCGCGACATTGTTCGTCGTTATACTCGTGAAGCTGGTGTACGTAGCCTTGAACGTGAGGTTTCTAAAATTGCACGTAAGGTTGTAAAAGAATCTGTAAGTAAGAAAGCTAAAAATCTGCATGTGGATGTAACGGCTGAAAACCTACCAGAATATCTAGGCGTACATAAGTTTGACTATGGTATGGCTGAAACAGAAGCGCAAGTAGGTCGTGTCAATGGCTTGGCTTGGACTTCAGTTGGTGGCGAATTGCTAACCATTGAAGTTGCGGCTGTAAAAGGTAAAGGCAAATTCATTACCACAGGTTCGCTTGGTGATGTAATGAAAGAGTCTATTACTACTGCCATGACTGTAGTTCGTACGCGTGCAGATGAACTGGGTATAGAAGCTTCTCGTTTTGAAGAAACTGATGTACACGTTCACTTGCCAGAAGGTGCAACACCAAAAGATGGTCCATCTGCTGGTCTTGCCTTGACTACTGCACTTGTATCCGCTTTCACTGGCATTGCGATTCGCCCTGACATTGCCATGACAGGTGAAACCAGTCTGAGTGGTCGTGCAATGCGTATCGGCGGTTTGAAAGAAAAACTGTTAGCAGCGCATCGTGGTGGTGTAAAACTGGTATTTATTCCACAAGAAAACGTACGTGACTTGACTGAAATCCCTCAAAATGTGAAGGATGGTCTGGAAATTAAAGCAGTGAAAAGTATTGATGATATTTTACCACTTGCTTTGGTTGAAGCACCTAAGCCATTGGTTAAAGCGCCAATCGTCAAAGCAGTTGATGAAGGAAAAGCTGCACGCCATTAATTAAAAAGTAAAAAAAGAGGACTTCGGTTCTCTTTTTTTATATTGAAACGATTAAATAACAAACAATTTCATCATTCAGATTTAATATATAAATATAAAAATTTAAGCTTTTAAAAGGCTCAAAAATGATTAATCCAGCATGTTGGTTTGAAATCTATGTCAATGATATAGATAGAGCTAAAAAGTTTTATCAAACAGTTTTTAATACAACATTAACTCGGCTCGATACACCAGATTCATCTATGCAAATGTGGGTATTCTCTTCAGATATGCAAAGGTATGGTGCAACAGGGACTCTGGTTCAGATGCAAGGCATACAAGCCGGTGGCAATAGTACAGTTGTTTATTTTACGAGTGATGACTGTGCAATTGAAGCTGCCAGAATCGAACAGGCTAATGGAAAAATCCACATGCCTAAAACCTCTATTGGAGAATATGGCAACATTGTTTTAGGTATTGATACTGAAGGGAATATCTTCGGAATTCACTCTATGGCTTAGTATTTTCAATGGAAAAATGTTTTGAAAACTGATTGAAAATCCATCAATAATCCCTATATAAGTATAAGATTATCGCTGTATGTTTTATTTCAAGCGGTCATCTATATCTCCAGATGGATGATCGTTACCGCGCAGCCCTTTTTCTCATTTTGGGGCTGCGTTTTTTTGTATGATCCAAATCAATAACTCATCCATTTATGATCAAAAAACATACCCGTTCTGAATAACCCGTTTTTCTCAAGTTATTGAATAATTTTCCATTTTATACATCTAATGTCTTAATCCCACCATCCTTGCCATGCTTATCCAAAAATAAAAATCCTCTATATTAGAGGATTTTAAAATTTAAGCAGCAACAGTCTCTGGTATCCCACTATGAAAACGGAAAGTCTTGTCAGGCGTTAAAATCAGATTTTTTTCAACCTCACGGATATGCTCAATGCGACTTTGTATATCTTCTTCCGGGTCTTTGAGTTTCGCAGTTTTAGCCACATCTAAAGCAAGTGCCAGATAATCCTCATAATGGCGTGATTCAGATTTTAACAGATACCGATAATAACGCCCTAGCTCATCATCTACCAATGGTGCAAGCGAGTAAAAACGCTCACATGAACGTGCCTCTACAAATGCACCAATCACCAATACATCAATCAATGCCTCAGGTTCATAGGTACGTATTTCTTTACGTAATCCTCCTGCATAGCGTCCCGCGCTTAGACCTTGCCATGCCTGACCACGCTTTGCCATAAACTCAAGGACTTGCTCATAGTGCAACATTTCTTCACGTACCAATTGTGCAAGCTTGACCTGTAAATCCGTAAAAAAACTATAACGGAACATCAGGTTCATGGCTGTACCAGCGGCTTTTTTTTCACAGTTGGCATGGTCTTGCATTAAAATTTCAAGATTATTCACAGCCTCATCAAGCCATGCTTTCGGTGTCTCACACCCCAAAAATGCTATAACGGGCTTCATTAAAGCATCATAATCAATATTTGACATAAACTATCTCGCAGCTTTTATAGCGGCCTTCATTTCACGTACAGCTTGTGCCAATCCCACAAAAATACTATCCGCAATAATAGAATGACCAATGTTAAGTTCATTAATTTGAGGAATAGCTGCGATTACTTGAACATTATCAAGGTTTAAACCATGTCCAGCATTCACTACAAGTCCTTTGCTTGCAGCATATTCAGCGCCTTTTACAATGCGCTCTAATTCTTGTTGTTGTTCTAATTCATTTGTTGCGTCAGCATAACGCCCAGTATGCAATTCAATTGTTGGAGCACCACACGCAATTGCGGCATCAATCTGTGCAAAATCAGCATCAATAAATAAAGAAACATCCACACCAATCGCATTCAATTCCTGTGTTGCGGCTTTGACATGTTCAAAATGACCTACAACATCCAGACCACCTTCTGTAGTAAGCTCCTGACGATTTTCAGGTACGAAACAAACATGATGTGGTTTTACTTCTTTTGCAATAGCAACCATTTCATCAGTTACAGCCATTTCCAGATTCATTTTTGTTTTCAATACTGGGCGCATACGACGTACATCATCATCTTGAATATGACGGCGATCTTCGCGTAAGTGTAATGTAATCCCCTGTGCACCAGCTGCTTCACAAATCAACGCAGCATTTACAGGATCAGGATAAGTTGTACCACGAGCTTGTCTCAAAGTCGCCACATGGTCAATATTTACACCCAACAAAGCAGCCATAATGATGTCCTAAATTAAGATTTTGATTGAAAATTTTGAATCCACAGTTGACGACTTTTTAGAGGGCGATCCCCTAAAAGTGCTGAAATCATCTGACGATAGAGTTTCCCCAACAATTGTAACTGTTCCGGATTAAAATCCCTACCCTTTTCATAATTTCGCATGCTTTGAATCTGTGAGCCAACAAGTGTCGCTGATGATGTATGCGAAACAGGAATAAACCCATCTGAAAGTTGAAATTGGTATCTTTGTTGGGGTTGAATCAAATTTTGCATTGAATCATATTCATAATCCAATGGATATCCCAGCTCTTCGATTAAGGCGTGCTCAAACTGTCGCAAAATCTGCCTTAAAAAAATATTGGGTTCGGGGTGGTCAGCCAGTTTCTGTAAATGTTCAAGCGTAATATGATATTGCTCAAAGGTCTCAGGCATGCTTTCTTCTAGTGGACACAGTCTTAAAATGATTTCATTCAGATAAAATCCTGAAAAAAAAGCATCTCCATAGAAAAAAATAGGCTGATTCACAATTTCCAGTTTGGAGAAGTTTTTTAATTCTCCCTTACCAGAAGCTTGCAAACAGATAGGCTGATATTGAGGGGGTGGGGTTTGTCTCAAGATACCGTCAACACGACCATGCTCTTGTGTAAATAAGTGCACAATATGGCTACGTTCACGGTATTTTCGATGATGGATCAAATAACCATGCAGGACTTCATTACGCATGTTATTTCAAAATTATTCCTGATCTTTGTCCTTATCTTCTTTATTCTTATCTTTATCATCATCACCATCCGGGATAACGGCATCTACAACTGCAGCAGTTCCTTTTACCACACCTTTAGTCACACCATAGGCAGCCTTTACTGGAACTGTAACAATTTTCGTAATACAGCCTTGTAGCATAAAGACACATGCAAGAACGGTTAAAACTTTAATCATCACAGCTCACTTTTTTAAAGGTTAAATATCACTATATCCGAGGCTTTTCAGGGCACGTTCATCATCTGACCAACCACCTTTCACTTTCACCCAGAGTGTTAACATGATTTTCTGTTCAAACATTTTTTCCATATCCGTACGGGCATCCATACCGATACGTTTAAGCTTGGCACCCTTTTCACCAATCACAATGGCTTTTTGTCCAGTTCTTTCTACAAAGATGGTTGCATCAATGTAAGTACATGCAGGCTTTAGTTTACCTGTTTTTTCATTGATGGTTTCTTCTTCGGTTTTGAATGATTCAATTTGTACTGTCAGATCATATGGCAACTCTTCACCCAACTGACGCATAATTTTCTCGCGAATAATTTCACTTGCAAGAAAACGCTCTGAGCGGTCTGTGATTTGATCCATTGAATACAGTGGCGGTTGAAATGGTAAATATTTTTCAATCGATTCACGAAGATGATCCAGATTTGCGCCGCGAAGTGCTGAAACAGGAACAATTTCAACAAAATTCATAAGCTTGGTACGCTCTTTGATCAAAGGCAATAATGTCTTTTTATCTTCCAGCGTATCAATCTTATTGATCACCAAAACCACAGGCATTTCAGCATTTTTAAGCTTTTCAAGCACTAAATCATCGTTTTGAGTCCATTTCTGACCATCAACAACGAAGAGCACCAAATTGACATCACGAAGTGCAGAATGAGCTGCACGATTCATCATTTTATTGATCGCACGTACTTCTTTTTTGTGCATTCCAGGTGTATCTACAAATACTGCCTGAGATTTCTCACGCGTATCAATTCCAATAATTTTATGACGGGTTGTTTGAGGCTTACGTGAAGTAATCGATAGCTTTTGCCCCAACAAGTGATTCATTAACGTAGATTTACCTACATTTGGGCGTCCAACAATAGCAACAAACCCGCTTTTATAATCAGCAGGAATAGTTACACCTTGTGAACTAAAAAACTGATCAATGAGATCATTCCCCTGTTGCTCATTATTTTGTGTTTCAGAATCATGAGTTTCAGTGTTTTGATCAACATTGTTTTGATCATTTTGAATCGACATGAAGGTTATTGCTCCAATAACTTTAAAATTTCCGCCGCAACTGCCTGCTCGGCAAAACGGCGACTAGATCCCTCACCCATCATTTTCGGTAAGTCTTCTACTATACATTCTACTTTGAAATGCTGGTTTGGTGCATCACCCTGAATATCTACAACCTCATAATGTGGTAAGGGTTTTTTACGAGCTTGTAGATATTCCTGTAACCTGGATTTCGGATCTTTAAGTTGATCAGTAGGTTCTATATTTTCTAAATAAGGTTCATACCATTTTAGAACAATTTTTTGCAAAATGGTCAAATCAGAACAATCAACATAAACTGCACCAATAATGGCTTCTACAGTATCTGCCAATATTGATTCACGATGATGACCACCTGATTTCAGTTCACCCGTACTCAAAATTAAACTTTGACTGAGTTTTAAATCATTTGCAATTTTGCCTAAAGCTTCCTGACGAACCAGGGTCGCACGCATACGCGTCAAGCGACCTTCATTTTCATGAGGATAAGCATGATATAAATAATTTGCAATGATCATCCCCAACAATGAGTCACCTAAGAACTCTAGCCGCTCATAGTTGTATTTATGGCTCACCGATCGGTGTGTCAGCGCAAGTTGCAATAACTCAGGTTGTTTAAACTGATAACCGATGCGACTAGGTAAGCGAGGATCACTTACTTTTGACTGACCTTTGATCAAAACTTTTCTCGAATGTGAGGACTAAATCTATATTAAATAAGAAATACTTTCTTACTTCATAGTTTTTAGTCACTTTAAGACCTTTTTCCTTTGAAACTTTCACAATATCATTGACTTTTAAGTCTCTGATATTGTTCATTTCCAAACCTTGACTCATTTGAGTCATAAAGGTTGATGGTGTGATATCTTCCGGGGCTTCTTTTAAAAGCTCCTGAATCTTGGTATTTATCACACGATCATCCCAATAGGCAGGCCATATTGCCAATAAAAATTTGACAATTAAAATAAAGGCTACCATCCCCAATAAAAGAGTAAGGCGCGATGCGCCTTGCTGAAACTTCCACATTTTTATCACCCAAAGGTGGTTTATAATTTTTTATTAATTAATTTTACCATTACGGTCAAAAGAAGGTAAGTGCAAACCAGGTTCTTTATGCATCCAGATATAGACTGCATGACCTGTTAAATTTTCTTCAGGAACGAATCCCCAGAAACGACTATCTGAACTCTGATCCCGGTTATCGCCCATTGCAAAGTAATGTCCTGCCGGCACTTTTACTTCCCAATTTTGATTATGAGAAAGTGGATACATACGCTCAATACCCTGTACCAGTGCTTTAGCAGCTGGATCAGACTGCTCGGAATCGATTTCCTGAGTATTAAACTTATGCTCTCCTAAAGCAGAGTTATATTTTTTACCAGCCAAGTCAATTTCCTGCTCTTGACCATTTAAGTTCGCTTTCGCAGCAATCATTGTATTTGAAGCAAATGTACGTTCCTGTTTTTGACCATTGATAAACAAGACCCCATTTTCGAATTTAATTTCATCACCAGGTAATCCAATTATACGTTTGATATAACTGATTTTGGGATTTTCAGGATAACGAAATACAGCAACTTCCCCACGCTGTGGGTCACCTACATTAATAAACTTGGTATTGGTAATTGGTAAACGAACACCATACTGGTATTTATTAACCAAAATATAATCACCTGTTTTGAGTGTCGGCACCATTGACTCTGATGGGATATTAAATGGTTCAAATAAGAAAGAACGCAAGAACAGTACAACAGCTAAAACTGGCCAGAAATCATAAGCCCATGTGATTAAGAAATTTTCATTATTCCGTCCCTTCGTCACACGTTGTTTAAACACTAACTTATCAAGTAGCCACACAATAAAAAATATCAGTGTGACAGGTACCAGAATCAAATTAAAATCAAAATCCATGAGCTAGGAAACCTCTACCTTATTATCTTTCTACTTTCAATACAGCCAAGAACGCTTCTTGCGGGATCTCAACACTTCCCACTTGTTTCATACGTTTCTTACCTTCTTTTTGTTTCGCAAGCAATTTCTTCTTACGTGAAACATCACCACCATAACATTTTGCCAATACATTTTTACGCATGGCTTTCACTGTTGAACGCGCAATAATCTGGGCACCAATCGCTGCCTGAATTGCTACATCAAACATTTGACGTGGAATCAGGTCTTTCATTTTTTCAACCAGTGCGATACCTCGATGACGTGCGTCATTACGGTGACAGATCATTGCCAGCGCATCAACCTTTTCTCCATTAATTAACACATCAACTTTAACCAATGATGAACTTTCAAAGCGTACAAAGTTATAATCAAGTGATGCAAAACCACGTGAACATGATTTCAACTTATCAAAGAAATCCATCACGACCTCAGCCATTGGAATTTCAAAGGTTAAAGAAACCTGATTACCTAAAAATTTCATATCCTTTTGTACGCCACGGCGCTCAATACAAAGTGTCATGACGTTGCCCAGATATTCCTGAGGAACAAGAATATGACACTCGGCAATTGGCTCTCGCAAATCTTCAACCGTTGAACCATCTGGCATTTTTGATGGGCTATCGATGTATTTGGTTTCACCATTTTTCATCAATGCTTCATAAATCACAGTTGGTGCAGAACTGATCAGATCGAGATCATACTCACGCTCTAAACGCTCTTGTACGATTTCCATATGTAGCATTCCCAAGAAGCCACAGCGGAAACCGAAACCGAGAGCATCAGAGCTTTCAGGTTCAAAAAATAATGCTGAATCATTAATCTGTAGTTTGTGCAGTGCTTCACGAAATGGTTCAAAGTCACTTGCATCGATCGGGAATAATCCTGCATATACTTGAGGTTTTACCTTTTTGAACCCTGGTAAAGTTGCCACTTCTGGTGTTGATGCAAGTGTAATCGTATCCCCTACAGGCGCACCGAAAATGTCTTTAATTCCTGCGATCACAAAACCAACTTCACCAGCTTCTAACATATCAGTTTCTGTATGTTTTGGATTAAAGATACCAACCGATGTGATAATGTGAGTTTGCCCTGTAGATTTCACAAGCATTTTATCGCCTTTGCGCACACGACCTTGTTTGATACGCACAAGTGAAACAACACCGAGATAGTTATCAAACCAGGAATCTACAATAAGCGCTTGCAGTGGTGCCTCACGGTCACCCTCTGGTGGTGGAATCACATTTACCAGTGTTTCCAGTACACCATCAACGCCTAATCCTGTTTTTGCAGAACACGTTGGTGCGTGCGTGGCTTCAATTCCAATGATTTCTTCAATTTCATGAATGACACGTTCAGGTTCTGCCTGAGGTAAATCAATTTTGTTAAGAACTGGTAATACTTCTAGACCTTGCTCAATCGCTGTATAACAGTTTGCTACAGATTGTGCCTCTACACCCTGTGCAGCATCAACCACAAGCAACGCACCCTCACACGCAGCAAGAGAACGGGAAACCTCATAAGAAAAGTCTACGTGCCCAGGTGTATCAATAAAATTCAGTTGATATTCCTGCCCATTTGGATGGGTGTAGTACAATGTTACCGAAGCCGCCTTAATGGTAATACCACGTTCACGCTCCAGTTCCATGGAATCAAGTACTTGTGCCTGCATTTCACGGTCTTGCAAGCCCCCACACATCTGGATAAAACGGTCAGCCAGAGTCGACTTTCCATGGTCAATGTGAGCAATGATCGAAAAGTTACGAATGTTATTGATATTTACAGACTTTTTAGCAACTGCCATAAACTACTCTAAAAATATGTACACAATCATGTACTCTCAAAAATTAAAGTACGAATGACGTGTAAAAAGAATGTTCCGAAAACTTCCGCACAGTATAAGCAACCACAGGTTAAAAATATATAGGCTATTTTCAGGGAATTGAAAAATGCCGATTTGTAAAAAAGCCCAAATCTTATTTAAGACCTGGGCTTTTGAATTTAACTGCGTTAAAAGCGCATTTCAAATCCTGCCCGAATTGTCCTTCCCGGAATTGGCATGGCAATAACCGAGCCCGTATCAAAAGCATAGCGATTGGTAAGATTGTCCAGATTCAATGAAACATCCACATGAGAGTTAAGTTTATATTTAGCAAAGATATCTAGCAAAGTTTCTGAAGGCACATTAATCACTGCCCGACCACTTACACCTGTTCCCTCTAACCATCCTTTTGGCTTTTCCTTATATGAATGGTATTTAACGCGTGCACCTACGGTCAGATTCTGGTCAAATAAATACTTACCGACGGTAAAATTAAAGGTCTTACGTGGAGGAATACGGGTCGATATCAGACTCCATGCGTCACCAACTGTATTACACGATGAAGACTTGACTGGGCAAATCTCTGGTTTTTCATACAACATTCCACCGGCAGTCACAAAAAATGAAGGATGGTTATACAAGAAATCAAGTTCTAACCCTTTTAACAACACTCGATTATAGTTTGCAAATGTAAATGAATAAGGGTACCAAGCTTCAGGATCTGGTTTATATAGCATGACCTGTGATACATAATCTTGAGTATTGTTATGGAAATAATTCAAATTGAATTTGAATTGATCCTGTGCAGAAAATAGATGCTCAAAGTTCCCTACAAACCCAATCTCCTTGTTTTCGGCTTTCTCTGGATTTACAGGAAAATCAGGATCATAACTAAAAGTCTGTCCTGAAATAGTGGATTCAAACAAACTTGGGGTACGGTATGTATTTGAGATTTTGGTGTAAGCATCAATATTAGGATGGATTTTATATTTTAAACCTGCAATCCAATCCAGTTTTGCGTCAAACTTTCGGGTCGAATCGTCTGAATAGTCTTTAACTTTGGCTTGATGCCATTTTCCACCTAAATTAAAGTTCCATTTTGCAAACTCAAGTGAGCTGTTTAAAAACACGGATGCTTCTGAGCGTTCACCATTTCTAGAAACTTCATTTTTATAATAATTTTGTGGTTTTACACGCTGCTCATCATATGTAGCACCATAATGCAAACTTAATGGCAGCATACTGAATTTGCTGGTATTTTCAACATTAAATCCTATCCGGTCATCTTGGTAACTAATCAGATATTGATCAGCAAATTTCCCCATTCCACTTGCTAAACCATTACGCTGATTGAGCTTTGCATCCGTCTTCCAAAACCCCAGATCTAAATTAACCCATGCATTATTTTTAGGATGATAATGATAACTGGTACTATACGAATTAACAGCAGCTTTGCCCCCCCCCATTGAGGCATTGCTTCACGACCATCTGGAGCATACCATGCAGCACTCCCTGTTCCATCATCAGGATAGTGCTTATACCAATATGCGGCCATGACCTCGCCTGCATGTTGTATATGTCTGCGAAAATTGGCTTCTATTCTTTGCTCATCAGTCAAGTTTATACCGAATTTAACAATTCCTGAGTCAGACTCATAACTGGTATTTACAACTTCTTGCCCTGTATTTACGACAGCAACATCAGCATCTAGTTTTTTATACCTTTCATAGCCATTTTTCCCTGCGAAATAATTGCCTACTGAACGTTTACTATATGCTGTAACAATATCAAATAAATCTGTCTTGTAGGCAAATGCAACTGTTCCTGAACCATTATTAAAATGGCTCTGGCTTAACCGATCAGTCAGAAGATAATGTTCCTGCTCTTCTGCACGGGTCGATATTTTTGGCGTTTTATTGTTGTTATAAATACTGCCTTTTATAAGCATACCTGCCTGTTTGTCAGGCAACAGAACATCATCCACACCAATAGTTCTGACCTTTACCAATCCCCCTATTCCACCTACAGCAAATTTGTCGGTCGAAGCACCCTTTTCAATGCTAATTTTACTAACCAGATCCATGTCAATATAAGTACGGTCACTTTCCCCCTGATACCCTCGAAAAGTATGAGTAGATTGCAAGCTCCCATCAATCACTACAGGTACCCGTCCCTCTCCTTGTACGCCCCGAATACCAATATCTATAGCTCCAGCTTCATTCCGGATACTGTTTAATTGCACACCAGTGACATCTGAAAAAACATCGCCATTTCCAGTTCCTCGAAAACGTTGAATATGTTCAGAATCCAGCTGAATGGTGTTGGGCTGTAACCGGTTCTTCTGAGCAGTTACAACAATTTTTTGCAGTCGGGGTACTTCTTCAGATTCAGGAGGTAACATCAAGTCCTTAGCCCCGGATAAGTCTGATTGTTTTAGCTGAACTTCCTTTGGAACAAGAATATAAGTCTCTCCCCTTTTTCCGATATTAAAAGGGGTATCTCTCAAGATCTGTTTAAAACCCTGTTCAACACTATAACGACCTTTTAACCCCTGACTATTTAAATTTTTCAATATAACGGGGTCATAACTTAAAACTACACCTGACTGAGCGGCAAATGTTGAAAGTACATACCCCAACCGACTTTCAGCGATCTGATAATACTTTGACTCATCGTGTGTATTGTTTCGTTCAAAAGTTTGAGAAACATTTGCAAAAACACTTCCCACGCATAATGCCTGGATCATAAAGGTAAGTGTTTGTTTCTTGAAATTCATAGCTGCAACTCATAATAGTAAATGATTTTCATTTTCAATTACTATTACCAGTTTACTTTCTATTAGCTGACAAAAAAAGCAAAATTATTTGGAACGTGTCCAAATCCAGATGAATACGATGAATAAAACAATAACCAAAGCTATTTTAAAGTGTGGGTGTAATGCCGATAAATAAATGAATAATGACGCCATCAGCATACTCAAGCTCATGAATATTTTTCTGGATTTAGACACTCCCCCGATATTTCTCCATCCTTTTAATAAAGGAGAAAATAAACGATGTGAATACAACCAGTGATGTAATCTAAAGGAACCTTTTGAGGCACAAAATGCTGCCAAGACCAGAAAATCAACGGTTGGTATCCCTGGTAAAATAATGCCGATAATAGCCAAAATAATAAAAATGATTGCAAGAGTAATAAATAAAACACGCATCCATACTGATGTATGTAACTTAGTTTGACTAAATAAAAGGGATGCTGAGACATCCCTTGTATGGCCTTGTTCTGAATCTTTGATTTTCATTTAAGTCGCATCAGACCGATGCAGCAAATTTATCAAGCAATTCAGCAAAACGCTTGAATCCTTGTTTTGCACCTTGAATCACTAAGTCTCGTTGTTCTTTGTTTAAATCTGCCTGATCAATTTCGGAAATAAAACGTTTCCATACTTTTGCTCGCCCTTCAGGATAAGCTGCCAAATTTCGTGCTGCAAATTCTGCGGAAAGTCCTAATTCATTTTGAGCTTGCTTAAATAAAAATGCAGCACCTAAAGTTGCGCCTTCAGAAACATAGATCCATCCAATCGCTTCCGGATAACTTACATGCCGTGTAGCTAAATCCTGATGTTCAGCACACACATTCAAATCTTGTAAATCTAATGCTGCGGCAGCAGAACGACCACGAATATCCAGATCAGAGATTAATTTGATAATGTCATCATTTTCAAATAAGTATTCTATATCCTTTTGAAAATGATACTGTGCCAAAATAAATTTTGCATACTGCTGACGGCTATCAAAAACCTGTGCTCTTGCCATCAGTTGATGCATATGCTCATGATCTGCCGCTGTTTCCTGCTTTAAACGCATTGCCAAGCTGTTTTCAAAGGATGTCATTTGTCTTCTCATTTCAACTGTTTAATTTAATTACCAGTAGAAAACCTAAAAACTGACATTTTTTTTAATTTTTTCTTTCAGACTTTTCATCTTTTTTAATATGAACGATCCGATCGGAAAGATAAGAATCGAATTGAATAGGATAACTCAATGCCAATGCCTTTCCTAAAGCATGTAAATCATTTACAGGGTACGAACCTGATACTTTAAGCTGTCTTAGCTCTGATTGTATGTGAACGTGTCCATGATGATAACGTCCAACTTCAGTCAGCAATGATTCAAGTGTCAGTTCATCAGCCATAATGACACCATTTTTCCAGGTATATGTATTACTGTTTAATGGCTGTTTGGGCTCAAAATGATCTGCATCAAAACAAATTTGTTCGCCTTGATTAAGCATTGTATATTTTTGATTCTGTTTTAATGTAATTTTAACTGCACTTTCAATTACTGCAACACAGGTATGATTCTGTTTGTTTTTTAAATGCTGTACGTTAAATACTGTCCCTAATGCCAGCATGTCTGCATCTGAGGTAGAAACTGTAAATGGTCGATAAAGATGCTGAAACTCATGACCAGTTTTCACCTGAATTTCACCATAATGTAAAATGAGCTGACGTTGTGTAGCGGAATATTTTTGATCAAATGCTGTTTGGGTATTTATATCGATATGAGTTCCATCTTCTAACTCAATATGCTTTGACTCTCCAACTTTTGTTGAATAATCAGAAAAATAATAGTCTTTCCAGTCTGATGTCCATAATGCTCCCATTGCAAAGCACATAAAAAAAGCCAAAATAAATTTGCTTGCCATATTGATTCGGGCAGCTGAATGACTCTTTTGCAGAATATGATAGCCTTGTTCTGGGAAATGGCCGAGATGTTGTAAAAATAACTCAGCTTTATGCCATGCCTGAGCATGTAATACACTTTTTTTTCGCCACTCATCAAAATGTTGTCTTTCTTTATCTGTCAATGGCGCACTTTGCATTTTGACGATCCATTCAGCTGCCTCGTCAAAAATTTGATTATTTTTCATATACTCATTTATTTTGCTGACAAGATATCCGATTTATTCAATGTCAACATTCCTTATTCAATTACACTCAAACATCGCGACAATACACTGACTAAATCTCGCATTACAGTCCGTGTAGAAACACCTAAACGCTCAGCAATTTGCTGTTGCGTCAACCCCTCCAGTTGAGACCAAATAAACGTTTGTCTTTGTCGGTCTGAAAGCTGGTTTAACAATTGACTGATCAAGCATAACGACTCTATCGCCTGTAATTTTTGTTCTGGGGTAATCTCATAGCGACCAGCATGTATCTGTAAAGTTTCCAGATAAGCTTTCTCAATTTCACGGCGCTGATACCAATTGACCAGAACTCCTCTAGCAACAGTAGTTAATATGGCTCGAGGCTGTTCAAAGTGCAAATGCTCCTTACGTTTTAAAATACGTAAGAAAGTATCCTGTGCCAAATCGGCTGCATCTTCTGAGTTACTTAGACGACGCTTTAACCATTGGTATAACCAGGAGTGATGTTCTCGATATAGATGATGTATGGGATCTGTCATGCTTTAAATGAAAAATATTATCATTTGCATTATTCTAACAAATAAAATATGAAATGAAAGCTCAAAAGAGCTATTC